>DASWTB010000080.1:0-3688 GCA_036402315.1 Pseudoduganella sp. | reverse complement strand
GCTCCGGCAATCGGACATTTTGCGCGCAAAATGTCCGATTGCCGGAGCTGACCCCGACTTTTTAGATGCGAGTTACAGGCGGATGCCGAGGGCCTGGATGATCTCTGCCTTGAACTTGGCGGCCTGGTCGGCGTTCGGAATCTCGCCGGCCAGTTTCAGCACGAGCATGCGCACGTCGGTGATTTCGTCGAAATAGTCGCCGCACACAATGGCCGCCATCGGGCCGATGTAGGTGGCGAGGGTGTTTTCGAAGATGCTGCGCTGGGCGTCCGTCAGGGCCGACTTGCTGGCTGGCTTGCTGGCGGGTTCCGGTGCGGCCGCCGGGCGGCGCGCCACGCCGGCCAGCAGCGTGGACGCTGGCGAGCTGCCTTCCGGCAGTTCGGTGATGCTGCCGTACAGGTAGTCGAGAATCGCTTCGGTCGACCACGGCAGCGGTTCGTTATTGCCCACGCTCGGACGATCCATGCTCATGCGTGCGCGCTGGATGGTGCGCAGGATGTCCAGGCCGTCGCGGCCGCGGCGGCCGCGGCACAGGACGAACACGATGCGTCCGTTGTCGAGGTGGATCTGCGCCATGCGGTTGTCATCGCTGACCAGCATGATGGTCGCGGTTTCGCCCTGGGCGCAGAAGCCGGCGATCTTGTCGAGCAGCTCTACGAAGGGAGTGAACTCTGGCTGTGCCATATCAGTTCGCCTTTACCGATTATTTCTTACGCAGGCGATCCATCGCCATCTGGATACTGACGCCCAGGCGTTCCACCGCGCGCGCCAGCGAGCCGATTTCGTCGCCGCGGCTGGTTTGCGGGATGGTCACGTCCAGCTGGCCCTTGCTCAGCTTTTCAGCGATGTCGGTCAGGTGGTTGATCGGACGGGTCAGTTGTTTGCCCAGAATGAATGCCAGGCCGGCCACCAGGGCGATAACGACCAGGATCAGCACGCGTGCTTCGCTGCGCATCTTGGTCATGGCAGCATACGCTTCGTCGTATTGCTGTTCAACCAGCACGGTCCAGCCTTGTGGCAGGTTGCGCACGAAGCCAACCATCTTCACGTCGCCGTCCATATAGACTTTTGGCTCGTCGGTGATGCCTGCCACTTGCAGGGCAGGGTGCTTGCTGAAGTCTTGCAGTGCGGACTTGATCTTGGTCGCGTCACCGTGGGCGATGACCTTCTTGTCGCCGTCCAGCAGGATGGCGTGGCCGGTTTCGCCGATGCGGATGTCGGTCACGGTGCGGGACACCACGCCCAGGTCCATTGCCATGGCAAACACGCCGACGATGGTGCGGTTTTCATTGCGGATTGGCACGCCGATATTCAGCGATGGCTTGCCACTGGTCTTGCCGATCGCCACCAGGCGGCCTTCTTCCTTGCCGGACATGATGGCCTTGAAGTAGGAGCGGTCGCCGTAGTCGAGCATTGGATTGCCGTCGCTGCGCGACACGTCCTTGCCTTCGGTGTTCAGCGTGTGGATCAGGTACACCCATTCATAGGAGGCGGCGGTTGCCATCAGGATCGGGGTCTGGCGCGCGGTATTCATCGAGATGACGTCATCCAGGCGGGCGGCCTGGCGCATGGCGCGCATATTGGTCTCATCCCAGCCGTAAACGCCGGTCGCCACGGTGTCGGTGGTAGCGACCAGGTTTTCCGAAATTTTGGTGGTCAGTTCTTGCTCGGCAGAAGAATTGCCCAGGTACCAAAGGGCGAACAGCGGCACGAGGGTAACCACGAGCAGGGTGATCAGGACTTTTTGAAAGATATTAAGAGACAGTTTCATTTTTATAAATCATTCGTAATAATCGAGCTAACACAACCGCATTCGAAATACGGACAACGTTGGCATAAAGGCTGATTTCGAGCAAAGCAGATGGCTTGCCCGAGGCTGTTCGCAGCGCCAAGCACGCTACTTCGGGCGTTCCCTGGGCAACAATTTGTGAAATCACAGGCCGCTTCTGGACCCTTGTTACGTGATTTCTTGTTGCTCAGATTATAAGTTCACGATTATACATCAGTCCGTTTCCATGCGGAAATCAATTATTTGTTACTTGAGGTGGCTCAAGCGCGGGGTGTTGCGTGATTGTGGGGGGCAGGGCCGGGCGCTGGCGCCCGCCAGCCTCTGCGGACAGGCGGAACTGGCTGACCAGGGTTTCCAGTTCGGCGGCCTGATCGCTCATGGCCGAAGCCGCCGCTGCGGCCTGTTCCACCAGCGCGGCATTTTGCTGGGTAGTCTGGTCCATCTGCATGATGGCGGTGTTCATCTGTTCGATGCCGTCGGTTTGCTCGCGCGTAGCGAGCGAAATTTCGGCAACGATGCCGGTCACGCGCTGCACCGCCGACACCACTTCTTCCATCGTGGCGCCGGCCTGGGCGACCAGCCTGGCGCCGGCGTCGACCTGTTCCACCGAGGTCGAAATCAGTTCCTTGATCTCTTTTGCGGCGCTGGCCGAGCGTGCGGCAAGGTTGCGCACTTCGCTGGCCACCACGGCAAAGCCGCGGCCTTGCTCGCCTGCCCGTGCCGCTTCCACCGCTGCATTCAGGGCCAGGATATTGGTCTGGAATGCAATGCCATCGATCACCGCGATAATGTCCACCACCTTGCGCGAGGAGTCGTTGATCGAGTCCATGGTCGTCACCACTTGCGATACTACTTCGCCGCCGCGCAGGGCGATGGTGGACGCGGAACTGGCCAGCTTGTCCGCTTCGCGCGCGTTGTCGGCGTTGGCTTTGACGGTCGACGTCAGTTCCTCCATCGAGGAGGCGGTTTCCTCCAGCGCAGAGGCCTGGTTCTCGGTGCGCGCCGACAGGTCCATATTGCCGGTCGCAATCTGGCCGGAAGCCGAAGCGATCGCCACCGTGCCATTGCGTACCTTGCCGACGATCTGGGACAGCGCGTCGTTCATTTCGCGCAGGGCTTGCAGCAACTGGCCTGCTTCATCCTGCGAGTGGGCCTTGATGTGGCTGGTCAGGTCGCCCGAGGCGACGGTGCGCGCCACCTGCAACGCATAGTTGATCGGACGCGTGATCGAGCGCGTCACCCAGTAGGCACAGCCAACGCCCAGCACTACTGCCGCCAGGCCAAGTACCGCCATCATCGTTTTGGCGGAGCCGATGTGCTGCTTGATCTCGGCGCCATTGGCCGTGACGATGCCGTCCTGCAGGTCGGCGAGCTTTTCCACAGTTGCCTGCAGCGTGGCCAGACGCGGCATGGTCTCCGACAAGGCGCGCTGGGTGGCCTGTTCGCGCTGGCCTTCCGCCAGCAGTTTGAGCACGCTGCTGAAGGATTGCACATAGGCGCTGCGCTCCCTGGTCACTTCAGCCAGCAGCTCGCGGCCTGCGGGGCGGTAGACCAGCTTATCGAGCCGGGAGAGCGCCTCGGTGATGGTGACCTTGTTCTTTTCCACCTGTTTGCGCAATTCGGCAGTTTGCGCGGGATCGGTCACCAGCAACAGTTGCAGCACCAGTGCCGCATTGGCGCGTGTGGTGGCGGAAACCGTGGCTGCGGCGTCGGCCTTGACCCAGTCCTTGTCGATAATGGTGTTACTCAGTTCGCCGATGTCTGTCAGCCGCTGGCTGCCTACGGCGATCAGCATCGCCATCAATGCGAAGACAATCGCAAAACACAAGCCCAGGCGGGTCCCGATCTTCAGGTTGGCAATGCGCATGGCTGCTCCTTCCGGCGGCAAGGAAAACGATT
>DASWTB010000079.1:0-30226 GCA_036402315.1 Pseudoduganella sp. | reverse complement strand
CTGCAAGTGGTCGCCTCCGACATCGCCGCCAAGGAAAACCTCACCTTGATCGGCAAGAACGTCGACCTGGCCGCAGCGCAGAACACTTCGGTGAGCCAGGTGAACGCCCAGAGCAAGTCATCCGGCTTTGGCGTAGGCTTCGCAGTCAACCCGGTGAAAGCCTTCAAGGGCGCCTACAAGTCCAGCACCGAGAACTCCAAGTCCGGCAGTTTCATCGGCAAGGAATTCGCCAAGGCAGAAGGCGCGGCAGAAGGCGGGATGGCGGCCGTGTCGGTCGTCAACGCGCAAATCAGCAACAAGAGCACGAACAGCACCCAAAACCACGCCACCAGCGAGGCCCGCACCAGCACCCTCACTGCCGGCAAAGACCTGACCATCCTTGCTACCGACGGCTCGATCACCAGCCAGGGCGCGCAGATCAGCGCCGAAGGCAATGCCCTGATGCTGGCCAAGGACAGCATCAAGTTCGACGTGGCCCACAACACGGAAACCAGGTCGCAAGATACGAAGAAGTCGGGCTTCAGCATTGATACCCGTTCGACGCAAGTGATCGGCGTGCTGCACAATAATGGCACCGGCAATGGCGGCACCGACACCGTGACCGGCACCAAGCTGTCGGTCGGCGGCAGCACCACCATGGCTACGCAGACTGGCGACATCACGCTGACCGGCGCCAACGTCGTCTCGGAAGGCAAGCTGTCGATCAACGCCGCCCGTGATCTCACCATCACCAGCGCGCAGGACACGCTCCACAACGCCAACCAGAGCAACAACAAGGCCATCGGCAAGGTGGCCATTTCCGACACCGAGCGCTTCTCGGGCTACCACAACGAAAAGCACAAGGACAACAGCGACCAGGTGACCCAGGTGGCCTCCAACGTTTCCAGCCTGAAGGGCGACGTGAACCTGACGGCAGGCGATAAGTACACCCAAACATCGAGCAACGTGCTGGCCGGGAATGACGTCAACATCACCGCCAAAACGATCGACATCACAGCGCTGCAAAACACCGGCAGCCACCAGGAGTCCAACAGCGACCTGAAGATCGCACCTTTGCCCATTCTTACCCATCAAGATGGCACGGTTAGTGTTGGGATCTCTGGAGATTTGTCCTCGCCTAAAACTGTGGAAGGAATTGCTAGATTGCAGGCTACTCTAGATAAGTAATTTGGCGAGGGGAAATTTAAAGTGGGAACCACAACTTTGGACGAGTCAAACGGAGTCGTAAGAGTGATGGATAAAGATGGGAAACTTAGTAATACTCCTGGTGTTTGCGCCGAACCGAAGGCCTGTACTGCCGCTGCACAAAACCCTAATCCCATAACTGGCTCGGCCACGATTTGGCGATCGACCAAACCAAATAAATACCCTAACACAGCGCCTAATGCTGGTAGCCTGTCTCCAAATCAAATGGGGCCGTACTTGACATGTGGTAATCCGTCAAATCATGCTGTTTATAATAATGTCGCCAATAGCGGGAAAAAGGTAGGTAAATAGATATGTTAAGAAGATTGGTTGAGTTGTTGTTGCCATATGTCAGTGACCTAAGGTCTGTTGACAAGGCAAAGATCCGAAAATTTGCGGAGGCGCAGAATATATTCTTGCGTGATGAGCACTTGCAATTTTTGACGAGATTCGGGAGCCAGGAAAATGGCCGGCCTAGAATTTTTGAATGGTGGGAGGGTGATTTTGATTTTGATCTTTTTAGTAAGGTCTATCTAGAAAAATATTCAGATATGAAAGTTCCTGCGGGCAACACGTTTTTTGGATGCGATTTTGTCGGGCATTCACTTTGCATCGATAACTCTTCAGGAGGAATATTTTTGTATGACGAAGGTGAAAGATTTGCTCTTGTGCATGAGGGGATCGATGGCTTTCTATTAAGGTGTATGGCATCCGTCTATGGGGAGGAGGCATTCGCAGGAAATACGGTTAACATAGGTGTGGAGAAGGAATTTTTTAAGGGATTTAGGTCAAAGAATCACCATGAAAAAATAGCTGGGGCCACGAGCTACGATTTCGAGTATGTAAATCTGGATCGACCTGCAATTGTTTCTGAATATTATATGGTGGAGGGAAGGCTGACTTCTTTGTGCTACCCAACACGAACAATGATTACCCTTACCGGGGGGATTCTTGGGGAAATCTAGCTATCGAGTTACTGAAAAATCAATCACATGAATGAAAAAATAAAAGTAGACATTATTTCCTGGATTAAGAATGGACTAATTGGCCCAGTAGCCGTTGGGCAAGATAAGGAAACCGTCAGTCGGTTATTGTCGTCTCCGCTGGGCTGGGCTACTAGCGAAACCATGGATGAGATTGACGACTTTATGCATGCTGATATCTGGGGCTATGGTATTTGGACCCTCTATTTCGAGGGCAATACGCTGGATGCTGTTACCTGTTCAATTGCTCAACTAAATGAGTGCGGATGGCATTTTGATATCGGTGAGGCCGATTCTGATCTATTTGGTAATCAGATTCCTCTTACTGATCAGAAAATTAATGTTTTACTCAATAGATATTGTTAATGGGGGCATTCATGGCGTGGGATGAAAAAGAGTTCTGCGGACAGACTGTAAGTGTTGGAGATAAATCATTAGATGAATTCAGTCTGGCGTTGACAAAGATTGCAATCGAATACGTTGATCGCTATGGCAGGAAACCAACGGTCGCGGAAGTCATGAATGCATTTAAAATCGTCATGATGTCGAATTCTATTGATTATTTTTCCGATCCTGAAATGATCGGTAGAGCAATAATTTCTTTGAAAGGGGTTTAGGATGCGGCTGGATTATACTGACTTTGAAGCGTCAGGAACCGACAGGAACGGAAAAGACGCGTTTTTTATAGAGCGAAAAGGGGTTGATGTTATTGAGATTGGGGGACTGGAGGCATCCGGTGAGATTTTGAATTGCGAATTTAGGATTCTGGATCCGGACTTGTCTATCGATGACGTTAAAGGGCTAGTTTACGTTGTGCTCCTCGGAAGATTTTTAAGGAATTATTATCTTGGGAGGGTGAAATACGTGAAATTTCTAAATTCGGCCACTGGTGAGGAGTCTCGCAATGTTTATCTTGGCTGAGCAATTTTCTGTTGGCTGGCCACATGTAATGACCCAGCGGTTCCCACGAGCTGAACCGAATTCGATGGTTCATTGTCGGTGCGGACCGCGAACGGTTTGCCCTAGCGCCCAATGGCCAGACACAGATGGCTAAGCAAGATCCACGATGACTTGCGAAAGTGGCAGGTGAGGTGGGTCATCTTCAAATATCACCAAATGTCACTAAAATCATCTCAAATATTGGCTATTTATTCTAGAAGCTTAAGAAAATGTAAGTCGAGCAATTGATCTCGATGCCTGGTAACGCTATACTTCACAACTACAAGAGATGTGAATTGGGAACATTTGGTGCTCAAATGCATCATTAATGACTTCATCTGCTTTCAGTCGTTAATCGTTTTTGGACTGTTTGCCCAGCGGCTATTGACGCCCAAAACGCTACAGCTCGGCCTTTAGCGAACCAATCTATTCGCAAGTGAAAAAAAGGAACGCGTGAATCGAGCGAGGTCATCGTCACGTCCGTTGAAATCGGGTGGCGCACGCGAAATCCCTTTTGAGGAAAACTGGTTTCATGAGGAATTTACGCACCTCAAGAAATCGGATATTTGAAGTTGCGTAGTTTTTCAAGAAGAACATGAACATTAAATTTCTTTCGTTGGCAGTAGCCGCAGCATTTACCCTGGTCGGTTGTGGTGGTGGCGGTGGTGGTGAATCCAGCTCATCCAAGGACTCCGGGATTGTTGTGCCGGCAGTCCAGCCGCCCGTTGAAAACAAGAACACTAACCCTGGCTCGGTCGATGCGCCTTTCGTTGCAGGAGCGAAGCCGCGATTCCTGATGACTGGCCGCTTGGGTCAGATGAGCGGAATTGCATCACCTTTGACGCAGACCAGTGACGGGGCAGTAACGGTCATGGGGAGTACCACCCTAACGGGAACGACAATCGCAACCCAGGATATTTCTGGTAACGCGAGTTTCGCGCAAGGTCGTTGGAGCGTCGGCACGGCTAAGTTTGCCAGCAGCACCTTGACCATGACCGGAGATTCCTTTGACGCGTTTCACTACTCTGTTTACAACAGCCTTGAGACCTTCCCAACAAATGGCAGCATGACCTGCAATTCGGGCAAATTCACCAGACCGGGTTATTCTGGCGGAACCGTAAGGTCCACGGATAACTTTGGCACGTCTACCGGCAGCGCAAGCGTTACTTTTGATGGGGCGGGTGCCAATGTTTCGCTGGTGATTGCCACCACTGGTGCCGGCGCCAGCGGTACGGTTAATCTGTCGGGCACAGTCAAGACCGGCAATGCCACTTACATCTCGGGCGGGTTGGGTGGCACCGGCAATGGTGGCATGGTTGCAGTCGGCGATGCGGGCAACGGCGCAGTGAACGTCATTGCGATCTATAACGTGGTCGTGGCGAACGAGAACAAGACTAGCTACAGTGGTATTGCAACGTTCACCTGCAAGTAATTGAAGGGAGCGAAGCCGGAGTCACTGTTCGGCTTCGCTAGGGCCTTCAAGCGTGCGCCATCAAATAAAATTATTTGATAAGTGAAATTCTGAGAGTTTCTGAGGCCCCCTTGGCGGTTACTATACCGCCCCATGCGCAAGGTCTTTGTCACAAACAGTGAGCTCGAATACGAAGATGCGTGGGACCGTTTGTCCCGCGCAGGCATTCCGGTATTCGAGCCTTCCAAACCGTCGAAAGAAGGGCGGGTACTTTGCATCTGGCTCGCGCACCAATACGACGACGCGGTGCAGCTGCTGCACAATCCCATGCACATTGTCGCCACCGCGGTGACGGATGAAGAGTTCGAACGCATCCAGGCCGCAGCCGATGCGCGCATGGCGCGCACCCGCGACCACGCCTGGGAGCAATCCCTCAATCGCCTCGTTGCATGCGCTTCGCTGTTGCTGTTAAGTGGCCTGGTCTACATCACCCTCCCCAACATGCTGTGAGCCGATGACGGAGCTTTTCTCGGTCATTCGCATGGCCTATGCCGCCACGCTTGCCGATGCAGTCGCTTCATCCGGGCATGCGCATGTGGAAGCGGCGTTGCGGCGCGACGATGGCAGCCTGGCGGTTGATGGCGAGTACGACTTGCCGATGCGGGCAGACCTCGTTCCAAGGCGCGGTACGCAAGCGGGCAAGTTGCTCTCGGTCGACTCGCACACGCGCATGCAGTTCAGCGTGCACACCTTGCCGATTCCTCCTGCCATTGTCTATGTCGCGCCTTTCCTGTGGGACGCGGTGGCTTTGCGTGTCGGCGGGCTCGTTCCCGCGCAAGTGGGCTCGGTGCTGGCGCCGTGGTTCATGGATTGGTTCGATCCGGAAGATGCCAACCTGGAGAACGAAGAGGGACTGTACGGCGTCGTGCATTTCGCCAGCGATCCGCGTCCGGAAGGAGCCATGGTCGCGGTTGAACTGGACCTCGGCTCGGCCCCTGTGCAAGCGCTGGAAGACTTGCTGTTGCGCCTTGCCGCGGCAGGCGCGCGCGACATCCGCCTGGCCTAAGCCTGCATCATTGCCGTCAATTCGGCGGCCACTTGTTCGGCGAACAGGTGAATGTGGTAGCCGTCGACGAAACCGTGGTGCGCCTGCACCGAGAACGGCAGCTCCAGCCGCCCGGCACCCGCATCGCGAAACTTCCCCCACGCGAACGATGGGATATCCGGTTGCGCCAGCACCGCGGTGGGATGCTGGATTGATGTGAAGTTCAGCCACGGTATGCAGGTAACGAATACCTGTTCCTTCGCCTCGCGCGGCGTCATGCTGCGGTATTTGCGATTCAGCGCGTCCATGTTCGATGCCTCTTCGCGTGCCGCCACGCCGCGCGCCACGAACTCGCGCAAATCGTCCGACCACTCAAACTGGGCGAAGTTCAAGTCGTCGTGCTGGTTCTTGACGGTGAAAGATGGCGTCAGGCGGTCGATGCGAATCACTTTGCCGTCCAGGAGCCGGTAGCGGAAATTCTCCACCTTGAGCACAGAGCGCAGCACAGCGCACAGCATCACATGGAAAGGCGGCAGGCCTTGCACCCTGCACCAGGGCCGGAAATCCGGCAGTTCCAGCACGAAGGTCAGGTTCAGGGCGGGGCTGTCCATGCTGTCGAACAGCTCGAAACGGTCGAGGCGGCGCTGCAGGGAGTTGTTAACGGTTTCTGTGGAAAAGTCTGTTAACAAGGAATCCCTCCATACGCTAAAGCCATGATTCTAATGAGAATAATTCTGCTGCTCAAAATTCCATCAACTCAACCGCCCGAAGGTCAGGAAAGTCCATGCGGCGGCAATCACCACCATTCCAGCCATCGTCACGCACGACCAGGTGAAGAAATAGGCCGAGACCACAGTGGCCTGCAGCACGCGTTCGAACAGGAACCCAAGCCCGAAGTCGAAAGTCGCCATGACGGTCCAGCGCCGGAAATATATCGGCAGGTAGCGGCTCATGTACTTGTTATGCTGCATGGCCGCATGACGCTCGATCACGCTGCGCGCCGCGCTCACGTCCTTGAACAGCCAGTCGAAAAAAATGAATCGGTAGAGCAGGGTGCGAAAAGGCATGGCTTCGGTCGTCATGTGCGTCTCCCTTGGGTGCCTGGATATATTATCATTCCCGGCATTCCTTCAAAGGAGATGGAGCATGACGGAGTATCTGCGCGGTAGCTGCCTGTGCGGCGGCGTCGAATACAAGGCCGAGAAAAGCTCGGTACGCGGTGCGAGCCACTGCTATTGCACCATGTGCCAGAAACAGCACGGCGCGGCGGCGGGTACTTACGCCAATGTTGCGAGCGCTGGCTTCAGGTTCGAAAAGGGCGCCGACCTGGTGACGGAATTCCATTCCTCCGACCATGGACGGCGCGGCTTTTGCAAGGTGTGCGGCTCGACACTGACCTGGCGCAGCACGCAGGCGCCGGACCGTATCGCCATTACGCTGGGCACCATGGAGCCTGAATATGACGGTCCGGTGCAGCATGAGCTGCACACGGACACCAAGCCCCGCTGGCTTCCGACTGCCTAGCGCCGGCGCAGCGTTGCCACGGCCAGCGTGCCATCGGCGGCGCGTTCACGGATGGTCCACTTCAAAGGCGCGCGTGGCGAGGCGCTCGTATCGCGTGCCGCCAGGCGCAGGGTGTAGTCCCCTGCAGGAAGTGCCGGCAGCGACCAGTTGTTCTGGTAACTGGCGCTGGCGCCGCTGCCCAGTAGTGACTTCAGGTTGGCGGACGTTTGTCCGGACCAGACCACCGAGCCTGAAGGATTCACCAGTTCCGCATTGACCTGCCAGGTTTCATAGGAAGGGGCGCTGCCGTCGTTGCGCAGCATGGTGGTCAACGTCAGCGCGCCGCCGGCGGTCAGGTTGACCGTGCTGCTGGCGACGACATAGCGGTAGCCCGATTCGCGCGCCATCATCAGCAAGTCATTCTGTTCGGATGCGGTCAGCGCGCCCCAGCGCTCCGCATCGGGGCGGCTGGTTTCGAAATTCCCGTTGCTGAACAGCGTGATATGGAAGGCAGCGGCCTGCTGGCGTGCCGTGGCGGGATTGTTCTGCGGGTCGCCGCTGGTGAAGGGGCAGAATTCAGAGACGAATGCGGCTTTCTGCCACTGGCTGGCAAAGGCTGCCCATTCTGAAGGGCGATTGGTCCATTGGTCGAAATAGCCGTAGCGGCTAAGGCAGTCGGCACGCAAGCCTACCGGCCGGCTGGTGACGGTTTGCTCCAGCAGGCCATATGTCAGCGCATCCTTGTTGGCGTAGGGGATGAACATCACGTGCTGCTGGTTGGGGAAGGCGTCGAAATGCATCTTCGCGAATTCGCGCTTGGTGGCGTCGGTCGCAGCCGTGATGCCGGCCGGTGGGCTGGCGTATGCACTCGAGCGCAGCGCCCATTCGCCATATTGGCCGTACATGCCGACGTCGATCCAGGCGATATCGGGATTGTCCGGGCCGAGCGCGGAGGCTAGCGCGGTGAGCAGGGCACGCGAGCGCTGTTGCAGCCACGGGTCGTTCCAGTCGGGGATGAAGGTCTGTCCGGGCACAGTCGCATCGGTGTCGGCCCAGAAGCCGCAGCCCGCCAGGCAGTTGGCGTTATTGACGATGTAGGCGGGCGCATAGATGGTGTTGTCGTCGTAGCCCGCCATCATGCGCAGGCGGAAGGCGAACTTGCGGCCTTGGCTCTTGGCCGTGGCAAGGTCGTTCAGGATCGCGCTGAAGTTGTACTGCCCCTCGGCCGCCTCCAGGTCTTTCCAGTAGTAGCGGCGGTAGGCATCCTTGGCCGGCGCCGATTGGGGAATCAGCTCCTGGTTCTGCCAGCGGTAATACCCGCGCAAGGGATTGATGGTGTCGTCGCTGGCAACGGGAATCGCCGTGTACGTGCGGCTGGCATTCAAGGCAGTCCAGCCTTTGTGGCCGGCCATCGCTGGCGCAGCGCTGGCCGCCAGCAGGGCAGTTGCGATAAGGAGGTTCAGGCGCGACATAGGGATCTCCCGGTATGTTGACGTCGGGAAAATTTAGCGCGCCTGCAGTTTGAGGGCAATAATTACTTAATGTAGTAAGGCGCGCAGCTCTTCTTCGCTGAAGCCTGCCTTGCGGCGCGCTTCCATATTGAAAGGACCACGCACCGTGGCCTTGTACTGCACAACCAGCTCATCGTAAGTCGCCAGTGGATCAAGGCCGCGCAGGCCGCACAGGTGCCAGTACCAGCGGTTGCCGATTTCCACATGGCCGATTTCGTCGCGCAGGATGATGTCGAGGATGGCGGCTGCCGCTTCGTCGCCGGCCTGTGCCAGCTTGGCGCGCAGCGGCGGAATTGCGTCGAGGCCGCGGGCTTCCAGTGTGCGCGGCACCAGGGCCATGCGCGCCATCACGTCGCCGATGGTTTTCTCCACCATTTCCCACAGGCTGCCGTGGGCGGTGTAGTCGCCATAGGCGCAGCCCAGCGTCGCGAGATGGGCCGACAGCAGCGAGAAGTGGTAAGCCTCCTCTTTCGACACCCGCAGCCAGTCGGTGTAGAACTGTTCCGGCATGGCGGGGAAACGCCACATCGCGTCCAGCGCCAGGTTGACGGCGTTGAATTCGATGTGCGCCAGCGCATGCACCAGCATGGCGCGTCCTTCCACCGTCGCCATGGAGCGGCGGCCGACCAGGCGCGGCGCCACCAATTCAGGGCGGGCAGGGCGGCCAGGTATCGTCGCTGACGGCGTGGCCAGCGTGGCCGCTGCGTCCAGAACCAGCGCGCCGCCAGCCCAGGCTTCGGCCATGGCAGTGACGGCGGCGACCTTGGCAGCGGGGCCGGGTTCGACCAGGCATTGCAGCGCGAGGCTGCGGAGTTCAGGCTTTGCTTCCATTTGTTACACCAGGTATCGATAGTCTTGCTCTGCGCCCCATTTTTTCGGCGCAGGGGGCGACAGTATAGTGCTTTCTACAGGCCGGCTTTACCCGCACCCGCAATCAGCCCCGGTTACGCCCATGCTGAGCAGTTGGACCGCCTGCTGCGCCAGGCGATGGCCACTGCGTGAGCCAGCGCACCGAACAGGCGCAGGCAGCGGGCGCAGAATGCCCGCATGGATACCCAAACAATATTATTTGTTGCCTGTGTGCTGTTCGGTGTCGCCGCTGCCGGCGGCATCGTCATGGCGCTGATCCGCGTGGGGAAAAAGGCTAATCCACCGCACTGGATCGCAATGCTGCATGGTTTTATCGCCGCAGCCGGCGTGACCCTGCTGGCCTATGTGTCGATCTTTGCGCATGTGCCGGACCTGGCGCACATTGGCTTGCTGGCACTGTTGCTGGCTGCGATTGGCGGCGTGTGGATGAATCTTGGCCGTCACCAGCAGGGCGTGCTGATCCCCAATGCCGTCATGGTCGGCCACGCACTGGTGGCCGTTGCCGGCGTTGCCTTGCTGCTGCTCGTGCTCTAGTTGTAGTGCTGGTAGACCTTCGACGAGCCGTCAGGCAGCACCAGCAGCACATCGTAAGCGTCCTTGCGCGGCCCTTCCATGCCCGGCGAACCAAGCGGCATGGCCGGCACAGCCAGTCCCTTTGCCTTCGGCTTGGCTGCTAGCAGGCGTTTGACCTCCGCCGCCGGCACATGGCCTTCAATCGCATAGCCATCCACTACCGCAGTATGGCAAGAGCCGAAGCGGTCCGGAATGCCCATCTTCTCGCGCATGTCGGAGGGATTGGCGACGTTGTGCGCCTCCACCTTGAAGCCGTTCTCGCGCAAATGCTTGACCCAGGCCTCGCAGCAGCCGCAGGTCGCGCTTTTATAGACGTTGATGACAGGCGTGGCGGCCATCGCCAGCACCGGCATGGCCAGCATCGCGGCCAGGAGTGGTTTACGGATCTTCATGCGCGTATGGTGCCACGGCACGGCCGTGGGCGGGAATGACCTGGGTCAAAAATAGTTCTAGACGACTGGTCTAATTCTGGCTATCCTGTGCCACATGACTTCTACCAATTACGCCGACGTCCGCCAGGGCATCATCGATGCCGCCATGCCCCTGTTCATGCACAAGGGCTTTAACGGCGTCGGGCTGACCGAACTCCTGGGCGCGGCCAAGGTGCCGAAAGGCTCGTTCTACCATTACTTCGGCTCCAAGGAAGTTTTCGGCGCAGCCGTCATCGACAGCTATTTCGCGCGCACCCTGGCGCGCATCGACGGCCTGCTGGCGCAGGGCGCTACCGGGCGCGAGGGGCTGCTGAATTATTTTGAGGATTGGCGCGAATGCCAGTTGGGCGAATCCAGCCAGTGCCTGGCGGTCAAGCTGGGCGCTGAAGTGAGCGACCTGTCGGAAGCCTTGCGCGCAGCGCTGCATCGCGGCGTCAGCGGCATTACTTCGCGGCTGGGGCAATGCATCGAACGCGGCATGGCGGATGGCTCGCTGCCGCCGGGACTGGACGCCAAGGTGCTGGCCGTCGCGCTTTACCAGAGCTGGGTTGGCGCGAGCCTGCTCGCCAAGATCAACCATGACCGCGCGCCGCTCGATACGGCGATGGCGGGCACGCAGCAAGTACTGAATCAAACGCAGCACGCTTGAATCGGGCGGGATGCCGGACTGGCTTCCCGCTTTTTTTGTACTCAATCGCTAGACGACTGGTCTAATAATGAAAGGAGCATCAAATGACTGCCACTGCCAACCGCCGCATCGTTCTCGCTTCGCGTCCACAAGGCGCGCCTGTGCCGGATGACTTTCGCCTGGAAGAAGGGCCGGTCCCGGAGCCGGGCGAAGGCCAGGTCCTGCTGCGAACGCTCTACCTGTCGCTTGACCCGTACATGCGCAACCTGATGGACGAAATCCCTCCTGCCTATGCACCGCGGGTCGAACTGGGCGCGACCATGGTTGGTGGTACCGTCAGCCGCGTGGTGGCGTCGCGCCATCCTGGCTTCAAGGCCGGCGAAATTGTGCTCGGCAACGCCGGCTGGCAGGATTACGCGCTGTCCGACGGCAGCGACCTGCGGGCGCTGGGCGACATGAAACAGCCGTCGCTGGCGCTGGGTGGGCTGGGCATGCCGGCCTTCACCGCCTATGTCGGCCTGCTGGACATCGGCCAGCCCAAGCCCGGCGACACCGTCGTGGTGGCGGCAGCTACCGGCGCGGTCGGCTCCATCGTCGGCCAACTCGCCAAACTGAAGGGCGCGCGCGTGATCGGGATTGCCGGCGGCGCCGGGAAGGTGGCGTTCGCCCGCGACCAGTTGGGCTTCGACATCGCTCTCGACCGCCATGACCCGCAGCTGGCGCAAAAGCTGGCCGAGGCCGCGCCTGCCGGGATCGATGTCTATTTCGAGAACGTGGGCGGGGCAGTGTTCGACGCTGTGTTGCCGCTGTTGAACATCGGCGCCCGCGTGCCGGTGATCGGCGTGATCGCCCAATACAACCAGAATGGTGCGGTGCAAGGCGAGGACCGCTTGCCGAATGTGATGTCGACCATCCTGCAAAAACGCATCCGCATGCAAGGCATGGTCATCCTCGACCATTACGAAACGCGCTATGAGGACTTCGCCCGTGACATGGCGGCCTGGGTTGGTGAGGGCAAGATCAAGCTGTTCGAAGACGTCCTTGAGGGCCTGGAGCAAGCCCCGCAAGGCTTGATCGGTTTGTTGCAAGGCAACAACTTTGGCAAAGTTGTAGTGTGCGTCACGAATTCCTGAAATGTTGTATATAACTCTGGCCGGGGGCTCTTTCTGCATGGCATAATTGATTTAGTTCTTAATAATATTCCTGAACAATTCATGAATGTCACCAGATTGATAACGGCGTTGTCGATGGCCCTGGCCGTCGGTACTGCGGCCGCAACCCCCCAGCCAGCCAATACCTGGGACAACCTCGTCGGCATGAAATACGCCAAAGCCCGCAAGGAAGTCATCGATGCCGGCTGGCGCCCGGACCACCGCAACGCCGGGGCGGAATGGGAGCGCCAGCTCCAGGGCCAGTTCCCAGAGCTGCGTTCTTGCGAAGCAGCCAGTGGCCAATGCACCCACTTCTTCGTTTCTTATGACGGGATCTGCCTGAAAGTAGTTACCGAGGGCGACACGGTCGCCGCCTTCAAGGTGCGCAGCGTGGCACAAGGCTGCCCCAAGCAACAGTAATGTCGTTCTTTCTGCGGCCCGCCGTGGCGGCCGACATGGCCGAAATCATGCGGCTTGAACGCGCCGGCTTTGCAGAGGCAATCCAGGAAACGGAGCAAGCTTTCGCCGAGCGCCTGTCGGCAGCCCCTGAAGGATGCTGGGTGCTGGCCGGCGAAGCAGGGCGGCTGTACGGCTATCTTTGCACCGAGTTCTGGCCGCTGGAGCTGGGCTTCAATCCTGCCCGATTTGCGCGCAACCATGCCGCGGCCGATACCCACCTGTCCAACGGCGAAGAAGTCTATGTCTCCTCGATGGTGGTCGATCCTGCTACGCGCGGCACGGGCTGGGGCCGCCGGCTGTTCCGCGACGCGCTGGCCGAAATGTTCGCCCGCCATCCGCGCTTGCGCAGCGCCATCCTGATCGTCAATCCCGAATGGGACGCGGCGCGCCGGATCTACCGTGCCGAAGGCTTCAAGCAAATCGGCGAGATCGCCGGCTACTTTGCTGCAGGCGCTGCCGGCGGCCAGCGTCTGCCGGCCATCGTCATGCGCCGCAACTGACCCGGTTTGTGCATAATGGTCGCCATGCGTGTCGCGACCTTCAACATCAACGGAATAGGCGCCCGCCTGCCGGCGCTGCTGCAATGGCTGAATGAAACCCAGCCGGATGTCGTGTGCCTGCAAGAGTTGAAGGCGCCGCACGAAAAATTCCCCGAAGCTGCCATCAACGACGCCGGTTATGGCGCGATCTGGCACGGCCAGAAAAGCTGGAATGGCGTCGCCATCCTGGCCCGCGGCAGCACGCCGGTGGAACTTGGCCGCGCCTTGCCCGGCGACCCGGAAGATGTGCAGAGCCGCTATATCGAAGCGATGGTGGGCAAGCTGATGGTCGCTTGCCTCTACCTCCCGAACGGCAACCCGGCGCCAGGCCCCAAGTTCGACTACAAGCTCAAATGGTTCGACCGCCTGATCGCGCGCGGCGCGGAGCTGGTGGCCTCGAAGAAGCCCGTCATCATGGCCGGCGACTACAACGTGATGCCGACCGAGCTTGATGTCTACAAGCCTGAGCGCTGGGTTGACGATGCGCTGTTCCGCCCCGAAACGCGGGCCGCCTTCGCCCGCCTGCTTGAACAGGGCTGGACCGATGCGCTGCGCAGCATGCACCCCGGCGAGAAGGTCTACACCTTCTGGGATTACTTCCGCAACGCCTTCGGCCGCGATGCCGGCCTGCGTATCGACCATCTGCTGCTGAACCCCGTGCTGGCGCCCCGGCTGCTTGCAGCAGACGTCGACCGCGTCGTCCGGGGCCGCGAGAAGCCCAGCGACCACGCGCCAACCTGGGTTGAGTTAGAGGGCAGCTTCTAATTTTTTCGCAACTGTTGTTTCCGCGCGGTATATTGGCCTCACTCCGGAGTTGTTCGTTTTGATAACACTAACCTGAGGAGGCACCATGCGTTACTCGCGCAAAGCAGCACTGTCCGCACCTTCCGCCGAGGCGGAGCCGCTGAACCAGTTGAATATGACGCCGCTGATCGACGTCATGCTCGTCCTGATCATCATGCTGATCGTCACCATCCCCAAGGCCAACCACTCCATCGGCATGGACATGCCGCGGCCAAGCGGCGCCATCGAGAAAATCGCCCAGACGCTGGAAATTGATTTCGACGGCACGCTGTGGTGGAACGGCGCGCAGCTCGCAAGCCGCGCGGCGCTGGAAGAAAAGCTGGCAGCGCTGAAAAGCGACGACAGCATCCAGCTGCGCTCCAACGGCCTGGCGCCCTACAAGGTGGTGGCGGGCGTGCTGGCCACGGCGCAGCGGATCGGCGTGCGCAATATCGCCATTGTAGGCAACGAGCGCTTCCAATAACCGAATAAAAAAAGGGCGCCGCGAGGCGCCCTTCGTGCTTGGAGAAAGCAGTAACTTAGTTGCCGCAGCCCAGGGCTACGATGCGGTCGTAAGCGGCCTTGGCTTGCACCATGCCGTAACCGGTCTTGTTATCTTTGCCGGCCACGTCCAGGTCCAGTGCGGACTTGGTCAGGGAGGCGCGGATCTGCGAGCCGGTGCAGGTCGGGAAGTAGGACCATACCAGGGCAGCAACCGCCGATACGTGCGGGGTAGCCATCGAGGTGCCGTCGTAGAAGGCGTAGTTGGTTGCCTTCACTTCCACGGTTGCGGACTGGCCGAGCTGATTCTTCATGGCAGCGCCGTCAACGTCGGTCGCGGTGACCGATGGGATGGAGGTCACGGTGGTGCCCAGGGTGCCGCCGAAGCTGCCGGCTGCGTTGTTATACACGATCGCGCCAACGCCGCCCGATGCCTGGCAGTTCGACACTTTGGTCGCGAAGTCCACGGTGCCGCGCTGGATCAGGCAGACCTTGCCGGATACCGAGCTGTTGACTGCGTCGCCCAGGCCGAAGTCGGCCAGCGGAGCGGTGCGCGAGGCCTTTGGCGAACCTTCCATGTCGCCTGGGGTGTACACGGTCGAGCCTACGGACAGCTTGGACTCGGAGCCCCCACCCATCGGCACGGTCGACAGCACAGCCACGCCTGGGCCGGAAATTTCAACCTTGCTGTTGTACTGGGAGAAGTCCGCCCATTGCTTGCTTTCGTTCACAGCAGCGACCATCATCACGCTGGAGTAACCGGCAGGGTAGGAGATGACGGTGTTGCCGTCGTTGCCGGCCGCAGCGATCGACAGCACGCCTTTCGATTGCAGGGTGTCGAAAGCGCGCTGTTCGGTCTTGCTGGAGCGGCCGCCGCCCAGCGACATCGAAATGACGTTCGCACCAGCTGCGCCGCATTTGTTGGCTGCGGTGGTCAGGGAGGAGGAATAAGCCCAGCCATCGGCGCCAAACACTTTGACGATGTGCAGTTTCAGTTTCTTGTTCGGGTTCACGCCAACCACGCCCAGGGCGTTGTTGATGCCGGCGATGGTGCCTGCAACGTGCGAGCCGTGGTGGTTTTCGTCGGTGTACCAGTTGCCGGTGCCGGTGTCGTATTCGCCGGTCACGGCGTTGCCGTTCAGGTCCTCGTGGGCGTTGTCGTAGCCGGAGTCGATAATGCAAACCTTGCGGTTGGAAGTGTTGGCGTCGGACAGCTGGTCAGCCTGCACAGCCTTGATGCCCCATGGTACGAGCTGGCCGAGCTGGTAAGGCGTACCGGTCGAAGGCGAGGTGGTGGCGAACAGTTGGCGCTTGACGTCCTCTTCAACCAGGATCACGTTCGGATTGTGTTCCAGGCCTTTGATTGCCTGGGTCGGCACTTCGATCGCCATCGCGTTCATGCCGAAAATTTCATGCTTGATATTGCCCTTGGCGGCAGCGATGGCCGATTTCACGGCGGCTGCCTTGCCAGGCTGGAATTGCACGATGACGCGGGTGGTGTCGTTGGCGGCGAAAGCCTGGCCAGCAGCACTGACAGCAACTACTGCAGCCAGCAGCTTGGCGCCGGCAGCGATTTTCGAAACCTGGAATTGCTTTTGAACCATGGAAAATTCTCCCACTCTGTGTAAGGTGTATGTCCCCGGGCCGTTGTTCGGCGCGAATATTATTTGCCGTAACGCAAACGTTTTGCGCTCGACTGGACTGAGTGTATGGAGTAAAACGCAAGAAATCTATCGAAATGTCTCACTTTGTAATTGACTGTTGAATTTGGCATACACATTTGTTAAGAATGAGACACTTTGCAAGGACGCTGTCTCAAACTTAACAAATGAAAGTGTGAATTGCCGTATGCTGCCCGCCATGGACGACTTTATTGAAATCTACGACGGCGCCCTGTCGCCGGACCAGTGCCAGCAAATCCTGGCGCGTTTCGAGGCCAGCGGCAAAACCGTGCGCGGCAAGACCGGGCAGGGCGTGGACGTGGCCAAGAAGGACAGTTACGACCTGACCATCAGCCAGCACGCGGAGTGGAACGATGTGTCGAACCTGATGATGGCCAGCGTGCTGACCCACTTGTCCTCGTATATGGACAAGTACCGCATGCTGCTCACGGGCGCCTTGTCGCCGCGCGTGGCCGATCCCGAAAGCGGGCAGCCGGTCACCCTCAGTATCGACAATTTCGACCGCTGCGGCCGGCCGTATCTGGCGGAGCTGATCCAGTCGATGTACCGCTGCGGCC
Organism: Pseudoduganella sp.; assembly: GCA_036402315.1. Classification (GTDB taxonomy): domain Bacteria; phylum Pseudomonadota; class Gammaproteobacteria; order Burkholderiales; family Burkholderiaceae_D; genus Rugamonas. Next base: position 13,475 of record DASWTB010000079.1, on the reverse strand, counting down.
CGATCAATGTGCAGAAGTACCTGCAGGCCAGCGGCGGCTACCATCATTGGCACTCCGAGATCTATCCGCAGAACGCCAGTTGCGAAACGCTGCACCGCGCCTTGCTGTTCCAGTTCTACCTGAACGACGTTGCGGAAGGCGGGGAGACGGAGTTTTACTACCAGCAGCGCAAAGTGGAGGCGCGCCAGGGCAGGCTGATCATCGCACCGGCCGGCTTTACCCACACGCACAAGGGGAATGTATCGCGCAGCGGCGACAAATACGTGGCGACTTCGTGGATTCTGTTCCAGCGCGCCGAAGCGATGTTCGGCGCGCCGGCTTAAGACGCGCTCTGGAAGCGATCAGGCGCGACGACGGCGTGCCAGGGCCATGGCGCCCAGGCCGCCCAGCAGCAGTGCGCCGCTGACAGGTTCAGGTACATCGGCTGGAGGAGCGGCACGCTTGCCTTCCACGCTGACGTTGTCGATCGCCCAGCTCTCATCATCGCCTGCCTGCCAGACATTGCCGGATGCGAAAAACTCGATGGTGTGGGCACCGGCAGCCAGGTTGCCCAGATTAAAGCTCATGTCGTAAGCCTGGTCTTCCCAGCCGGAGAAACCCAGATGGGTGTGGTTGGCCAGCAGGGTCAGGTTCGAGCCGGAGGCGGCAGCGCCGAAAGTGTCGAAGTTCTGCTGGTACAGCAGGTTGCCGTCGATTCGGATGTTGAAGTAGTCAGGGCCGCAGCAATTGCTGCCATCCCACGAGTCGATGGCGCCGAAGGACAGCTTCAGGGTGGCGTCGCTGACTGCACCGGCAAAGTTCAGGTTCAGCACCGAAGCGGCAGCTGGATTGCCGGGGGCATTGTTGCGCAGCATTTGCTGGCCGAAGCCTACTGCGCCATAGCCTTGGGTGCCAGTCAGGAAGCCGGCGCCGGTAAAGCCGCTGGCGTTGGATTCGAAATTATTGCTGTACAGGACGTCCGCCGATGCCGGGAGGGTGGCGGCTACCGTCAGTGCTGCGAGGATTGCTTTGAATTTCATTAAGGTCTCAGTTCATTGTTGATTAAACGGAGATTCCATAAAGCAAGACCTATGCCATCCAAAGAAATCAATGGCTTACCGAATTGACAATTACCGACTGTAAAGTTTTTCGACAGCAAGTCGCCAGTCGAGATTGACTCCCAGGCTCGCCAACACGATCAGGGCGAAGCCGGCGACCTGCCAGGCGCTGATCAAATGTCCGTAGACCACATAGTCCCAGCACACCGCGGCTGCGGGATAGACGAAGGTCAGCACGGCAATCGCCGCCGTTTCCATGCGCGGCGTCGCGCCATAGATCATCACGTAAGCCATCGCGGTCGGCACCAGGCCCAGGGTGGCCAGCCAGCCCCATTGCGCGGCACTCAGGCCGCCGGGTGGAATGGTGCTGAAGGTTCCCAGCAGCAGCGCACCGGTCATGCAGTGCACCAGCGCCGTCAGATGCGGCGGCGTGCCGCGCATCGATTTGGTGGTCAGCGTCACGCCGGCATAAGCCAGGGCGCCGGTCAGGGTGCTGGCGATGCCGAGCAGGTAGTTGGCATCCATCGGTTCGTCAAATCGCACGCCGCATGCCAGCACCAGGCCGCCGAAACCCAGCGCGACCCAGGCCAGTTTGTTGGCCGCCAGCCGTTCGCGCAAGACCAGGGCGCCAAGCAGCAGCACCATGAACGGCTGCACATGGAACACGATGGTGGCAACGGCGATGCCAATGCGCCGTATCGCTTCGAAGAAGGTGACCCAGTTCACTACCATTAGCACGCCGCTGAAGGCTGCCAGCCTGAAGGCGCGCGGCGGCATGTTGACGCGCTGGAACATGCCTTTCCAGCCGCAGTAAAGCGCCAGCGCCACGGCGCCGATTGCGCAGCGGAAGAAAACGGTGGTGACTGGATCGAGGCCCGCCTCCTGGACGTAGACGCCCAGGGTGCTCAGCATGAGCATGGCGATGATGTAAGTGAGGACGGGGTGGCGCATTGCCCTCATCTTCGCATGAAAAAAATGGGGACGTACCCCAAATTCGGGTACGTCCCCATTTTTTTCGGCGATTGTGCTGATTTACTGCACGGTGAGGATGACTTTGACGCTGTCGTCGACGGCGGACTTTTCAATGTAGCCGATGGCCTGGACGTCGGCGGCGACGGCTTTCTTCACTTCGGCGCTCGATCCATACTCCTTGGGCGCAGTACCTTTGCCGGTAAACACCAGCTTGGACCACTGTGCCTTGACCTGGGCGCTGTCCTTGCCCAGCACCTTCTGGCTGAACTCATTGCGCAGCGGCCCTTCGGTGTGTTCGATCGGCGTGAACAGGGTCGATTTGCCGAGGAAGAACTGGGCAGCCTGCTCGCTGAACATGCGCGAGGCCGGGTTCTTCGGGTTGACGATCACCACAATTTCCGCGGCCAGCGCGGGCAGGGCGAGGCACATCATCGCTGCGGCAAGCAGCGGCTTGATTCGCTTGTTCATGGCTGCCTCCTCAGAACACGAAGTCGAGTGCTACCGCATACACGTTCACCGACTCATTGAAGCCAGGCTTGGCATTGATGAATGCGCCGGGGCCGTCCTTCGGCTTGATGTGGTCGACCTGGACTTTCAGTGCCAGCGACTTGTAGAAGTCCCAGCGTACGCCGATGGCATCGGACGTCTGCAAGGCCGCCTTGGCCAGGTTGTTGACGCCAGCTCCCAGCGGCGCCAGCGGCCCGCTGGTCGGCAAGCCTGCCACGCTGCGGGCAGACTTCTGCTTGATGCTGCCGTGGTAGTAATAAGGCAGGAACTTGCCGAAGCGGTAGCCAGCCATGGCATACCACGAATTGGTGTCATGCACGATCAGGGTATCGGTGCGGCGCATGGCGTATTCGGCTTGCAGCACCACGTTCTTCCAGTCCATGGTGCCGCCGACCGAAGTAAAAGTGCCCTTCACATCGTTCAACGGCATCATGTTCGCCACCGAGCCAAGGCCCACCGCGCGCAGCGTGGTCACCAGTCCGGTCAGCGTGGGATTGTCGACCACGCTGAAGTCGGCCTGCGCGCGGCCGAAGCGCAGCGTGAACGGGCCATTTTCCGCCACTACGTGCAACAGCAGCATCTTGCGGAACTCGATGTTCTGCGCCGGCTGGTCGACGTCGGCGCGGCCGGTGCCAAGCTGCACGGACAGCGAAGTATCGCCGAAGCTATGCTGGTACAGCAGGTCGACACCGTCGAAAGAATCCAGCGTGACCTGGCGATAGACTTCTGCCGGCGGGCGCAGCATGGTGTTGGCGTAGCCCACGTTGCGGAAGTCGGAAATCATGTAGATCGGCGCGCCCATGCGGCCGACGCGCACGCTGAATTCATCGTTGACCTTGAACTTGGCAAAGGCCCAGGCGGCCTGCGCGCGGTAATGGTCGATGGCATCCTTGCGCACCAGGCCCTGGCCGGTGAACGAGAGCATGTCGTTGACTTTGACCGTGGCCTGGATGCCGAAGTTCGAATCGACGCCGGTACGCCAATCCTTCTTCACCCCGGAAGCCTGGTTGGGCCGGATGAATTCTGCGTCGTCGGTGTCGGTGGAGGTGAGGGCGGCGGTGCCGAAGCCGCTGATGGTGACTGTGGGGCCAGTTTCCTGGGCGCTTGCCTGGATGGCGAAGCTGGCAGCTGATAGCGCGGCGAGCGCGCTGCACATTCTTTTCATCGTCATGCTCTCTCCCGTTGTTATTGGTGGTGAACAAGCTGACTACGGGGCTCAGTGTTGCAGATTGCAGGCGATAGTGCCAATTTTCGTGGTGCCCGCGCAACAATGAAAAAAGCCCGCTTTGCGGGCTTTCATGGGGAGAGTGCGACGCTTACTTCGCTTTACCCAGTTCCGAGCGGTGGCGCGAGTAGGCGAAATACACCACCAGGCCGAGTGCCAGCCAGATGCCGAAGGCAAGCCAGGTGATCGCCGACAGGAAGTACATCAGCGACAGGCAGAAGGCGACAGCCAGGCCGGGAACCAGCGGCACGCCAGGGCAGCGGAAGGCGCGGTGCAGGTCAGGGCGCTTCTTGCGCATGATGATCACGGCGATCGATACCAGGCAGAAGGCAGCCAGGGTGCCCATGTTGACCAGTTCGGCCAGCACGTTCAGCGGCACCAGGGCGGCGATGAAGCCGAAGATCAAACCGACCATCCAGGTGGCGAAGAACGGGGTGTGGTATTTCGGGTGAACCTGCGACAGCTTCTTCGGCAGCAGGCCGTCGCGCGACATGGCGAAGATGATGCGGGTCTGGCCATAGGCCATCACCAGGATCACGGTGGTCATGCCGAGGATGGCGCCCAGCGAGACCCAGCCGGCGAACCAGTTTTCACCGGCGTATTGCAGTGCCAGCGAGACCGGGTGGTCAACGCCCAGGAATTGCTGGTAAGGGACGATGCCGGTCATGATGCCCGCGACGATCACGTACAGGACGGTGCAGACTGCCAGCGAACCGATGATGCCGATCGGCAGGTCGCGCTCAGGGCGTTTCACTTCTTCCGCAGCGGAAGTCACGGCGTCGAAGCCGATAAAGGCGAAGAACACCAGCGCAGCGGCGCTCATCACGCCGGAAGGGCCAAACGGCATGAATGGCTGCCAGTTGGCTGGTTGAACGTGGCCGGCGCCCACGGCGATGAACAGCAGCACCACACCGATCTTGATCACCACCATGATGTTGTTGACGCGGGCCGATTCGCGCACGCCCCAGCCCAGCATGGCGGTCAGCAGGATCATGATCAGGAAGGCCGGCAGGTTGAACAGGGTGGTTACGCCAGGCACGGCGCCTGGTGCGGCAGTCAGCGCGGTTGGCAGGTGGATGCCGATGCCGGCGATCAGCGATTGGAAGTAGCCGGACCAGGCCACCGACACGGCGGAAGTAGCCAGGCCATATTCGAGCATCAGGTCCCAGCCGATCATCCATGCCACCAGCTCGCCCAGGGTGGCGTAGCTATAGGTGTAGATGGAGCCGGCAACCGGAACGGTCGAGGCAAATTCGGCGTAGCACAGGGCGGCGAAACCGCAGGCCAGTGCTGCGACCACGAAGGAAATCGTCAGGGCCGGGCCAGCGGTCAGCGCGCCGGTGCCGGTCAAGACGAAGATGCCGGTACCGACGATGGCGCCAATCCCCATCAGCACCAGGTCCATTGGACCCAGTACTTTCTGCAGGCCGCCCGGGGTACGGGTAGCTGCTACCATGTCGTCCAGGTTCTTAGTCCTAAAAATGCTCACTAGTCTCTCCAATAAATCTTCTCTTTTGGGATCGCCAAAAAAAGGCTGCCGCATATTAGCACACGGGTATGCCGGAGGATGTTGTAGGATTGTAAATCTTAATCGTTAGTTGCCTTAAAAAACCTTGCCCCACAGATGAAATATATGATACTCGCCGCGGCCACAGCCGCGACCACATACGCCTCTGCCGCCTTCGCCCAGCCGATGCCGCCGCAGCCCAATACCCCGGCCTACAAGGCCTGCATGGCGGAGGAGGGCGAATTGCGCCCCCAGCGCCAAGCCCTGTCGCGCCGCTTCCATGAACATGAAACGGCGCTGGAGCGTACGTCGGCCGAACTGTCGGCGCATGAAGCGGCCGCGGCCCAGGTCAATCGTAACGACAGCGCCGCAGTAGCCGCCTACAACACACGCCAGGACGAACTGAATGCCAGGGCAGCCGGCCTGAATGCGGAAGGCGCCAGCCTGGAAAAGGAGCTGCATGCGTTTAACGCGCGCGTGGCTGCGGGCAATATCCGCTGCGGGAATATCCTCGCGCCCTACAAAGTCCGCAAGAAGGAGAAATAATGCGCCAGATCCTCGCCCTTGCATTCGCCGTGGCTTGCGCTGGCGCCCAGGCCGCGCCGCTGCCGGCGCCGGCGCGTGCCGAAGTCGATGCGCTGCTGACGCGCCTGCAGTCCTCCGGCTGCCAGTTCAACCGCAACGGAAGCTGGTACAGCGGCGCCGATGCCAGGACGCACCTGCAGCGCAAGCTTGACTACCTTGAGAAAAAAGACCTGGTCAAGAACACTGAACAGTTCATTGAGCTGGGCGCCAGCACCAGCAGCTCAAGCGGCAAGCCATATTTGGTCAAGTGCGGCACGGCGGCGCCGGTGGAAAGCAAAGCCTGGCTGAGTGCGGAACTGAAAGCCATCCGCGCGCACTGACATTCTGGCCGGGGGTATAGTGGGCCAGGAGGACAGCCCGCCATGCACCACGAAACAGCCAGCATCGCCACCCCCGCCGGTCAAGTGGAAGGCACGCTCGACGTGCCTACTGGAGCCACCGGCATAGTCCTGTTCGCGCATGGCAGCGGCAGCAGCCGCTTCAGTCCCCGCAACAACTTCGTGGCGGGAGCCTTGCGCACGGCCGGCATCGGCACCTTGCTGATGGACTTGCTCACCCCAGCCGAAGACGACATATACCGCACGCGTTTCAATATCAGCCTTCTGACCGAGCGCCTCGGCCTGGCCGCCGACTGGCTGGCCGCCTCCGCCGCAACGCGCGGCTTGCGGCTTGGCCTGTTTGGCGCCAGTACCGGGGCCGCCGCTGCCTTGCAGCTTGCCGCCGAGCGCAAGGACGGCGTGGCGGCCGTGGTGTCGCGCGGCGGCCGGCCCGACCTGACAGGGCAGGTGGCGCTGGCGCGTGTGACGGCGCCCACCTTGTTCATTGTAGGCGGCCGCGACGAAGGCGTTATCGAGCTCAACGAATCGGCCTTCCTTAGCCTCAATTGCAAAAAACGCATCAACATCGTGCCGGAAGCGACGCATCTGTTCGAAGAGCCGGGCGCGCTGGAAGAAGTGGCCCGGCTGGCACGCGACTGGTTCAGCCAGCACCTTTCATGATGAATGGTGAAGAATGGTGAGAATCCGCGCATTTTTAACCCCATCTGCGTCGCTATAATTTTCCCATCGATTGGGAGAGTGTATGGCGCTGCATCTGAAGAAGGCAATGATCAGGAATTCGGTATTCAACAGCGTCGCGTGTGCCGCGCTCTCCGCCATCCTCATACCATTGCTGGGCGCGCCCGGTGGCATGCTTTGGCCGGCCATCCTGGTCTGCGGCGTCGGCTTGCTGACTTTCCTGCGCACCGCCTACAAGATACGGCAGAGCGTGCTCTCCAACCTGGATGAGCTTGCCTCCTACATCCGCATCGATCGCGACAGCCCGGCGCTGCGGAAGCAAATCGACTGGAGCCTGATCGACGACTACGCGACCCAGCTTGCCACCCGCGGTTTCCGGCCGCTCGGCGACTACACGACTTACCCGGCCCCGCCAACCCTGGCCGGCGTGGCTGCCATGTTTGCCAATGAAGATGGCAGCATCCTGATCGAAATCCAGCAACTGAAGCTGGCGCAGGCAGCGGGCAAGGCCGGCGTGAATGACGGGATCTATTTCAGCATCATGTCGATGGTGGGCGGCAGTATCCGTGTCGTCACCAGCAACCATAAGCCGATGGCAATCACCTACCTGATGCGCGGCGAGCATGATGTGACAACGGCACGGCCGGGCCATGGCTTGATGGAATTGCTTGCCACGCACACCGCTTCGCTGAGCCGCTTGCGCGAAAGGGTGGGCAAGGCGCCTTCGACCGGCTTGACGGTGGAGCGTTATGTGCTGTCGATCCGCGAAGCCCAGGCCCAGGCGCGCCGCCGTGTGACGGCCATGAGCGGCTATGCAATTGCCTGTGCTGTGGACCGTTTCGATGCAGACCGTTTGCAGCGCTGGACCCCGCAGATTGCCGACCTCAAGGAAGTGCCGCTGCGCCGCCTGGAAGAACTCGACAACGCTTTCGGCTCGGACGTCCAGCCGCCGATCTTCCACGAATCATTGGCGACGCAGTTCTGACGACATGGCCTTGAGCTGGTAGCGTGCACCGGCCAGGAACAGCAGGAACAAACCGCCGGCAATCGCTTTCAGGGCCGGGGCCTCTGGACTTTCGAAGACCGGATTGCCTACCGGAACCCGGGTAAAGGTCTCGGTAATGCCGGGGATGAAATGCAGGAAGAAGGTAAACGAATAGCCGACGGTTTCGATCTTGCGGCCGGCGGCGCCGAACCATCCGAGTGAGCCGGCGGCATAGGAAACGGCCAGGATCAGCAGGGTGAGCACGGCAAGGGCATGCGGCTTGCCGAAACCGCCATGGGCGAACAGGCCGAAGCCGGTGAGGCTGACGACCAGGGTGGCGCCGAGGTAGAGCAAGCCGGTCTTGCTGCGCGGGCTGATGCCGCGGTGCAGGGCGTAGGCGGCAAAGCCGGAACCAAGGGCCAGCAAACCGATTGCGGTGTGAAAAATGCCGAGTGGGGACATGATAGCTCCTCAAGTAAAGGTTGGACTGCAACGATGAATTGATGATAGTCGTCATCATTACCGGTGGCCAATTGCTTGTTCCTAAGGCCGCGATAGCGATTTCACTTGCATAGGAAGAAAGCCCATCATGAAAATCAGCAATCGACTGATCATTACCCTGGCCATCGCGCTGGTTGGCCTGCTGTTTGTCGGCGCCCAGGGCATCTGGCAGTTGCGCGATGCGCAGCAGCGCATGGAGCTGGTGCAGACTCGCCTGATCCCCAGCGTCTCAGCCATCAATGCCGCCAAGGCGGCGGTGAGCGACAGCCGCCTGGCCGGCTATCGCCTGTCGGTGTTTTCCAACCTGCCCGACAAAAGTGGGCTGGACAAGGCCTATAACGACGCCCATGCCAACTTCGACAAGGTGCTGGCCGATTATGCGAAGAACAACATCTTCGACGAGACCGACCGCAAGATGCTGGAGCAGGACAAGGCTGCTATGGAAACCTATCGGCAGGCGCTGGTGCCGTTCCTCGCTGCCTCGCACGCAGGCGACATGGACGGCGTGCGCGCCACGCTGGTGGCCGGTTCGCCGCTGGCGCTGGGCGCGGCCGGCGTAAAGAAGAGCCTGGACGACCATGTGGCCTATAACCAGAAGCTGATCGAAAAGGTGAAGGCCGACAGTGATGCCGATTATTCGAGGGCGTTGACCGTCCTGGTCGCGGTGACCGTGGCGGTGCTGCTGATTGTGGCGTTCATGGGCTTCAAGATGTACCAGGTGATCACCGGTGGCCTGGACAAGATGCAGGGCACCATGGAAGACGTCAGCTCCTCGCTGGACCTGACGCACCAGGTCGAGGTGGAACGCATGGACGAAATCGGCCACGCCGGCGTGGCCTTCAACAAGCTGCTGGGGGAAATCGGCGGCGTGGTGGGCACGGCGCGTTCGGCGGCGGATGCGGTCAGCACCGCTTCGCGCCAGATCGCGGCCGGCACCGGCGACCTGAATAACCGCACTTCGGCGCAGGCAGCTGCGCTGGAAGAAACCGCCTCCAGCATGGAGCAGCTGACTTCCACCGTCAGCCAGAACTCGGACAATGCGCGCCAGGCCAACCAGCTGGCGCAGAATGCTTCTCAGATCGCGGTGCAGGGCGGCGAAGTAGTGAAGGAGGTGATCGACACCATGGCGTCGATCAATGCTTCTTCGCACAAGATCGTGGATATTATCAGCGTGATCGACGGCATTGCGTTCCAGACCAATATCCTGGCGCTGAATGCCGCGGTGGAAGCGGCCCGCGCCGGCGAGCAAGGCCGCGGCTTCGCGGTGGTGGCCACCGAGGTGCGCAACCTGGCGCAGCGCTCGTCGGCGGCAGCCAAGGAGATCAAGGCCCTGATCGACGACAGCGTGGAGAAGGTCGATTCGGGCACCCAGCTGGTGATGCGCGCCGGCGACACCATGAGCGACGTGGTGGCCAGCGTGAAGCAGGTATCCGATATTGTGGCCGAGATCAGCGCCGCCACCGCCGAGCAGAATGCCGGCATCGCCCAGGTGCACCAGTCGATCACGTCGATGGACCAGGTCACGCAGCAGAACGCCGCGCTGGTGGAAGAAACGGCGGCGGCGTCGCAGGCTTTGCAGGACCAGGCCGAAGTTCTGGCCCGCGCGGTGAGCGCTTTCCGTATCGGCGCGGCCCACCTGAAGGCTGCACCAGTGTTGCGAAATGCCAGCAGTCCCGCCGCCTCCACCGCGGTGGCAGTGCGCCCGGCACGGCAACGCAAGGTCGCCAGCACCACCGCTGGCGACGAATGGGAGCAGTTCTGAGTTTTGTTAATATTTTTAGAAGACTTTTTCATCTGTCCGTCATAAATTGACGCTATCGTCTGGTCTCTTTTTCAACCAGGAGACACCAGATGAAACTGAGCACCATCGCTGCCAGCCTCGCGCTGGCAGCATCCGCAGTAAGCCTTCCGGCCCACGCATGGCAGCAGGAAACGCATCGTCGTATCGTGCTGGACGCCGTCAATTACATGAAGGCCAATCCTGGTACCACCAACTACAACAAGCTGCTGGCCGGCGTGACGCGCGCCGGCTACACGATCGACCAGTTCGCGGCGGCATTGGGGCAGGGCGCCTATGACGTCGACGATTTCGCCGACACCTATATCTGCGGCGCCACCACCGGCAACTGCCAGATGGCGCCGGTATGGGGGGCGGGCGCCAGCATCGTCAAGTACACCACCTTCTGGCACTTCCAGAATCACACGGCAGGCCGCGATGTGCACGGCAATCCGTTTGGCGGCTACAACTACGCCAAGATGGCCGTGGCCGGCGACATCGACAACCTGGCAGCCAGCTGGCTGTATGGCGATTACCTGGACGACGGCGCCGGCGGCCTGAAAGGCTGGTTCGGCGACGGCAGCAAATACAACGCCTTTGGCATTACCGAAGCCCATTACCGCCTGGGCGGTTATTCCACGCCTTCGATGTATGCCGATTTCGAAAGCGCGCCGTTCCAGCCAATCGACAACCTGGGCCAGTACTGGTTCTCGCAATTCCTGGCGCAGCCGACCGCGCAGTCGCTGGGCTTCGTGCTGCATACCACCGACCTGCTGCAGCCGCACCACACCTGGACCACCTCCGCACACGACCACTCGGGCTGGGAACAGTGGGTGTACGACTACTACGACCGCGAACGCCTGAACGACTCCGCGCTGGTGTCGGCCGCCATGGCTGATTTCACGCCGGTGCCGGCGAGCGGGAGCGACATTCGTCCCTTGCTGACGCAAGGCGGCACTTACTCGTACGCGAACGGCGGGATCGTGCTGTCCTCGACTGCGCACGGTGACCGCGTTGTGGTGGGCAAGAAGATGATTCCGCACTCGATCGCCATGGTGGTCCACGTGCTGAACCGCGCCGCCGAGCGCCTGGCCAACTGATGGCCGCCCGCCACCTCGTCCACCGCGCCGCCCTCGCCACCGCCTTCGCTGCGGCGCTCGCCGGCGCAAGCGCAGTGGCGGGCACCACCGCCGCCACACCGTCCGCACTCGCCGCGCCGGTTCCGGCCGCCGCCTCGCCTGGCGCGGTCGCCGCAGGCGCAGCGGTGGCCGCCCGCATCAACGGCGAGCCGATTTACGCTTTCACAGTCGACACGCTGTGGCAACAGCGGCGCGCCACCAAGCCCTCCCTCGAGCGGCGCAGTGCGCTGGACGAGCTGATCATCGCCCGCCTCCTTGCAACGCATGCGGGCGACGGGACGCCAACGCAGGCGTCCAGCCTAACGGTAGCCTTCGCCCCAGAGGTCATGGTGGAGGAGCGCCTCGTGGCGACCTTGCGCGAAATCTACGGCAAAGACATCGACGCCGCAGTCAAAGCGCTACCCGGCGCGACGCTGGACAGCCTGGTCATCGCGCAGCCGCCCATACCGCAACAACAACTCGAAGCCATCTTCGGACGCCAAGGCCCGCTGGCGCTGGAAATCGCGCTGACGCCCGAACAGCAAGCGCAAGCCGGCGCAATCGAAGTGCTGCGCTACCAGCTTCCAGGCAGCGAAGCGGCTCACGTCACGCTGTCCGACGTCTACCGCCGCCAGAACGTCCAGGGCCGCCTGGCACTGTTTCAGCAACCTGGCAGCTTGGCGGCTACACAAGCCCGCCGCATCATGGCCAACGCCTTCGTGCAGCAATGGGCCAGCCAGCGTTTCGGAGCCGAATCCGTTGCGGACTTGCGCAAAGCAATTGCCGACAGCGAGGCCGTGGCCACTTTGCAGCGCATGCACGGCGTCGGCCTCGACACCGATTCCGGCAGCCCGCTGCTGAATCGGCTGACCGTCGAAACCAGCGCGCAAGAGATTGAGGCCTTTTACACCCAGCACAAGGAGCTGTTTGCCCGCATCGACAAAGTCCGCGTCCGCCACATCCGCGTGGCGGACGAAGCGCAAGCGCAGAGCGTCCTGAAAGCCCTGCAGGAAGGCGCCAGCTTCGCCGCAACCGCCCGTAAAATGTCGCGCGCCCCCGACGCAGCCAAAGGCGGGGACCTCGGCTGGATCAGCGCCAACGGCAGCAAGGACTGGCTCGCCAGCCTGGCCTTCAGCCAGCAGCCCGGCAAGCCATCCGCTCCCGTCCGCGCCCCGGTTGGCCCGCACCAGCCTGCCTACTGGGAAATCGTGCTGGTGGAAGAGCAGGTGCACGGCGCCCACCCCCTGCAATCGGAAACGGTGCGTTACCAGGCCAGCCGCATGATCGCGCAGCAAAAAGCAACGAAGCAGTTGGGCGAAATGATCGAACAGGTGCGCCGATCGGCGCGAATCGAAATCGCAGAGGCGCAATGAAACGCTGGCAAAGCATTGTGGTGATCGCCATCATCGTGGCCGCAGTCATAGGGCAATGGTACGTCGCGAGCACACCGGGAGCGCACGATCCCGCCACTGGCAGCGCATCCGCGCTAACCCCGCCGCCCGCTCCTGCACCTCGGGCCGCAGATCCACCATCGCCGGCGCCCACGGAACGCCAGGTCGAACCAGCGATGCTTGCCGATGAAGGCCATGGCGATGCCCTGCGCCGCGTCCCCATCCCGCCGGTAGACACACGCACGCCGGCCTGGCTGCCGCTGTCACAGGCACGCGAGTCCGGCGACGCCCGCACGCCGCCAATCCAGCACGACGCCCCCGCCGAGCACCCCGACGCCAGTGTGTTGTCCGATCCTGAAGCCTACGCCGCCCACCAACTGGCGCAAAAGCAGCGCCTGGCCGCAGCCTACGCCCAAGCCGCAGCCCCCGAACTGGCCCGCCTGCAGGCCGACCTCGAGCAAGGCCGCGAAGCCGGCGTGCCGCCCGAAGAACTGGCCAAAGTCGCCGAAAAGATTCGCCGCATCGAACAACAGCGCCAAGCCGCCGAAGCATTGCGATCAAAATAAAAGTCGGGGTCAGCTCCTAATGCCGTTAAGTTAGCGGTTTTCTGAGCCGTCTTTCTGGGTAGCGCTGCGGTTTTGCCTTTGTGACCCGGTCGAATTTGCGGCCGGGTCGATAAACATTCAGTTCGAGAAGCATCCTTTCGCGCATTCTCTTTAGCACACCGGGCATATTGCCTTGGGCGTGGAGTGCGGCCGCGTGAAGCATTTCATATTGGAACGTGGACAATGCAAACACGAAGCTAATGTCGCTGGGCGCGCATTTGGCGCTTTCCGCAGCACGGGCCATTTCGA
>DASWTB010000078.1:0-8034 GCA_036402315.1 Pseudoduganella sp. | reverse complement strand
AGCTGCGGTACCTGGTGTATTCGCGCCTGAGCCAGCAAGCGCAGCGGGTCGACAGCATTGGCGCTTCCTGCGTGCAGCTGCCGGAAGACCACGGCATCGTTTTTCCCGGCGGGGTGATCCTGCAGGGCGGCGAGTCGCGCCTGTTCTCCGGACTGCCGGAGGGCCTGCAATTCGAACGGCGCGTGCTGGCGCCCAATGGCGAAGACGTGCTGTACGTCTTTTACGAAGTTGTCAGCGGCACCTATGTCCTGCTGACCTACAACCTGATCAACAAGACCCTGTCGCAGCCGCTGATTGCGCATGGCTATGCGCGCTATGACGATGGCAGCATGCTGCTGTTCACCGCGGAAAGCGAGGAGCCAACCCGCAACCACCCGATGCAGTGGTGGCAGACGCCGTTCCTGGGTGAGGAATATGCCGCACGCGCGGCGCCGCGCCAGGGCTTCTTCGGCAAGATCGGCAACCGCGAGCTGGTGCGCGGGGTGTCGGAACTGTACTCGATCGGGCGCATGGTGCGCGAGCAGGGCCAGGGTGGCGGCGACGCGCTGCCCGGCCGCGCTGTCTATGAGAGCCTGCTGCGCCAATGCCGCCGCGTCGCCGATGCTTTCCACTGGCTGGGCGCCCCCGAGGCAAAGGGTGTGGGCGCCGACCTGGCAGGGCTGTCCGAAGTGGCCAGCGCCACGATGGACGAATTCGACAAGGTCGCGGCGATCCAGCGCGAGGCTGCCCGCGTGCTGCAGCAGGCGGCGCAGGAGCAGCGTCAGTTACTGGCGGAGACCGCCAGCCGTCTGTGGCAATCGCCGACCGAGTTTATCGAAGCGCTGGAACAGATCCGCCTGGCGCGCGGCCGCCTGGCGACGCTGAAGGAACGGCGCTACATGGATGTGGCGCGCCTGGCCGAATTGGACGGCGAACTGGGCGCCGAAGAGGCGCGCGTGGGCGAGCGCACCGTCCAGTTCCTGTCGCAGGCCAATGCCTTCGCCAAACTGGAGGCGGAACTGGCGAAACAGCGCGAGCAGCTGCCGCAGCTGGGCACTACGGCCGAACTGGCGCCGCTCAACGAAGCCCTGGACCGCACGGCCCGCAACCTGGATGGCCTGAACGAGCTGCTGGGGTCCCTGGCGGTTGGCGACGCGACCTTGCGCACGCAGATCCTCACTGCCATCTCGCGCCTGTACGCGGGAGTCAACCAGCTGCGCGCGGAAGTGCGCCAGCGCCGCAAGCAGCTGTCGCAGGCGGAGTCGGCGTCCGAATTCGCGGCCCAGTTCCAGCTCTTCAGCCAGTCCGTGGAGAGCAGCCTGGAACAGGCCGACACGCCGGAGCGCTGCGACGAATTGCTCACGCGCCTGCTGGCCCAGCTGGAAACGCTGGAAGGGCAGTTCGCCGAACAGGAAGATTACCTGGCCGAGATTGCGCACAAGCGCGAGGCGGTGTACGAAGCCATGGAAGGGCGCAAACAGTCGCTGCTGGATGCGCGCGCACGCCGCGTGCAGGCGATCGGCGACGCGGCCCGCCGCATCCTGGCCGGTGTGCCCAAGCGACTGGCCCAGTTCAGCGATCCGGCGCAGATGGAAGCGTATTTCGCCTCCGATGCCTTGCTGGGCAAGCTGAAGGCCAGCATCGAGGAATTGCGCAAGCTGGGTAACGCTGTCGCGGCCGACGATTTGAGCGGGCAGCTGAAGAACCTGCGCGAACAAGGCCAGCGCGCCCTGCGCGACCAGAACGAACTGGTGACCGGCAACGTGATCAAGCTGGGGCGCCATGACTTCACTGTCAACCGGCAGACGCTGGAGCTGGCCATCGTGCCGCACCAGGGCGAACTGGCCTTCCATTTGGCAGGTACCGATTACTACGCACCGCTGCAAGACGAGCGCCTGGAGGCCTTGCGTCCATGGTGGGCCCAGGAGACCCTGGCCGAAACCGGGCAGGTGTACCGGGGTGAATACCTGGCTTACCAGTTCATGCTTGCCGTGCGCGCCGGCACGGCCGGCATCGACTGGCAGCAATTGCAGGAGACACTGGCGCAGCCGGACGGCGCGGTGCTGGACGAACAGGTACGCCGTTTCGCTGCACCGCGCTATCAGGAGGGATATCAGAAGGGCTTGCATGACCATGATGCCACCGCGATCCTGCGGCAACTCGTCCCACTGTGGGAGGGGGCAGGGCTGCTGCGATTCAGCCCGCTGGCGCGCGCCGTCGCGCTGCTGTACTGGACCCATGTGCATGCCTCGCCTGCTGCGCAATCGCTGCGCCACCAGGCGGAACAGGCCGAATTAATGCGTCGCCATTTCAACAGCGAGCGCCTGTGGAACAAGCTGGCGGCGGAAGCCGAGCAAGCGCTGGAGTGCTTCCTCGATACCGAACTGCTCGATATCGAGGCCTGGCTCGATCACGGCAGCGAAACCCGGGCCCTGCTGCTGGCGCAGGCAGCGCGCTACCTGCTGTCCGAGTTGGGCGTTCCCTCGAGTGCGGAGCAGGGCTGGCTGCTTAGCCGGACCGGCAGCGAACTGGCCAACGGCCTGACGCAGCACCTCGCGCGCCACAATATCGCCGCACCTTGGGAAGTCCCCGCATTGTCCTGGCGCGAACGCTGGATGCTGGCCACGGAATGGCTGCATGGCTACGCGCGCCAGCATGGCCATGAGCTGTCGCTGCTGCCCGAGGCGGCCGCCAGCCTGCTGTCCATGCTGCCGCGGCGCGTGGTGCAGGCCAGCGTTGAAGCGCAGGTCGCCGGACTGCTCGGCGAGCATGCGCGCATCGAGAACCGGACGCTCAAGCTGCAACTGAATGACTTCCTGCGCCGCCTCGACCATCACGAAGCCGTGGTGGTGCCGGCCTTCCGTTCGCTGCAGCAATTGCGCCAGCAACTGGCGCAAGAGGAGAAGGCGCGCCTGCGCCTCGACCAGTTCCAGGCCAAGCCGCTGTCCAGCTTCTTCCGCAATCGCCTGATCGACGAGGCCTACTTGCCACTGGTCGGCGATAACCTGGCCAAGCAGATTGGCGCGGCCGGTGACCAGCGCCGGGTTGACTCGATGGGCATGCTGTTGCTGATTTCCCCGCCTGGCTACGGCAAGACCACGCTGATGGAGTACCTGGGCGAGCGCCTGGGCATGATCTTCGTGCGCATCAATTGCCCGGTTCTGGGGCATGGCGTCACCTCGCTCGATCCAGCCCTGGCCAGCAACAGCGCCGCCCGCATGGAACTGGAGAAGCTCAACCTCGGCCTGGCGATGGGCAACAACGTGATGCTGTACCTGGACGACATCCAGCACACCAATCCCGAGTTCCTGCAGAAGTTCATCGCCCTGGCTGACGGCACGCGCCGCATCGAGGGTGTGTGGCGCGGCGAGAGCCGCAGCTACGACCTGCGCGGCAAGCGTTTCGCCGTCGTCATGGCAGGCAACCCTTATACCGAATCGGGCGACGTGTTCAAGATTCCGGACATGCTTGCCAACCGGGCCGACATCTATAACCTGGGCGATGTGCTGAGCGGGCGGGAAGAGTTGTTTGCCCTCTCGTATATCGAGAACGCGCTGGTTGCGCATCCCGAACTGCAGCCGCTGGCCTCGCGCGACCCGCATGACCTGTACCTGCTGGTGCGCATGTCGCAGGGTGAACCGGTGGCGGCGTCGGAACTGAAGCATGCCTACACCTCGCAGGAGATCGACCAGATCTGCGCAGTCCTGCAACGCCTGTTCAAAGTGCGTAATGCGCTGATGAAGGTGAACCTGGCCTATATCGCGTCGGCCGCACAGGACGACGCATACCGCGCCGAGCCTCCGTTCAAGCTGCAGGGCAGCTATCGCAACATGGCCAAGCTGGCGCCGAAGGTGTCGGCCCTCATGCATGACGCCGAACTGGACGCACTTTTGCGCGACCACTACCGCGGCGAGGCGCAAACCCTGACTACAGGCGCTGAAGAGAACCTGCTGCGCCTGGCGCACCTGCTGGGCCAGCCGACGGACGCGGAGCAGGCGCGCTGGAATGAGCTGGTGGAGGAATTCGTCCGCCTGCGCAAGAACGGCGGGCAAGCGGAAGGCGAAACGCGGGTGGCCGATCACCTGGCCGAAATCGGCGCCGGCATCGCCGCACTGGGCAGCCGCATGGCGCCGCAGGTACAGGTGCATGTGCCGGAACAAGAGCGGCTGCACGAACTGCTGCAGCGCCTGGCCGACAGCTATGAAAAGGTCTTGCTGCCCATGATGAGCGCGATGAACTACAAGATGCGGCTCGATCATGGCATCTGGGACGAGGTGCGGGCCACGAGTTCCATTGTGAAAGACATGGAGTACCGCCTGCGCTACCGGGGCAAGAAGGGCCCGCCGCCGCCCAAGCAGGCGCGCGAATCGGCTGCTGAGCCGCCAGCCGACTGAGATTGGGCGTCAGGAAGACCAGGACCTCTTCCATTCGAATGGCGGGCCGGTTCTCATCGACGAGCTGGCCGAGCCCGCGAACCGCCGCCGGCTGCGGTAGCCCTGTGCACCGCTGTCGCGGACTACTACTGAAAACTACTGAAATTTTCACTGAAACTACTGAAAACTTGAACTTTTGCGGCCTGATAGCGCTCTAAGGGGAAAAATTTCAGGAGCTTTCAGTATGACTTCCCGAGTGACCCAGGAGGTAAGCCTCCCTATCCTGCACGCACTGCTCGACTATTACGCTGAACAGGGAACCGGCCACAACCTGGCGGACCTGGCCGACGTTGCCATAAGCGAGTGGCTGCAACGCCAGCGCGCAGCGAACAAACCGGTCGAGCCAAAACGCTTCTTCTGGAAAACAGTGTTTCTGCCGGATGGAACACGGCTGCGCATTTGCAGCCGCCAGGGCCCGCATTACGCGGAGGTGGATTGTGGCGAACTCATCTACGAAGGTGAGGCTGTCTCGCCAAACCAGTTCGTCACAGCCAGCCTGCGTAATGTTGGCAATGCCTGGAAGGTGATTTACGTACAGCTTCCCGGTGATACGGACTGGACACCCGCGCTGCGTTTGCGGCACGCGGCAATGGCGCATGCGTTCCGCACGGCGAAACGCAAGGCTGAACGCACCGCGCCGCCGACTGTCAGTGCGTTCGGCTAGCTGTATAACGCCTGGTGGTTCGCGCGCAGCACGTGCTTCTGGATCTTGCCGGTCGAAGTCATCGGCAAGCTGTCCACGATGGCGATGTGCTTGGGAATCTCGAAGCCAGCCAGCGTGCTGCGGCAATGCTCCTGCAGCGCGCCAGCGTCGGCGGATTGGTCGGGCTTGAGGCAGACAAAAGCGGTCACTGCTTCGATCCATTCGTGATGCGGCAGGCCAACCACGGCGGCTAAGGCGACGGCGGGGTGGCCGAGCAGGACTTCTTCCACGCGGATAGCGGGCACGTTCTCGCCGCCGGTCTTGATCATGTCCTTCAGGCGGCCTTTGAAGTGCAGGAAGCCATCGTCATCCCACATGCCAAGGTCGCCAGTGTGATGCCAGCCGAAGCGGCGGCTGGCCGCTGTCGCCTCGGGGTCTTTGAAGTAGCCCAGCATCGCGTTGGGTCCGCGGTGCACGATCTCGCCGACTTCGCCTTTGCCGAGCAGGCGCCCGTCTGCATCCATGATGGCGGTGTCGTTGACGGGCGTCGACCGGCCCCAGCAATTGCCGGTGCGGTGCTGCTGCTCGGGTGGGAAGTAGACCGTCATCGGGAACATTTCCGTCTGCCCGCTGCCCAGCGCGAAACGGGGGCAGAATTCCTGCATCAGGCGGCGCAGCAGTTCGGGCGCCATTGGGGCCATGGCGTAAATGGCCAGCCGCAGCGCGGACAGGTCATTCTGCATGCGTGCCGGGTGCTGCAGCATGGCGCCGTACATTGCCGGCAGGGCGGCAACCAGGGTGACCCGGTCGCGCGCCAGCGTCGCCAGTACGGCGGCCGGCTCGAAGCCGCGCGAGATCGAGATGGCCGCGCCGCAGGCCAGCCCCGCTGCGGCCATGCTGAACTGGGCGCAGTGGAACAAGGGCAGGATGGCGGACAACACGTCCTGCGGCACGATCGAGACCGTGATGGCGTTCGACATCACGGCGGCCAGAACGGAGCGGTGCGAATGCATGGCGCCTTTCGGGTTGCCGGTAGTGCCGCTGGTGTACATGATCAGGGCCAGGGCATTTTCGTCGATCGCCTCTTCGTGCGGCGTGGCGGGCTGGCCGGCGAGGGCCTGGCGCAGGTTGCGGACAGCGCCCGGTGCGCCAGCCGTGGGGATGTCCACAGCGCAGTGGAGCAGCGGCACGCCAAACGCGGGCAGTGCGGCACTCCATACCGGATGCGCGGCAAGCTGCGCGTCCGCCACCAGCAGCCGTGCTTCGGCGTGCTGCACGATATAGCTTACTTCCGTGGGCGACAGCATTGCGTTGATTGGCACCCATACCAGGCCAGCCTTCAGGATGCCGAAAGCGGCCACCATGAACTCCATCGAGTTCGGGCTGAGCATGGCTACCTTGTCGCCGGGGTGAAGGCCGCTTGCGAGCAGGTAGTGCGCGAAACGGTTGCTGTCCTCGTCCAGTTGGATGTACGACATGCTGCCGCCGTTTTCCAGCAGCGCGGTTGCGCCGCCGTTGCGGCGCGCGCTACGCGACACCAGATTGCCAAGGTTGTCCTGCATGCGTTCAGTCATGGCCTGCCTCCACGAAAAGGTCAATCATCGGCTCTACGCCCGGCGTCATCTGGTATTTGGAAAAGTCGGTGATGCCGCCGTCGCGCAGGACCTGTTCGTCAATGAAGAAATTGCCGTTCGTTGTGCGGCTGCCCCTGGTCAGTATCAGGTGGGCGGCATCGGCCATGATCTCCGGCGTGCGGCCGTACTGGGCGCCGCCGGGCAGGGCAACGTTGAGTGCGGCCGTTGCGATGATGGTACGCGGCCACAAGGCATTGACGCCGATCCCGTCCTCGGCATGCTCGGCGGCCAGGCCGTGCACGATCATGCTCATCGCATATTTCGACGTGGTGTAGGCGGCGTGGCGGGCGAACCATTTCGGGTTCATATCGATCGGCGGCGAGAGCGTCAGGATGTGCGGGTTGCTGGCCTGCTGCAGATGGGGGATGCAGTGCTTGGCGCAGGCAAAGGTGCCGCGCACGTTGATGTCCATCATCAGGTCGTAGCGCTTCATCGAAGTGCTTTGCGTGTTCGTCAGGCTGATGGCGCTGGCATTGTTGACCAGTATGTCGATGCCGCCGAACTCCGCGACGCCTTTTTCAATGGCGGCGATGATCTGGTCCTCCTCGCGGATGTCGACCTGCAGCGGCAGCGCATTGCCGCCTGAGGCGCGGATTTCCTCGGCGGCGGAATAGATGGTTCCGGGCAGGCGCGGATCGGGTTCGGTGGTCTTGGCAGCGATGATCACGTTCGCGCCATCGCGCGCCGCGCGCAAGGCGATCGCCTTGCCAATGCCCCGGCTCGCACCGGTGATAAACAGGGTCTTGCCTTGCAGCGTAGTCATGGAGTCTCCGTCAGGGTGTGATTTCCAGTAGCAGCTGTCCGGTCGCCACTTGCGTGCCAAGGGCAGTGGCGAGCGCAGACACCTTGCCGTCGCGCGTGGCGAGCATATTGTGTTCCATTTTCATCGCTTCCAACGCCAGCAACGGCTGGCCGATGCTGACTTGTTCGCCTTCCCGCACGTGCAGGGCGACCACGCGGCCGTTCATTGGCGCAGCGATGCGGCCGTCGGCGGCGCCGTTGCCCGCCGCGCGAGGTGCCGCGTCGCCCAGGTCATCCAGCACATGTTCGTCGCCGTCCAGCAGGAAGAATAGCCGGGCGCCGTCTGCGGCGAAATGCAGCGTCGTGGGCCGGCCATCGAGAGAAAGTTGCAGCGCTCCCGAGCCGGTTTCGATCACTTCGACGCAGACGGAGGCGGCGCTTGCGCTGATGCTTTCGCTGGCACGGGCGCCGACGCCGCTGCCAGTGAGGCGCCAGGCGCCCGGGCCGTCGGGGCTGGCGCTGGCACGGTGCTCAGTTCCGTCAAGCGTGAAGCGCAGGGGCTGGGCATGGGCATGGCTGGAACTCCAGCCATGCAGTTCGGCAG
>DASWTB010000077.1:0-29223 GCA_036402315.1 Pseudoduganella sp. | reverse complement strand
GGCTTGGCAGCAGCTTTCTTGGCAGCTGGTTTAGCAGCTGGCTTAGCTGCGGCTTTAGCGGCCGGCTTGGCGGCAGCTTTCTTTGCTGGGGCAGCTGCTTTAGCGGCTGCTGGTTTCTTCTTAGCGGCGGTTGCCATTTTTAGTTCTCCTTCATCTGGGATGGGAAAAATTCACGCACAAGTTTTAAACCCGTCCGGCCCTGCGCTGGACCAGGCGAATTATTCATCGGCACAAACAGAGTTGCGGTTTGCGCTAATGAATTCGGCACCCAGCTGAACTGCTGCACCTCCTCACAAGTGCAGCGCTTCAGCCATCGATTCCTGCGCCGGTGCTTGGCAGCGCAGGACTCAAATTCTTTGTCGCGACGATTGCGCGGGTGGGGCGTCAACTCAGCTCCTCGACCCCTCGTCGGGCCACGTGATACGACCAGCGTTCAAAGAAAAAACCGCCCGGCCTGATCGAGTGATCAGGAGAGCGGCTTCGCTGTCGTCGTGTGGTCTTTAAGCATACTTATGCGTTTTTGGTTCCCATTATTCTTCGATTTTTGCGGTAACAACACACTCGAAAAAACAGTGCTTGCAAATTCACGCGATTTCAAGTTCGCAAAGTACACGAAAGCTTGTCGATGCGCAACCAGCACGAATGATTTTCTTCTTCTTTTTTTGCGTCGATCTGCGAGTTCGCGCACATTGAAGCGCGCCTTGCGAGCCGCTCGCGCACATCGTTCGACCATGGCATTGCCGAACACCTTCGCATAACGCCTTTAGGTAAAGGCTGTATAAAAAGTGAAGCGCCCCGGCTCGCGCTTCGATGCGAGACCGGGGCGGCTGAAAGAGGCGTTTGAGATTTTTTTTTCGTCGCGATTACGCGACATGCAAAATTCGCTTCATCACGCGTTCGAGATCGAGCAAACAGGTGCTGTGCGTGCTGCCATCCGCTTGCGGCAGCTCCACCACTTCGTTCGATTCGGCTGACAAGCCTTGCGCCGTGGCCGAGGTCTTCATCAGCGATGGCGCGGCGAAGCGCTTGCCGTCATCGACCGTCACGATATCGGCAACCATGTCGACCAGCAGGCCGTAGCGTCCCTCTTCGCGCTCGATGACCAGCACCTTGCCCTGGCCTTCGGCGGCTTCCATGCCGTACAGGCGGCGCAGGTCGACCAGGCTGATGAGCTGTTGGCGCAGGTTCAGTACCCCGCACAGGTAGTCCGGCATGCCAGGGCGGATGGCTGATATCGCCGGCGTGGTCGATGATCTCGCGCACCTGCTTCAACTCCAGCGCGAACTGTTCGCCAACCCGGAAGCTCAGGTAGACCTTGCGGCCGCTGCGCTGACTGGCTGCTGCAGCCTGGGCTTGAGCTGGATACAGCTGCCGGTGGCCCAGGTCCATCCCGCCGATCTCGCTGCGTGAGAAGATGCCATCGTGGTCCAGCAGGATCACGTCTTCCTCGCCGGCGCGCGCCACGCAACCGGCAAACATGGCGCTGCGCTCTTTGCTCAGCAAAGGGATCGCCAGCACTTCATCGCTGGTGAAATGCAGGATGCTTTCCACTTCGTCGACCAGGAAGCCGAGCGTCGCCTCGCCGATGCGGGCCACCAGGATGCGCTGCTCGGCATGTGCCTGGGCGGGCGGGCCGCCAGCCAGCGCGGCAAAGTCCACCACCGGCACCTGCAGGCCGCGGAACAGCATGCGGCCGCGGCACAGCGGGCCGGCCAGGATCGATTCGGCCAGCTCGGGTACGCGCACGATTTCCTGGATCGCCTTCATCTCCATCGCGAAGCGGGCGCCGGCGGCGCGGAAGCTGATCGCATGGCGACGTTCGCCGACCACGCGCAACTGGCGCCGCGTTTCCACGCCGCCAGCCCGCATCGATTGCACCTGCGGCACGTTCTCGATATGCACCAGGCGCTCGATGTCGAGCACCTGGACCAGGCGCCGGCCCTCGTCCAGCAAAATGGTGCCGCCTACTACCCCTTGTGTCGAACCCTCCGCATAACGCAACCGGCTGCGTTGTTCGGGCCGCACGCGCAGGATTTCGCCGGTTGCGTGAACCAGCAAACCGACCTGCACTTCCTGGTAGTCGATGATGGCGATCTTGTTCGACGCTTCGGCCGCCGGCGCCGCCGGGTCGAACAGGCGCCCCAGGTTCACCACCGGAATCACGCTGCCACGCAAGGTGAACATGCCTTCCAGATAAGACGGCGACAGCGGTACGCTGGTCATGCGCTCGGGGAAGTTGACCACCTCCCGGATGCACAGGGCGGGCAGCGCGAACTCGTCCCCGCCCAGCATGAAGGAGCCGAACAGTTCGACCGTTGCCCCGGCGTCCGCCCGCGGCGACGCCGACACCACACGCAAGGCTTCCATGGCTTACACCACGAAACCGGCGACCAGCTTGTTCAATTCCCCGGCGCGCGAATTCAGGCTGGCCGTCGACGAGGCAATGCTGTCGCCGCTGCCGGCCGACTGCTCGGCCGCTTCGGCGGTATGGTTGATGGCCACGCTGACTTCGCGCGCCGACAGCAGCTGCTCCCTGGCTTCGTGCGAGATCTCGGCAATCGCCTCGCTGGTCTTGCCGACGCCCTTGACGATGCGGTCGAACGCTTCGCTGGCCTGGTGCGCGATGGAGGTGCCGGTATTGACCCGCTTGACCGACTCGCTGATCAGCTTGGAAATTTCCTTGGTCGCCTGCGAGGAGCGCTCGGCCAGCTTGCGCACCTCGTCCGCCACCACCGAGAAGCCAAGGCCGTGCTCGCCGGCGCGGGCCGCTTCGATGGCGGCATTGAAGGCCAGCATATTGGTCTGATTGGCAATATCGCTGATGACCTTCACGATCTCGCCGATGTCTTCCGAAGAACGGTTGATCAGGTCCATCGCCTCGATCGAGCGCGCCACCGCCTTGGCGCCCGCCTCGGCTTCATCCTGGGTGGCCTTGGCCAGGTCGTTGGCGTGGCCGGTGCTGGTGGCAATCGCATCGATGGAACGGGTCAGGCCCTCGACCGTGGCATTCATTTCCTCCACCGTGGCGCCCAGCTCCTGCGAACCGCCGGCCACCACGCCGGCGCGGGTGGCAATCGCCTCGGCATCGTCGGCGAAGGCGGTGGCCGACATCACCACCTGCCCGATCACGCCGCGCAAGTCGCCCATCATCTTGCCGATGCCGGCGCCCAGCTGGTCGAGTGCTTCTTCGCCGCCCGTCGGCACGTCGGCGGTCAGGTCGCCTTTTGCCGCACGCGCCACCGCATCGAGCAGGCGCTCGATCTTGGCCGCATCGCTGGCCGCCTTGTCCTTGATGCCCTGCTCCATCAGCACCTGCTCGGTGATGTCGCTGGCGAACTTGACGATTTTGAAAGGCGTGCCGTTCATGTCGAGGATCGGGTTGTACGTCGCCTGGATCCAGAGTAGGAAGCATTGATCCAGATCTCGCGCCCGCCTTTGCCAAAGCGCTTGTACTCGCCATGCTGGTAGTGGCCGCTGCGCAGGCGCTCCCAGAATTGCTTGTATGCTTCGCTGGCGGCAAAGGCGCTATCGCAGAACATCGAGTGATGACGTCCCTGCACTTCATCGAGCGTATAGCCGACCGCACTCAGGAAGTTGTCGTTGGCGTGCAGGATGGTGCCATCGAGCCGGAATTCGATGACCGCCTGGACGCGGTTGAGCGCGGCGTTAATGGCCTGCAGTTCGACTTCTTGTAACTCGCTTTCCCGGATGACTGGGCTGTTCATTTCGTGTGAGCTGCTGCAGGTGGGATTGTTGCCACTGGGAATTTTCAGTATAGACAGCGTCCCTGCGAGGAATCTCACCCTTTGTCACCCACCCTGCCCGCGCTTTAAGCAGTTAAATGAGAGCCGCCGGTTCGTTGTGAGCCCACAACGAAACTCAGGGTCTGGCGGCTGGCAAATGCAAGCGGGTGTCCGGCCCCAGCAGGCTCCAGTTTGGTTCGGCATCGTACTGCCGCAGCAGCCGTTTAGCCTCGCCGCGCATAACCAACCAGCTAAGCGCATCGCGCCGTCGTGCCTGGCCAGCGGCCGGCAAGGCTCGCCGGTCCAGGCAGATGCCGCCCTGTGCAACCTTGTCAGACAGGCCAGCGCGCTACGCGGCTTACGACGCTGTGCTGGCCGCTCCGTGTTTGCCGCGCGGCTGAAAAGGCCGGCCTTGTCGCGCTTTTCGGTGCGGATGGAGAACTCAAAGTTAAGCGTGCGCGTCTGGGGCAGCGCTAGAATTCGCTTCTGACTGAATCATTCAGGTGGAGGCGATATGTTGGCCAGGAAAATTCTCCAGCTCACGAGTTATCTCACCGTGATCGCAGTACCGGGTCTTGCGACCGCCGACATCAGCGGATACACCAGGATTGGCAACGTCAGTTACACGCTGCAGGATCTCGACCCGGCCGATGGCCTCACGCCTTTCCTGACCACGCCCACCGTCGACCATGTCTACTACTTCCCCATTGGGCAGGTGCAGGTGCTGCGCCAGGATGGCGCGGCGAATGAATCGTTCTGGGCTCAGATTCCGCGTGACATCGAGGATAATCCACTTACCGCAGTGATCGATGGGCGACCGGATTATTACTACCGGACCTCAATCGAAGGGCGCCCGTCACTGTCCACAGTTTCGCTGGAGGCCGAACTCAAGCTGCCTCAGGGAGATAAGCTTCGGAACGCTGGACTATCGCAGTTGTATTCCGACCGATATTTGTACACGGTCTCGCCCCATACAAAAGTTACCTTCCATAGCACATGGAACATTGATGCCGAAATCGTTGGCCGCGATGACGAGATCCAATGGTTCAACGCCAGGGGAGCTTTTATCATCTGGTCGCCGGCAATCGATGGAGCGCAGGAGTTTTACAACTTGCTTGAGAAGAAGCAGGAGATCATCAGCGCGAATGGGAGCGACCGCTCATTGCATCAAGCAATTGGCGTGGACATTTCGTTCTGGAATACCACCGACCAGCCGCGTGACGCGGCATACATCTTCGACCTGATGACCGAAGCCTGGTGGCGGCCGCCTCCTGCTATTCCCGAACCCCGCCGCTATGGCCTGCTGCTCGCAGGCCTGATGGCGGTTGGGACGATCGCCGGGTGCAAACGCCGCACTCCGCTCATGCGCAAGGCTTGAACCACAATGCGCTGCGCTGCGGCGCGTTCGACCAGCGGGCCTTGGTACTGGCCGAACCCATCTCCATCGCACCGGCGATTCAATCGCCGGTGGACGGTCAATGATGAGCACCAGCAGGCTGCGCAGAGTTTTTATTCCTCGTGGAACGCCTCTTCCCGCTTCTTGCGCAAAGACGGCGACAGCACCACCGCCAGCGCCAGCGCCGCCAGCACCAGCAGCGTGGCGCTGATCGGACGGTTGAGGAACACCATCGGATCGCCATGCGACAGCGTCATGGCGCGCCGCAGGTACTCTTCCAGCATGGGGCCGATGATGAAACCGAGCAGCATCGGCGCCGGCTCGGCATCGAGCTTGGCGCAGATATAGCCGAACACCCCGAACAGCGCCATCAGCCAGACATCGAACTGGGCGTTATTCAGGCTGAACACGCCGATCGCGCAGAACATCAGGATGGCCGGGAACAGGCGGTGGTAAGGCACGGTGATCATCTTCACCCACAGCCCGATCATCGGCAGGTTCAGCACCACCAGGAACAGGTTGCCGAACCACATCGACACGATCAGGCCCCAGAACAGCTCCGGCTTTTCCGTCATCACCGCCGGTCCCGGCGTGATGCCCTGGATGATCATGGCGCCGATCATCAGCGCCATCACCGGGTTGGACGGGATGCCCAGCGTCAGCATCGGGATGAAGGAGGTCTGGGCGCCGGCATTGTTGGCCGCTTCCGGCGCCGCCACGCCTTCGATGGCGCCCTTGCCGAACTCCTTGGCGTTGGGCGACACCTTTTTCTCGATCGAGTAGGAGGCGAAGGAAGCCAGCATGGCGCCGCCGCCCGGCAGGATGCCCAGCGCCGAACCGAGGAAGGTGCCGCGCAAGACCGGCGCCAGGATGCGCTTGAAGTCTTCCTTGGTCAGCATCAGCCCCGACACCTTCTTCATCAGCAGGTGGCGCTCTTCGTCATGCTCCAGGTTGCGCACGATCTCGCCGATGCCGAACATACCCATGGCCACGATCACGAACGAGATGCCTTCCGCTAGTTCCGGCGTGTCGTAGGTATAACGCTGCTGGCCCGAGTTGACGTCGGTGCCGATCATGCCCAGCAGCAGGCCCAGGATCACCATGCCGATCGCGTTCAACAGCGAACCGCTGGCCAGCACCACCGCTGCCACCAGGCCCAGCACCATCAGCGAGAAGTAGTCGGCCGGGCCGAACTGCAATGCCAGGTCGGCCAATGGCGGCGCGAAGCACGCCACCGCCACGGTAGCCACCGTACCGGCAAAGAAGGAGCCCAGGGCGGCCGTTGCCAGCGCCTTACCGGCATGGCCATTGCGCGCCATCTGGTAACCGTCGATGGCTGTCACCACCGAGGATGATTCGCCCGGCAGGTTGACCAGGATGGCCGTGGTGGAGCCGCCATACTGGGCGCCGTAATAAATGCCAGCCAGCATGATCAGCGCCGCCACCGGCGGCAGGCCGAAGGTGGCCGGCAGCAGCATGGCGATGGTGGCAATCGGGCCCAGGCCCGGCAGCACACCGACCGCCGTGCCGATGAAGACGCCCATCAGGCAATACAGCAGGTTGGTCAGGGTAAAGGCTGTTTCAAGACCCAGCCCGAGGTTGCTTAAAATTTCCATGCTGGCCCCTTAGAAACCAAGCCAGGGACCGAGCGCAGGGATCGGCAGGCCAAGCAGTTTAATGAATAGCACATAGGCAAACGCCGCCAGGCCGCCAGCCAGCAGCAGCACTTCCTTCAGGCGGAACTTGGGGCTGGCATAGGCGCTGATCAGCACCAGCACGGCGGCGGCCGGCACCAGGCCGGCGCCGCGCATGAGGATGCCGAACAACACCACCGCCAGCGTGACCAGGGCCAGCGGCTTCAGGTGCAGCTTTTCCATCGGCTGGCCGTGCCGGAAGAACGAGCGCAGCACGCCGGCCGCGCCGATCACGGCCAGCAGGGTGCCCAGCACGACCGGGAAGAAGGCTGGCCCCATGCGGAACGAGGTGCCCATGTTCAGGTCGCCGCGCGTGAACACGGCGCCCAAGCCGATGGCAATAAAGATCACCCCGATCCAGAAATCCTTCGGGTGACGGATTGCAGAAGACATCAGATACTCCTTGGCCAGCGCTTAGTCAGCGTAAACACCGGCTTTGCTGATGATCGGGGCCCAGCGGTCGATATCGGCCTTCAGGTGCGCACGCAGGGCTTCCGGCGTGGCGCGCTTTTCCTCCACCGGCTCGGTGCCCAGGTCGGCGAAGCGCTGCTTGACCGCCGGGTCTTTCAGCGCCACGTGCAGCGCGCTGACCAGGGTGTCGATCACCGGCTTCGGCGTGCCTTTCGGTGCGTACATGCCGTGCCACACGGCCACTTCAAAGCCAGGCAGGCCGGCTTCGTTCAGGGTCGGCACGTCCGGCAGCGAGGCCACGCGGGTCTTGGTGGTCACGCCGTACACCTTGATCTTGCCGCCCTTGATCTGGCTGGTCGTGTTGGTGGTCTGGTCGCACATGAAGTCCACCTGGCCGCCCAGCAGGTCGTTCATGGCCGGGCCGGTGCCTTTGTACGGCACGGTGGTCAGGTCGGTCTGGATGGCGGACATGAACAGCATGCCGCACAGGTGCGATGCCGAACCCAGGCCGGCATTGGCGTAGGTGACCTTGGCCTTGTTGGCTTTTACATAAGCCAGGAATTCCTTGACGTCCTTGGCCGGGAAATCCTTGCGCGCCACCACGGTCATCGGCACGTCGGTCACCAGGCCGATCGGATCGAAGCTGTCGATCGCGTTGTAGCTCAGCTTGCGGTACAGGGCCGGCGCGGTGGAATGGCCGATGTGGTGCAGGAAGATGGTGTAGCCGTCCGGAGCAGACTTGGCGGCGCGCGCCGCACCAATCGTGCCGCCGGCGCCGCCGACGTTTTCCACGATGATCTGCTGTTTCAGCTTGGTGCCCATGGACTGCGCCAGCAGGCGCGCCACGGTGTCGGTCGGTCCGCCGGCGGCGAACGGCACGATCATGGTGATTGGCTTGGTCGGGTAGCTCTGGGCTTGCGCAAGGCTGGCGCCGAACAGGGGCAGGCATGCCATGGCGGTGATGAGGGCGCGACGTTTCATGTGGATCTCCAGTTACTGATTAATTGTTGGATTTGCGCTACTAGTAATGTTGTACCAGCAATTATTGGAGGACACAAGTAAGGGCTGCTACTTAGATTGACTTCGCCCTCCAGGACGCACATGATTGGCTGACCATGGTCTCCAAGCTGCAACTTGCCGCATCGGTCCTGGCGCTCCCCCTGGCAGCGTCGGCGGGCTCGCTTCAGCTGTTTACCGAATATACCCCGCCTGACATCATGCGCGAAGGAGAGCGGATTTACGGCATCTCGCCGGACAAGGTAAAAGAGATCATGTCGCGCGCCGGCATCAGTTACACCATCGAGATCATGGCGTGGCGCCGCGCATACGAAATGGCCTTGCGCACCCCCGATTCCTGTGTGTTTTCCACCTCGCGCACGCCGGAACGGGAGGCCCTGTTCAAATGGATTGGCCCGCTGCGCGAGGTGGACTGGACGTTCTATGGACTGGCCAAGCAGCCGTTCCGGCTGGCGACGCTGGAAGATGCCAGGAGCCTGCGCATCGGCGGCTATAGCGGCGATGTGCGCGCCCAGTTCCTGCTCGACCGCGGCTTCAAGGTGGATGCCGCGCCGGACAATTTTTCGAATCCGCGCAAACTGATGGGAGGCCGCATCGATTTGTGGGCAACCAGCCATCAACTGGCCAACGGCGTGCTGGCGCAGGAGGGACTGGCGGGGAAAATCGTGCCGCTGCTCACCTTCCATACCTCGCGCGCCTACCTGGCGTGCAACAAGGCGGTATCGGACAGCGTGGTGGCGGCCATGTCGGCCGCCATGGCCGACATGATCAAGGATGGCACCTCGGCCGCGATCGACCGCAAGTATGCCAATTGGCGGCCGGCGCCGCCGGCCAGCCGGCCCGGCGAAACCCGCCCGGCGCGATGAACGCCGCCGGCGGGCCCCGGCCGGTTACTGCAGCTCGATGCCTTCGATGAAGGCCTTGATGGCCTTGGTGGGGTCGGCCTTGGCGCCATCTTTCAAGCGCTGGGTTTTCGCGGCGCCGCACAGATTGGCGGTCTTGCCGTAAAGGCAAAAACTCAGTTCCCGCATCAGTTCTTCCGGGGCGCCGTCGATCTGGTCGATCAGTCCCAGGTTGCCCTGGGCGTTGCGGGCGCGCAGCGACAGCACCTTCATGTCGTCGGCCGGCTTGTCAAACTCGGTGGGCGACGACTTCGGTATGCAGCTGAATGTCAGCTCGATCGCTTTCAGGCTGTTCTTCGCGGGCGCCGGAATGGTACAGCCACTGGCGGTACAGGCAAACTTGGCCGGGGGCAGCCTGGCGGCGCAAGCCGGTTCGTTCGGGAACTGGTTGGGCACGGTCACCTCCTGCGCGGCCGACGATCCGGGTGCCGGCGCCGCGCCGGCGCATCCGCACAGCAATAACAAGCTCAGTAAATAGGGTCTGCAGGTCATTCAATTTCTCCTGTATTCATAATCTTCCGGGAAGTCAAAAGTGGCTGCCCCGGCGGCATTCGGGAACCGTACCTCCGACAACACGGCCAGCGAGCAGGCATAAGCAACGCAGCGCGCATCGAAGCCGTTCAGGGCTGCGGCGTACAGGTCGTTGATGCGGCTTGGCAGATTGACCGCCGCCGATGCGCGCCAGAAACTGGGGCTGCGATAGTACACGCGGGTGGCGCCGGCTGCCGTGATGGCGCGCCGCTCGAGTACGTGGTCGGGATCGGCATACGATGCCATACGCAACTTGGCCCAGTAAAAGCCTGCGCTATCGGATGGCGCGTAGCCCGAGTCGGTGGAGCCGGCCATTGCGACGCCGCGCACTTCTTCGCGCCAGCCCAGGATCTGCGGCGTCAGCTGCGGGAAATTCGCATCGGCCAGGGTCGCATTGCTGCGCAGTGCGGTCGGCAAGTTCATCTGGACGTTCAGCGCATTCCGCAAGGCCTGGCTCAACGCCGCCGGCACCTGCCTGCCGCGGAAGCTCCAATAGTCGAGATAGTTGCTGGAGTGGGTCAGCTGCAGGAAGCCACGGCCGTACCAGGGGGCATACCAATAGCCCGAACCGCCGCCTTCCGACAGCCGCCCCAGCCACTGGGTTTCCTGGATGCCGTTGCCCAGGAAAGATGCCAGCCGCAGCGGCGAATTGATGCCGTATTTGCGCGCGGTTCGGTTCAGGCCGATGCGCTGGGTGACGGCCACCGAGGTCGCCGCGGTCAGGTTGGTCTGGATCTGCTCCCACAGATACTGCCCCTGGTGGCGCCGCATGGCATGGCGCGGCACCAGTTGCCTGAACTCGCTTGCGCTCAGCCAATGGCACTTGCGGAAATGCGTGATGAACTGCTGCGGGTGGAAGTGCCAGTGCGCCGCCGCCAGTGCTGCGGGCAGTTGGGCGGCCGGCACCGTCAAGGCTGAAATATGGCTGCGCAGGCTGGCCCAGGATGCGGCATCCAGGCCGTACTCCGGGTCGGACTGCAGCCAGCCCCAGCGCGCATCGATGCTGTCGCGATTCCACTCGCTGGGGAATTTGCAGATGCATTTGGCCAGCGCGTCGCGCACAGCCTGGATATTGAGGCGCGTGACCAGTTCTGCGCGCGTCAATTGACCATCGGCATTGCTGGCATCCTCGATCAGGGTGCGCAGCATGGCCGATTCCGCGCGGCTGTCGTCGTCGGTATCGTCGTCGATCAGGCGCCAGCCCTTCCAGCCGGGAAAGTCGGCATCGCTGAATTTGCGGATACCCGGCGCCGCCAGATTGATCCAGCCGGCTTGCTGGGTGCCCTGCACCCGCCGCCAGTGCGGACAATTGGCGGGCGCCAGGGTTTCGGCCGAGCCCTCCAGCAGCCGGCCAAAGCGCAGCACTTCATAAATCGCGCTGGGGGCGGGATGGCCTCCGACGTAGTGCTCGCTGATGTCGTTCGCCCGCGTATACATATCGTAGTCGGCGTCGGGGTCTTCCAGCGCAGCGCCAACCGGGGTGCCGTCCAGCCGGTAAGTCGTCATCCAGGCGCTGCCGCGCTGCGCGGCCGGGCCATCGCCGCTCGCATAGCGCATGCCGATGATCAGGTCGGTACTGGTGGTTTCGATGGCGGCGCCGGCCGGCGTGATGGTATGGCCGGCCGGCTGGTTGCCGCCATACAGGGCCGCGCCGGCGGGCACGTGGAAATACACTTCGCCGTACACGGCGTCAGCGCGGCCATCGGCGGTCAGCGGTAGCGCGCCGCTGCGGCGCCCTACCAGTTTGTTCAGGTTGGCGTCATCGCACACGATCTCCATATGAATGTGATCGGTGGCGTTATAGATGCGCCCTGCCCGTCCGATTTCATCCTTGCGGAAGATGCGCCGCTGCGCGGCAGTGGCGGCGCCGCCGGCAACGATGAGCGCATTGCCGCGCAATTCGGACAAATGCGCAAACACGGAAAAGAACTCGATATCGACAGCGTTGGCGCCGGCGCCGATCTCGGTGCGGTGGCGTACGATGACCATGCCGTCATCGGTCCATGCCGGCGTCTCGCCATACGGGTTGTAGTTCAGCGGATGCGTCGGCTCGGCCACCTGCGTGGTCGGCCGGCGCGCATACACGATATCGCCATCGGCGATCGCGCACACCGGCAGCGCGGCGCCATCCTGGGCGGGTGCGTGCAGGTGCACGCCGCCGTGCCAGCCCAGATTCAGGCTGACGGGAAAACTGCCTTCGGGGACGCTGCTGGCAGGGCAGTTGACGGTCGACGGCGGCATCGCCGCCGCCACATAGCTGGCGTCATCGGCGTTATTGGCGCGCACCGGCAGGAATGGGGGACTGATAATCATCTGGAACAGGCACTAGGACGAAAAGGCGTACTTCTTCTTGATCTTCATTTCCGAACGGGGCAAGGAAGCCATCGGGTAATTGCTGCGGGCCGGCCCGGTAAAGGTCTTCTTGCCTGCGTTGATGGTGATCTTGCCCGGGCACTGGACGGTGATATTGCCGCCGTCGATCGTGATATTGGCGCCGCCTGCGGTGGACAGGCTGATTTTCTTGGCGGACGCAAAATCGATATGGGCGTTGGCGCTCTTCACGTCGACCATGCCCTGCGCCTGCACGCCCAGCGCGCCGGCCTGGGCCTGCACGTCGATCGGGTCGCGCGCCGCAACCAGCTGCACGCCGATCTCCTGCTCGCCTGGGTTGACCGCGCCGCCCAGCACACCCAGCGCCTGCACGGTATGAATGCGCAACTGGCCGCCGGTGGCGAACTGGCTATCCTGGCCGCTCGCTAGCATGGCTACCTCGCCTGCCGTCATTTGCAGGTCGCGCGCCGCCGTCATCGCCAGGCCATCCTTGGCCGTAATCGCAACCAGCGGATCACTCACATGCGGCAACCGGCCTGCGCCAAGTGCGGTTTTGCGCTTGCCGGCGTCGTTGCGCGCCGCATCGAGGTCGCGCTCGCCGACCATGCCTGAGACGGACGTCAGCAGCGACTGCAGCGGCGCTTCCTTCGCATCGAGCAGGCTGGCCTTGGCCTTGCGGGCGCCCATGTGTGCAGCCATGCCCACAGTCTGGTGCTTGACGGCTGCATCGCTGAAGGTTTCGGCCAGCTTGACCGCCTGCTTGAGCATGGCGATGCCGGCAGCATTGTCGCCGGCCGGATCGCGCTGGCTGGCGCCGTGCTGGATGCGGTAGCTGGTGACCAGCAGGCCGGCGCCGGCCCGCACTGCGCCGTAGGCATCGCTGCGCAATTCCGCGCCCTGGCCACGCAGGCTGCCGCGGAAATTGTCGGCGCTGTGCACCAAGTGACCGAGGTTCAGTTCCGTCGCCGCCAGGGTGGTGCGCAGCTGGATGCGGCCCTGGTTATCGGTGTCGTCGAACAGCAGCTGGTTATAGCCTTCGCCGCCGAACTCCTTGCTGCGCACGCCCCACTGGGCCGCTTCATTGCGGTGGCCGGGACTGCCGCCCGCCGCGCCATGCCATGCCGGGCTATGGCCGCCGGCCAGGTTGCCCTGCCCCGACACTGCGTGGTCATGCGCCGGCGCGAAGGCATCTGCCGACTGCTCGCGTGCCTCGCCGCCGGGCGTGGGCGGGACGCCGCCCTCGCCCTGGCCGTTGTACAAGGCGCCAACAATCAGGGGCCGGTCAATATCGTTTTCCAGGAACTGCACCAGCACCTCCTGGCCAATGCGCGGCAGGAACTGGCTGCCCATGCCGCCGCCGGCCAGGCGCTGCGCCACGCGCACCCAGCACGTTGCGTCGGCCTGGTCCTGCCAATGGAAGCGGATGCGCACCCGCCCCAGGCTGTCGCAATAGATTTCATCCGCGCCGCTTGGCCGGTCGCTGCCGTCGGCGCCCACCACGATGGCGCTCTGTGACCCCAGTGCGGTCGGTTTGGAATGCTGGCGGCCTTCGCCGCCGGCGTGCATGGGCCGCCATGGCAAAGCGGCGTCCAGCGCTGTGAAGCTATTGGCGTAACCGCTGCTGGCGGCCTGCGTCAGCGTGGCACTGAAGTCTTCCGGCATGCCGGCAAGTGGAGCACCCAGGTCTTCCAGCAGTTCCGGGATGGGACCGAACAATTCGGCCAGGCCCTGCTTGAGTGCCGCCGGCAGGTTGTTGACGCCGACGCCGATCACGCGCAGCACTACAAAATGCTCGCCGCCTGAAGACGTATCGAGCGGGCCTTGGGTCAGGGTGAAGCGGGTGCCGGCACGCAGCGTACGTACCGTGGAACGGGCCTGCCAAAGCTGGCTGTGCGCCTCCAGCGCCTGCATATGCAGCGTGGCATAGCGCTCGGCCTCGCCGCCGTCGGCGTAAAAATACTGGCCGGGATAGTCGAAAATCTCAGGCAAAAAGGCATGCTTGCCGAAGTTGTCCAGCCGCGTTGGCACGCTCTTGCTGACCGCCTTCTTGGCCTTGTAGTCGTAGCTGGCCACGGCGACTGCGCCGCTGATCAGGCTGCGCGCGGTACGCAGCGACTGGATGCTGTCCTGCTGCTCGCCGGCGCGGGCAGCGTGGTAGCGCAGGCCGCCGCCGGCGGCGCTGCT
Organism: Pseudoduganella sp.; assembly: GCA_036402315.1. GTDB lineage: Bacteria > Pseudomonadota > Gammaproteobacteria > Burkholderiales > Burkholderiaceae_D > Rugamonas. The sequence continues at coordinate 15,014 of DASWTB010000077.1, read as the reverse complement.
GGCGTCTTCCGGCGTCGCATCTTTGAGCACGCTGTCGGCAAACAGCACCATGGTTTGCCCATCGTCGCCATCTTCAAAGCGCCAACCTATGCCCTCCTCGGTCAACAAGCGGCGGACGAAGTCGTAATCGGATTCGCGGTATTGGCAGCAGTAGCTGCGCGGCGGGATTGACTGCATGGCAGTGTGCGCGTCCTCGCTCCAGCGCCAACTGGCGTGCGGAGAATATTCGGAGAAGACAGCATCGACGATGTCGGCCACGCTCTTGTCCTGCCATACCCGGCTGTTGCGGCGCTGGGTCGCCAGCCAGAGCCAGGGCGTGATGCGCAGGCGGTAGCGCGCCAAGCCGCCCTCGCTGCCCAGCATGGCGGCGCCGCTGATGTAGCCGTGGAAGCTGGTCCGGCTGCCATCGGCCAGGCTGGCCTGCACGGCCGCGCGCTGGCCAAGCAAAGATTGCAACGAGACCCCGGCACTGGTGGACAGCACGATGACCTCGCGCACGCCGGCCTCCTGCAAGGCGTCGTCGGCCAGGAAGGCCTCTACCAGCAGGCCGCCGGCGCCATACTCACCGTCCGATTCCAGCTTGAGTTCATACAAGCGGCTGGCACTGGAAAACTGTGCCAGGGCCGCGTAAACCTGGGTAAGGATATCGTTCCGCATCGAATATCTGCGCAGCAATAATTATCAAAACGAAAACGATAGCAGCATTGCAGAACTTGGCTCGCACTGCTGAGTTAGCCGAGCGATTCATGGTTTTGCCGGGAGGTGGGGAACGGTAAACACGCCGTGCAGCGATTGCAGTTCGGCGCGGTGGATGGAGGCAAGGCGCAGCAGCACATCTTCGCCGGCAGGCAGCAGATGGACCTCGACACGGCGCCGGTCTTGCGCATTCTGCCGGCGCTGTATCAGCCCGGCCGCTTCGCAGCGGCCCAGCAGGGCGACCACGCCATGCTGCTGCGCCTGCAGCCGCTCGGCCAGTTCGCCGACCGTGGCCCACTCGCGGCCGGGAAAGCCCTTGATATGCAGGAGCAGCAAGTACTGCAGCGGCGTGATACCCTCGGCATGGGCCGCGTTTTCGGAAAAGCGCTCGAAGCGCCGCATCTGGTAGCGGAACTCGGACAGCGCCATGAAGTCGGCTTTTGCCAGCGAATCTGGTGGAGATGGCATTTTATATCACGATATGATGTATCACCCATCATACCATGCCGCCCCTGCTCAAGCCTCTGTTTGCTGCCGTTCGGCCAGCGTCGGCTTCGGGTACCACTGCCCCGGCGGCACGATCTGCGGCTGCTGCGGCTCCTGTGTGAAGTGCGGCGACATGATCTGCACGCCATAGCGGTTGAAGACATCCACCACGTTCTGGTGCAACTGGCTAAGCAGGCTGGCACGCGTATGCGGCGAGCTCAGGGTGGAACAGGCCACCAGCTTGTATTCGATATAGAAATCCGACAGCGCCGATTGCACCACATAAGGCTTCGGTTCGGCGGCAATACCTTCGGTGGCGCCGGCCGCTTCTTCCAGCATCGCATGCACCTGCCGCCACGGCGTGTCATAACCGATCGTCACGGTCGTATCCAGCACGAAGGCGCCCGGCACCACGCGCGAGTAGTTCTTGATGGTGTTGGCCAGCACCCAGGCATTCGGCATTGCCACGTCCACCCCCATGCCGGTGCGCAGGCGGGTATCGAAAACGCCCGGTTCGACCACCGTGCCCTGCACGTCGCCGATGCTCACATAGTCGCCTTTGCGCAGCGCCCTGGTATACATGAGGATAAGGCCCGCCGCGCCCTGCCCCACGATGCTGGAGGCGCCGATCGACAGCATCAGCCCTGCCAGCACGGTCACGCCCTGGAAGGCCGCGCTGTGCGAACCGGGAAGGTAAGGATAGGCCATGGCAAGCGCGAACAGCCAGATGACAACGGACGCCAGCCGCCGCGTTGGCACGGCAGTATCCTGGTCGAGCCAGCCGAACTGCAGCTCCCCGCTTTCAATACGCTTGAAGACCGATGCCAGCGTGGCCGTGGCGAGGCGGGCCAGCATTGCGATAATCAGCACGATGAGCAGGCCGGGAATGGCTTGCGCAATGCTGCTGGCGACGCCGGTGACGGTTTCGAGCAGGAAGTCCTGCAAGCGCTCGCCCCAGGTGCGCGCGAAAGGAATCCTTGCGAGCACAAAGGCCAGCCAGACATAGGCCGCCAGCAGTCCCAGGAACCAGGCCAGCACGTCCACCGCCAGCCGCGAAAAATGGATCAGGTGTTCGGCATCCAGCACGCGCACATTGCGCACGCGGACCCGCGCCAGGCGCCGGGCCAGCACAGCTTCCAGCCGTCGCCTGGCCTGGCTGCGCAGCGCTGCAAGCAGCCACACCACCAGCACCAGCGCGGCGGTGGCCAGCGCACACAGGGCCAGGGATTGCGCTAGGTAGCGCAGGCTGCGCTGCTCGCGGCGCTCCAGCAAAGCCTTGCTGAGCTGAGTGGCGCTTTCGTGCGCCACGATCTCGGTGGTATCGCCGGCCAGCGCGTTGATGTCGCCCGGCGTGACGAGGAACAGCAGCGAACCGTCCAGCAGCACCTGCGTGCCTTCGTTGATCGAGCGGGTGCTGGCTTGCTGCGGACCGTTGCTGGCCAGCGCACGCTCAAGGCGCTTTTCGGCAGCATCGGCGCGGTCCTGCGACGAGTAGCCGCTCAGCATCGCGCGGAATACAAAGACGGTCCGGTTGCCGACCGCCAGGCGCGCCACCGGGGTCTCCGGCTGGGCTGGCGGTGTTGCGGCTTGCAGGGCGTGGCAGAGCGTGAACAGCAGGAGGCCAAAAAGCGTGCGCAGGGACATGGCGGTCATCGGAATCAGTTGTGGTAGCAGTTTGACACTATACACAGAGTCCCGGTTGAAAACTGCCATGCCGGCGCAGCGATTGCCTTACACGCCGACGTTCTTCAATTCGTCCGGCAGCAGGTAGGTATTGCTCTTCGGGTCGAACATCACCTTCCAGGTCTTCGACTCGACCTGGATGCCTTCCTGCATGCCGGCCTTGCGCGTGATGTACAGCGGGGTAAAGGTCGAATCGGTCACCGGGTCGGTACGGTAAGACCACTGCAGCTGGGTGCAGCGGGGCGGCACGATGTCATATTCCTCGTCCGCTTTCTCGCTCGCGGTTTCGGACGAACCCTCGCCTTCGGCCGGGGCAGTCTTCTTGTCGCGATTGGCCTTTTCCCATTCGGCGTACGCACTCTCGGTTTCCTTGCAGTCGCCGGCGCCAAGGACCTTGAATGCGGAAGTAAACTCCGTCAGCACGACGATCCGTTCGTTGCGCGGCGCCAGGACGGTATTGTTCGTGCTGATGAAATGTTCGCCAACGCCATGTTCGGTGGACGAGGTCTTCACGACCCAACCCCAGACGTCGGCGCTCAAGGCTTCAAAATGCACGCGTTCCGGGGTCACCGGCTCGACGCCGCTGGGGCGGCGCGCATCGCTGTACTCGTAAAGCTGGCCATCGCTGTAGCGCAGCTGGAATACGCCGTAGAAGGAATCATCGCCGTCCTTCGAATCGATGACACGGCCGCTGGTGACCAGGTAAAGCTCATCGCCTTCCTTGCCGTCGACCTTCTTCTGCTGGACCACGGTGACGAGATAGGTTGCGTGGCTCATTTCGTCGACATAGAGCCAGCCCTTTTGCGCTTCCGAGTATTTGCCGTAGTTGCGCGTCATGACGCCATCGATCGCTTCATTCGCATCGAAAGTGCGCGGCGCTTGCGGCTTCTGCTGCAGTGCGATGACAGCGATCAAGATTGAGAACAGCAGGCCGACCGCGGCAAAAATGTAGATGGCAATGCGGCCCAGCTTGCGGGCGCGCTTAGGTTGATCAGGAGTGTTCGCTTCTTCCATATTGTATTGCGGCAATGTTAATAGGCGCGCAATTATACAAAAGTTAATGACACTTGATTTTCAGCCGTGCGCAGCATTAGCTTCCGCCATAATAGTGCTGAACAAGCGCTCGCTGCGACCACGCATATGACCCTGTCCCGCTTATCCATTGTTGCCGGCTGCCTGCTGTTCGCCCTGCGCGGGTGGTGCGGCGAACTGGTGGTAATGGTCGACCGGGCGGCCGATATGCCGATGGCGCGTTTTGAAGACGGACGGCTGGTCGATGGCGTCCACAAGATGCTGGGCGAAGCAATGGCGCGCAGCACGGGACGCGAGCTGCGCTTCCTGCTCCTGCCGCGCAAACGCATCTCCAAAGCCTTGCAGGAAGGCCAGGCCGACATCCTCTGTGGGTACACACCGGAATGGATCGACGGCGATTTCCTATGGTCGGAGCCCATCTTCACGGCAGAAGAAGTCCTGGTCACCGATGGCCGCGAGCGGCGGCCTGCTTCAATCGCCGAATTGAGCGGCCAGCCGATCGGCACCATCCTCGGCTACCAGCATCCCGAAATCGAAAAGATCCTGGGCAGCGGCTTCGTGCGCGATGATTCGCCCAATATGGAAATCAATCTCGAGAAACTGGCGCGCGGACGCGTGCACCACATCCTGATTGCGCGCGCCGTGCTTGATTACCGCCAGCGCTTGCGCCCCGTTCCGCTGAACCTGCACCCTCCACTGCCGGCGGCAAGCTTCACCACCCGCTGCGCAGTTTCGCGCAAGGGCAAGCTCAGCCTGGAAGAAGCCAACCGCGCCATTACGGCGGCCAGCAAGGATGGCACGCTGGCCCATATCCTGGCGCAGTTCCGATAATCGCGGGCGGGCTCGTCCCGGCTACCGTGGACTACTCAGGGCAGTCGGACTTGTCAGCTCGTGGACCTTTGCGGCAGAGATGGGCCTGTGCACAGAGGTCGCGGCCAGCCAAAGCAAAGCAACACGCCGAACATGGATACCACCGTTGCGAGGGCCCTGATGAACCCGCAAATACACGGCCTCATCCATGGGAATGGATTTTCGTCCTGGTCGAACAGGGTTACCAGACCGATCTGGGTGGCGCGACAGTTGGCGATGAAGCGCAGGTAGCCTTTGAACATGGCTGCGTTCAGGCCCAGCACGCCGCGTTGAGCCGGGGTCCACAAGTGCGGGTTTTCCAGCCAGATGGTGTTGATCAGGTCGGAGCCGCCCCGCTTCGATTCGTCGTGCAGGATGTACTAATCCGGCGGACAGGGGGCAGCGCGCCCCCGATGGATTTAGCCGGTGTGGGAAAACAGCTTGTGCGCAATCATCCAACGGCCATCTTGCCGGACCAGATTAAGGAAGTCGGTGTAATTGAAGCCCAGCATCGAAACGCGGGCCACGGCGCTGCCCAGGTCGCCGGCAATGTTCAGCGCGTCGATACGGGCGTCGACCTGCTGGCCCAACGCCTCAGGCGACTGGCGCTGGGCGACTACATCAAGGTAGACGTCACGCGCGCGCTGCGTGCGGATGCCCGCGACATCGCCAATCAAGACGGCGTCGGGGTGGAAAACAGCCCGCAACTGGTTGACGTCGCCACGATATAGGCCTTCAAAGTAAGTCCGCAGCATTGCTTCTGCTTCAGCGCGGGATGAATTGTTCATGAGTTTCCTCCTTGTGAATCGAGGAAGCCAGTGTATTTATACCAAAAGCAGCAATAAATACAGAATTCAGCAAAACTCAAATTACATCAGGTAATAAATGCTCGTCGTAATCCTGGATGTTCAGCTACTTCATCTCATAGCAACGCCAGCGGCAACAGATGCCAAGCTGTTGCGCAGCCTGGGTGAAGTAACTGGTCTGGGCCAGGGCGAAGGCGATGATGTCGCCTGACTGCCTCCAAGTCTCCGTCGCCAATCGTTGAGAAAGGACTCCAGGTTCCTCCTTGCATCTCGGGTAGCAAGGTAACTACACAACGGCCTGCAAAGCCGTGAATGCCTGCATGTACTCGTTGACGCGGGTTTCGAAGTTGTTGCGTACTTTCTTCAGGTCAGTCATTTCCGACAGCATGGGAACTTCGTCGCACAGTGGAGGCGTAGGATGCAATCTCGAACCACCCTCTCTATGGGCCCAACTTGTCCGTAGCCGAAGACAGGTCAGGCTGGTCTGACTCGGTACCCAGCAAACCCGCACCTCGCAGGAACAACTCGAGTCCAGCCTCAAAAGTACGTTCGAAATGCTCCGGCCGGAAGAATTCGCCTGCCTCACCAATTAGCGGGAAACGCTGGGCTAGTTCCTCATCGTTCATCGCCTGCAGCGATGACGGCCCCTTGGCATAACCGGCAATTTCATCCAGCGCGGCCCCCATCATGAAATATGCCACCACGCGAAACAGCCGCGCCGCAGTTTCGCGGTCCAATCCTGTATCACGCAGTGCAACGAATACTTCGTTGAGAAAGGTAAGGCAGATCTCCGAGTTCAAGCGATGCGCCATCAAAAGCGGCCAAAGATTCGGGTGGCGCAACGTCATTTCCCGCCAGTTGCGTGCCAAGGCACGCAAGCGGTCCAGCCCATGCAGCGAACGCGGGGGAATCCTGATCCCCGCAACCAGCCGCTCGACCAGGGAATCAAGAATATGCTCTTTGTTTGGGAAATGGTGGTAGATGCTCATGGCTTCGCAACCCAGCAGCTTGCCAAGCTTGCGCATACTGAAAGCCTGCAGGCCATCCTGGTCGATCAGTTCGAGCGCTGCTGTTTGAATGCGCTCGCGACACAAAGTTTCGCCGCCGCCCTTGCTTGCTGATTTTTGACTATTTGGCATGCAATCTTTCGTGAAAGTATTGACTTACTGTATGGCATGAGATTATAGTTTTTACATCCTTACGACGTAAGTCTGCAGATTCCCACCGAAATTCCCGGTTTTTTGCGCCGATATTATCCAAGTAAAGTCCCCATGTCGCAAAACTCGCACACCCTTACTCTTTTTTTCAGCAACCGCGTCCAGCATCTGCACTGTGACCTGTTACTGAAGGCCCTAAGCAATGGAAACCGGGACGAAGCTCGGCGCTGGTCCGATAAGTTGGGCGTCAACCTTGATCAGGAATGGGACGGAGATTGGTTCAACATCGAATGCAGTGCCGAAGCAAGTCATATCCAGCTCAATTACGACACCAGCAATCGTTACCACCTGCCATTGGAAACCCTGAGCCGACTCTTCAAGGTCGGGCTGAAGGCAGCAGTGCTGCATGTGTTCTTCGACCAGGTTGGCGAACATAAGCGCTATCACTTCCTGGGCGATGCGCTGGTCGGCCGAAAGTATTGGCAACAAAAACTACCCGAGTTCGCGCAACTGCTCGCCGTGAGAGAGGATGCCGATGTGACGATCGAGGATGTTGGCAACAGCTCGCCTCAACCGTTGACCCTGCTAATCGACGAGCACCAACGGCAGGAAGAAGAAGCCAAGCAAGCCGTACGCGCATTCATTGGCGACGCCGGCAAGGACGGTCCCGGCGCGCTGGTCAAATCGTGGAGGCTGCTGAGGGCAATTGGGCGAGGCTTGGCGCACGCTGCCATCTTTACGATCGCGGCGTTGATCGTCTTCAAGGGCAGCAAGCTGATGTGGCTGGGCATCGGCGGCGTGTTGGCGTTGGTGCTTCCAATCGCCTACGCATGGTGGGAAAGCCGGAAATGGTCGAACAGATGGGAAGTGCCGGGCTTCGGCGCCATACCGCAGCGTGACGGTCCATACGTGCCAACCGTATTCGCGCGCGTCGGACCGCCATTGCCGGAGGCCGAGAATGCCGCGATACGCCAGTCCTGCCAGCGAGCCCTGGCAGGCGGGCAAGCAGACATCAGGCAATACCTTGACGCTTTCCAGCACATCTGCCCCAGCCTCGCAAAGCTGGATAAAAAATACAACGGTGACGAGTCCCAAGTCACGGACGACAATGTCAGTGAATTCCGCGACCTGTACGCGCAGCAAGAAGATTTCCTGCGCAGCGAGAAAATGCACGGCTATTTCTGCCAATACTACCGCAACCTGCTCCAGCAAATTCAGGCAGAGAACCTGCTGGGTACGATGATCCTGCAATTCAGCGAGGCCTACGCCTTGTCCAGCGTGCTGATCGGCATGCTGGACAACAAGGAAGCAGCAGCAGCTTATTCCAAGGCGGTCAACTCCATGGATGATTTCCTCACCTGGAAAGACTACCTGCTGATGATGACTGAAGAAGTCGAAGAGCAGTAAATTTGAGAAGGATTTAAAGCAATGGAGTACACGACACGCTTCACCATGATCTGCAAAGACCAGAACGATTCGGATGCATTGCATGCGATCTTCGGCGCTGCCAAACCAGACGTGGAGGCGCTGGCTTCACTACTGCGCGCCAAGAAGGTCAGCATCTATGCTCCCGACGACTTTGACCCGGATCATTACCAGCGGGCGGGACTCGTGATTGATGCCAGCTTCACTTCGGGTTCAGCAAGCGTCAGCGAATTCATCGCGCCCCTGGCCAAACTCACCAGCCTGATGCAAGCGGAAATCGTCGACGACGAAGTTGCGAATCGCCTCCGCTATGGTTTTATCAATGGCAAGCGCGCGACTTCCGATGATGTTATCGCCCTGATGAAGAGCCAGGCCAGCGTTGAACAACTGGGTCGCGTCGGCAGGATCATCCAGACGAGAGAAGAGGCAGAAAATAACCCGAGCATCGCATTGGGACGGGCGATAGCCAACAAGGCAAAGATTGATGTCGTGCGCACTTTGCTCGAAAAAGGAGCCGATCCCAATAGTCTCAGGCCGATTGGATACTCTTGCCTCAATGGCGCGGTGACGAATAAGAGCGTACAGATTGTAAAGCTGCTGCTGGAGGCAGGCGCAGACCCCGATTTCACTCCAAAGGGAAGTCCTTGCTTGTACGAGGCTTGCCGCTACGGTGCGCCAAAGATTGTTGCCATGTTGCTGGCGCATGGCGCCGACCCAAATCGGTTCACCAACGGCTACTTTTGCTATCCAATTGAGCAAGCCATCGCTGCACACTTAGCAGACTCTGTAAAGCAATTGCTCGCACATGGAGCGAAAACCAGCGGTCTACGAAAGATGCGCAATCTGCTCGAATTGAATGCTGGAGAATTTCATGACAACTATTCCGGCGAGCTGGATGCAAAGCTCGCCATATTCAGGCTTTTGTTGCAAGTGCCAGAATTGATCGAACAGTTCCAGAAAAGCAGGGCTCGTATTCTTGAGCTGTTGAACGAAGGCTTTAAAGCGATGGAAAAGACACCTAAGAATCAGGATGACTTTGCAAACATCGTTCGCTATATAGAGACGGCCCACCAATAAATCCGGAAGTCCCCAAATGCGAACGCCCGCCACACCCTCAGCCAATTAAATGCAGGAGAGAAGATGTCAGAGACGTCAGTGGAAGTAGAAGTTATTTTCAAGAATTGTGTCGAAGCCAAGTTGGTACACGACACTTTAAAGTTAGTTGATGAAAATTTGGGAAGTTCGCCCAATTTCGAACATCAGCTAGATGCTTTTGCGTCGCTTGGAGTAAATGCCAGCGATGTATTCAATGAGAAAATTAATGCGTGCAAAATACTCAATCTGACAATGATTGATAAGAAGACCGTTCGATTTATTTTAATCGGCGGCGTGAGTACTGGAGCTGACGCATGGCAAAACCTATTCGAGCTGTTGATAAGCATGGACATTGAATTGCTGATATCGGCTGAGCTCGACGACCGGGCAATGGCATGGTGCATTCGATGCTCAAATGGCGAGAAAATCGTTGAATATGCAACCGGCGCCGGCGGTGAAATTGATGGATTGATCTTTTCCTCGATGGATGAGGAAGACACCTTGGATGTCGTTAAGAAGCTGTTTCTTGACGGCGAGTTCACAAAAGGTGGCATCAACCGTCAAGCGGTCGATAGCGTTCGCGCATTGATGTACAAGAATGCTGAAGATACGTCACAAGACGAGTATGATAAGGCTATTTTTGCAACGATAAAAGCAATAAAGAACGGGTTCTCCGACATTATTCATTATTACGAGGCGATGAAGACAGTGCCGGGTCGTGAATTTGAATGGGCAGCAATCCAATGTTTTCCGGAAGTGATTACACCGGACTGCAGCCATATTGTTAAGCTGGAGAAGGACATTGGCAGAAGCATCACGAAGGAGGAATTCCAGCAAATTCATGCCCTGTCCGAGGACTTGACCACCAGCTTTAACAAAAAGATCGCGAGCTACGATTAATCCGCCACATTGGCAACCTAGTCAACACTCGAAAAACGATGGTGATGTGATGAAAATGATGCTACCGATAGTCAAAAAAAATCCGAACTGGAACTGCAGACGAGCCGTGATATGTTTATCGACCGTGTGCAGGCAGGAGGGTCTTTTTGAGCAACGTGGCACATGGAGCTTGGCCGGTCACTGACAGCGAAATGGTGCTGAGGAGGATATCCCTGATGAAGTTGAGCAAGGGCAGTTGCGACAAAAATTCATTCGGGCCGCCAAAGATTACCTTGTTCCAAAATGCAGCCTCGACCGGAGATTTGAAGCTGGTGGAGCAATTCCTGGCGCGTGGCATCAATGTCAACATCACCGATTTTGGTAAAGGCGACACGGCACTTATTAAGTCGGCAAAAATTTTGCAAGGTCGATATTGCAAATGTACTGTTAGCCCACGGAGCGAATAAGTCGGCAAGGGATGATGATGGAAAAACTGTGATCGATTATGCGAAGAGCAGTAGTTTCCATAAAGGCTGCGATCAGCTTGTTAAACAATTTCAATAAATACGCGGAGAGTTGAAAACTATATTATCCACCAATGAAATAACAATGCAAATCCGTGAGCAGATCAATGCGCGGCACGAGGATTTTGGTATCCAGTCGATGGACGCGAGCTCCGATGGCAAAAGAGCTGTGATATTGGGCTATGGCCAGGATCCGGATTTCCCAGAGATTTTCATCTATAGCGCCGAAACGGGAAAAGCTCGAAAGTTCAGGACGGAAGGGCATTTGATCGACCTGCCGGCCAGCCAAGCCTTTTGGGCAGAGAATGAGCGCGACATCTACATATCCCGTTATGATTGTAGTGACGTTTACCTGCTGACGCGCGATACCAGGGCCAACAAGGTAGTCGCAGCAGCGCGAATCGAGGAGATTACCGAGTATATAAGAAACAAGCTTGTCTCGGTGCGCGACGCATTTTACGGCGGTTTTAAAGAAAAACCAAAACCGCCAGCTGTGCCGGATGATCCTTATCACCGATTCGTGCTCGACTTTGTCGAGAACTTCGGGCACATCCTGGAAACCCACTACAATTGGGCATTACTGAAGGGATTTGTTCCTGGTGAAAAGCAAGCCTACGCCAAGGAAAAACTAGCGGTTCTCTGCGAGACGTACGAATTGTTAATCACCTGCCGCGACACGTCCGGCGCGAAAATCGATTTAGATAAGGTAGAGGCGACGTTCAATTCCTTACAGCGCTTGGCCAACGGCGATCCTAGATAACAATGTAACTGGTGCAATGGCGGACAGCTTTCTGCCAGGCACTGCAGAAATCGCAACGAAGTAAATACTGTGCATTCCCGCTCACTTAACAGAAAGGCGTAAATGGACCAACGCATCAGGGGCAACGCCTGGACAAATGGACCTTCGGGATGGCCGAAGACGAGGTCCGCGCCACCTTCGATTACAAACCGAAGCGCCACAGTGTCAACCGCAACTGCCTACGCTTTACCAACATTGATTTTTACTTTGGGATGCAACGCCAGTTGATCAGCATCGCAGTTCACAGCGGTTACGACGGCAACTTTCAAGGCATTGGAGTTGGATCCTCTCTGGCGGACGTGCAAGCCCAAATAGGTCGTCCGTTTTTCTGCGCCGAGAACTTTTCCATTCGTTGAGGGCGTTCCCGCCATCTCGTTCCTGCTGGATTCGCGCAAAATGAACCAGCTGTATGAATTAGAGGCTGACGACCTGGACGACCTCAGTCATATGAAGGGCTTCGCGCTAAAAGACCTCAAAATTAAGCAACTCGCCATCCATGCTGCCAAGTAGTTGGAACGCCTGAATGCCGAAATCAAGCGGCGTGATCAACTGAACGGGACTCAGGCCCTTGAGAATCACATCTCATAGGCCCTTTCTGGGACACCATCGATAACCAAGAATGTAGCATGACACCACAGCAGCTGTTTCAATACCTTTCGACCCTGATCGAGCATCGCTTGCACCACAGCGTCATGATCTGGGGAGCCCCCGGCATCGGCAAATCCAGTGTAGTCCGCCAGGTCGCGCAAGCGCAGCAGATCGGGTTTATCGATTTGCGCCTGAGCCAGTTGGCCCCGACCGACTTGCGCGGCGTGCCGGTCCCACGGGATGGCGTTACCGCCTGGTATCCGCCTGAATTCCTGCCGCGCGATGGCAGCGGCATCCTGTTTCTCGATGAGATCAACCTGGCGCCCCCCGTGCTGCAAGGCGTCGCCCAGCAGCTTGTGCTGGACCGGGAGGTCGGCAGTTACCAGGTTCCGCCGGGTTGGTTCGTGTGGGCTGCCGGCAATCGCGCGGAAGATCGCGCCGCCATTTTCGACATGCCCTCGCCACTGGCCAACCGCTTCCTGCACTTGCCGGTCGAGGCACACTTGGAAAGCTTCCGCCGTTACGCCCACCGCGCCAACTTGCACGAACACATTATCGGTTTCCTGAACTTCCGGCCGTCGCTGTTGCACAAGATGGATAGCCAGTCCAACGCGTGGCCGTCGCCACGCAGCTGGAGCATGGCAGATGGCTTGCTGAAGGCAGGGCTGGATGTGGTGCCGGCGGTCGGTGCGGCAGCGGCGGCCGAATTCAAAGTGTTCCAGCATTTGGCGGCCCAGATCCCTGGCATCGAGCGTATCGTCAGCGGCAAATCAACGGATGTCTTTCCAGCCGAGCCCTCGCTACAGTATGCTTTGACAAGCGGCATTGTCAGTCACGTCAAGAACCGGGAGCAGGCGCTGTCTGCCTTGCGCTGGCTGATCCGGGAGGCGCCGCCGGAATGGGTACAACTGGCTGCCGTCGATCTGTTCCCGAAGATGCGAGACTTGAAGGTGTATGACGAATTCCGCCGGCAATTGTTGCAAGATGCCGAGCTGAGCGTTTACCTCGACCATTTTGCCGCACTGGCCTCGTGAACACGATCGCGGACGAAGCCTTATCGCGCTGCAAGTTGCGCCTGCGCCAGGAAAGCCCATTCTTCGCGGTCTTGTCGATGTTTGCCGGCTACCGTTTCGACGAAAGGATAAAACTGGCCGACACGGACGGACGCGACATTTACATCCATCCGGACGCATTCCTTGCGCTGAGCGAACCCGCCCGCATCAGTCTGCTGCTGCACCTGACCCTGCATGCCGCACTGCTGCACCCGTTGCGCCAGCGCACGCGCGATCCTGAACTGTGGAACATCGCCTGCGATGTGATGGTCAACCACATCATCAGCAGCCAGACCGCGCTGTCGCCGCCTCCGGGCACGATACAGGCGCGGGATCTGGCGCCCAGCCTGGTCCCGGAAACCGCCGAGCACGTCTACGAATGGCTGCAAAAGAACCGTGTGCCGGCCTCTTCGGTGCAGCCGGGTGGCGCTGGCGACATTTCAGAGGACGGGAATCCCGCCGCAGCTCCCAGTGCGGGCGCAAGCCCATCGCGCAGTGGCGACGCCCGCAAGAGCGGCATGAGTGCAGCGTTTGCCAAACGCTTTGCCGGCGCGGCCGCAACGAGCGCCGCATCGGCAAGCGCTCCCGAACTGTCCGTCCCGACGGCACCTGCCCAATGCCTGCGCGATCTGCGGCCATCCACGGGAACCGCGAACGAGGCTACCCTGCACACCCACTGGGAAGCCGCGCTGGTTCAGGCCAGGCAGAACGTGCAGGCGCAGCAGCAAGGATCCGACCCTGGCGGATTGCTGCGCGAAATTCAGGCCGCCGCCAACCCGCAACTGGATTGGCGCACGCTGCTGTGGCGCTTTATGGTGCGCACACCGACCGACTTTGCCGGTCTCGACCGTCGCTTTGTGCACGCCGGTTTGTATCTGGAAGACTTGGAACAGGAAACGGTACGGCTGCATGTCGCCATCGACACTTCCGGTTCGATCGACGACGACACATTGCGGCAGATTGGCGCAGAGTTGACGGGCATCCTCCAGCTCTACCCGCATATGCGCTGCGAACTCTACTATTGCGACACTGTTGTACACGGCCCGCATTCGCTGCACGCGGGCTTGCCCTTGCCCGACGCACGTGGCGGCGGCGGCACCGATTTCCGTCCGTTCTTCGATACGCTGGAGCGGCAGCAACACCAGCGGCCTGTCGATGCCGCCATTTACTTTACCGATGGTATGGGAATATTTCCCGACCAGCCCCCCACCTATCCGCTGCTATGGGTCGCCTTGCCGGGGGCGCAAAGCAATGAATCTTTCCCGTTTGGCTCCGTAATCAGGATCAATTGAACATGACCCGCAAATCCAACTTTACCCGCATCTTGCCCACCATCGAACGCGACCACGATCTGGAGCACAGCGTCCAACTGCTGTATCAACGCTGGTGGACCGAGGAGCGGAGCGTGGCCGATTACATCGCCCATCCACTATCCAAATTGTCGCTGATTGCCGAGATCTACCATTTCGCCCCTGCATTTGTCGAACAGCAGCCCCGTTGGCAGGAGATCAGCACCAATCCGCTCTGGCAGGAGGCGCTGGCAACGCCGTTGCGGCAGTTGCCGATAAGTGTGTACTCGGTGCCGGCTTTTTATGTCGATCACTTGATCAAGGCCGGTGACGGCAAGTTCATCGGCCAGTGCATCGACAGCGGCGGCATCGACAGCGACGAGTACTTCGACAAGCTGGTGGCCATGCAGCACCTGTCGGTGGATACCCGTCTGGCCGCCAGCGAGCGCCGTCCAACCTGGCTCAACCATTTTGCCGGCAGCCGCTACGCCGCGGTGCGCCTGAATGTGGTGCGTAACCCGAAAGCGCCGGCTGACGTGCTGCGGCTGCTGTACAAGGATAAGGACGCGAAAGTGGCACGCGAGGCGGTCGATCATCCGAATTTTCCATCCGATGCGCTGGATGACTACGCCGCACACGAAGAAGAGAAACTGG
>DASWTB010000076.1:0-2756 GCA_036402315.1 Pseudoduganella sp. | reverse complement strand
CATCATGGCCTTTTCGGCGGAGCCGCCAATGCCGATGCCCAGCATGCCGGGCGGGCACCAGCCCGCGCCCATCAGCGGCACGGTCTTCAGCACCCAGTCCACCAGCGAGTCGGACGGGTTCAGCATGACGAACTTGGTCTTGTTCTCGGAGCCGCCGCCTTTGGCTGCAACGGCCACGTCGACAGTATTGCCTTCCACCAGTTCCATGTGGACCACGGCCGGGGTGTTGTCCCTGGTGTTCTTGCGCTCGAAGTGCGGGTCGGCCACGATGGAGGCGCGCAGCTTGTTGTCGGCGAAGTTGTACGCGCGGCGCACGCCTTCATTGACGGCGTCGGTTACGGTGCCGGTGAAGCCCTCAAAGCGCACACCCATGCCGATCTTCAGGAAGACGTTCACCATGCCGGTGTCCTGGCAGATCGGACGCTTGCCTTCCGCGCACATGCGGGAATTGGTCAGGATCTGCGCGATCGCATCCTTCGCAGCCGGGCTTTGCTCGGCTTCGTACGCGCGCGCCAGGTGCTGGATGTAGTCGGCTGGGTGGTAGTAGCTGATGTACTGCAGCGCGGCGGCAACAGATTCGATCAGGTCGTCTTGCTTGATGATGGTCATGATTGGCTCGTTGGCTAATTAGTGGTGCTTGGATTCGTTGTGCGTCAAGGTGGTGATGCGATCGGTGTACGCAATCGCCATTGCGGACAGCAGGAAAGCGATGTGAATGGCGGTCTGCGCGATCAGGACCTTTTCGGTGTACGCGTGGGCGTTAATGAAGGTCTTCAGCAGGTGGATCGAAGAGATGCCGATGATCGCCATCGCCAGTTTCGTCTTCAGCACCGAGGCATTCACGTGCGACAGCCATTCCGGTTGGTCAGGGTGGCCTTCCAGGTGCATGCGCGAGACGAAGGTTTCGTATCCACCCACGATCACCATGATCAGCAGGTTGGAGATCATGACCACGTCGATCAGGCCCAATACCACCAGCATGATCGTGGTTTCGGTCAACTTGGTCGGCGCTTCAGTGCCCTTGACGGTGACTGCCTGCAGGATGTGCTCCAGCGAGTGCGCGTTGCCCAGCGCCGCGCCGATCAGGTCCTTCAGCTCGACCCAGAAGTGGAACACATAGACGCACTGCGCCAGGATCAGGCCCAGGTACAGCGGAAGCTGCAGCCAGCGGGACATGAAGATAAAGGCGGGAATAGGGCTAAGGCGTTTGCCGTTGGGGTTCAGTGGTTCGGTCATCTGCGGTTATAGATCAAGCGTTGGAAAAACAGCCGATATTCTACACGTGCAAGGGCACCGCTGTAGCGCCCGGGCTGTGCTACATTGCCGTTTTGTCTAATTTGCCTGAAGATTATGAAGCTCGAGTGGGTGCAGGGCCTGCGCGGGATCGCCGTGCTGCTGGTGGTCCTGACACATGGCCGGTTTTTCCTGGACGGCACGCCGAATGAAGGCTTGGCCACTGCCTTGTTCCTGCCAGGCGCCATGGGCGTCGACCTGTTCTTCCTGGTCAGCGGCTTCATTATGGTCTACACCACCCGCGATGCCAGCGGCCCGCGCGACGCAGCGCTGTTTGCGGTCAAACGCTTCGCGCGGATCTGGCCGGCGTACGCGGCGGTGACGCTGGCGTGGATCTTCATCAAGCGCGATGGCCTGTGGTTCTTCGAAGATCCAGAACGGCTGCAAGCGCTGTTCCAGTCGCTGACATTCCGCCCGGTGACGCCGCAGGATGCGCCGTTCTTCGGGCTGGTGTTCCCGCTGGCGTGGACGCTGGCGTTCGAAATGTACTTCTATCTCGTATTCTGCGCCAGCATGCTTGCGGGCCGCAGGCGCTGGCTGGCACTGGGATGCTGGATGGCCCTGACCCTGATTGTGCTGCCGATGACGGCCGGCGGGCCTACATTGGACGTACGCCAGTACCTGATGTTCGAAACACCCTACCTGCACCTGGTGACCAACCCGATCATCTGGGAATTCGTGGCCGGCATGGCAATTGGGCTGCTGTACCTGAACCCCGGCGTGCGCTTCTCCAGTGCGGGGCTGGCCTGGCAGGCGGTCGTGTGCAGCGCAGGCTTTGTGCTGTGGTGGGGCTGGTCCGGCGTGGGCGGCTTCCACGGCCCGGCAGGGTGGGGCTGGCCTCTGGCGCTGATGCTGCTTTCGCTGGCCATTGCCAGCAAAACTGTCACGCTGCGCACGCCGCACTGGCTGCAGTGGGTAGGCAAGGTGTCGTACTCGATGTACCTCACACATTTTCTTGGCCAAGTGGTCTTGACCCGCTGGCTGGACCAGCACTACCTGCATACGCGAAGCTGGAATGAGGTCTACCTCGCGCTGTTGCTGGCGATCCCGCTCGCTTCGTTCTCGCACTGGCTGCTCGAGCTGGGCCTGGGCGGATGGACGCGCCGCAAACTGGTATTGCTGGTCGATCGCGTGCTGCCCGCGCCACCTGTACCAGAGGGTAAAGATGTGATTAAAATGGCAAAAGTGGCGCCTTGAATAATGTAAGGGCGCAGTAAGCGACAAGCTCTATTGTTGCAAGCAAACCATCACTAACCGGAGACAAGCATGACCAACCAGGGCGCAGACCAACAGGGACCAGTGGAATCGCGTATTTTCGCGCCACCATCAGCATTCGTCGAAAAGGCCGCAGTATCAGGCATGGCCGCCTACAAGGCGCTGTGCGACGAAGCGGAGCGCGACTATGAAGGCTTCTGGGCGCGCCTGGCGCGCGAGCACGTGGAATGGCAAACGCCGTTCACCCG
>DASWTB010000075.1:0-4567 GCA_036402315.1 Pseudoduganella sp. | reverse complement strand
CCACGTCTTCACCTACCACCCCGACATGCTGGAGGACACGCGCGGCGTCTACCTGAAGGAGAGCGAACTCCATTCGTCCGCCTTGCTGGAAGAGGTGCGCAAGGTCGCACGCGAATACAACGTGCCCTGCGACGTGGTGCAGCGCCGCTCCGACCAGCCTTACGAAACTATCGTCGCCACGGCAATCGATTACGGCTGCGACATGATCGCCATGGCCACCCATGGCTACAAAGGCGTCAAAGGCGTCCTGCTGGGGAGTGAAACCCACCGCGTGCTGCTCAACACGCCGGTGCCGGTGCTGGTATTCCGGCCGCAATAATCGGATGTTGCAGCCTGCGAGATTTCGATCCGCTTCGAGGCACTGTGAGCATACCGCCCGGCGTCGGTATCGGCATCATTAAGGGCTGTCCCTCAAACGCCGACATAAAACCCGTCGCGCGCCTTCGCGCGAGCGATTGCTTCCTTCAGGAGCTGCATTCAATTCACGATCCGAATCGGACTGCACGGCCAAGCGGCTACCCAATGCATTGCGCAATGCATTGGCATCTGGCTTCGCCCTTCTCGAATAAGATTGCGATTAGGCGTCGCGGAATGCCTCACCAATCATTGTCTCCCACACTGCTAGGAAGAGCGAGCGACCATCGCTAATCGGGCCGAACGGAATCTCCAGATTGGTCAAAATGCTATTGAAATCATATTTTTCGTCAGACAAAGCAAGCCTTAAGTTCTCTTTAACAGAATCTTGTGATCCAGTATCCATCGATCCGTATTCAGTTCCTACGTAGTCGGCTAAAACCTTCGATAGCTGCTTCTGGTCCAGTAGATCGACTTCTTTTAACTCGTCCCATTGAGTGTCGCTGAGCATTTCATAGTCAAGATTCTTGATCAATGAAACCAAAACGTGAGACTGCACCTTACTTTTCATAGTCTATTACCTGCCTAAAATTGGGAACGCCGTCACCGATCAGTGCTACCGGTTGGCGTACCCTGTTGCGAGGCTGTTAAATCGGTTGTAGGCCCCTAATACTTTTCATTGCCAGTATGACAGGATTCATTTTCTTCGTAATAGCGATACCTGTCATTGGCGGAACCCAATAGCTCAGGCGCCTCTGCCTTTGCTTCATCATAGATTAGAGATCTACACTGTGGATCTGCCAAGCAACCTCTTACCTGTCTTGCATAAGCACTAGCATACAAGTTCGCAAGACAGCTGGCTTGATCACTTCTTTCTGAGCTCAAATGCTCTGAGATTTTCACATTTGCGCTGTATGCTGCCAGTGCATTCAAATGAGTTAGTCGGTTCTCGACGCGGCCGAAGGTATATCTAGCTGAACTCGCGCCTACCGAGCGTCCCCATTGGAACGCAGCCAGCGCAAGTCCTACCAACGCGATTACTACAAGTGTAATTTTTAACGGTTTCTTCATAATTAAGAAATCATAGGTAACGAGTCTATCGACCTGGCGCAGTTAGGCCAGGTGGGGGGCCGCCGCGATACGCGGGATCGAGACCATACAAGAGACATTTACATTTCGTGTCTTGGGAAATGGCGGATGGTTCGCTGATGCGGTAGTCGATCACAAACGTTCGGTCAGGACAACTAGCCGAAGTGCACTCCGCTCTCAAACAGATGGTAGCTTTCTTGATTTCAGTTACTGGAGGTTTCGTGCCAGTAAATGCCATCCAAAGTAAAAGTGCAGGAAACCGTCGCCGTACGACATTCCGACTCGATCTTTTCCGTCAAAGCGTCGCCATCGAGCGGATAAATCGTATTCGACTAGTTCAAGTATTGCAGGGGTTTCGTCTTTTCTGTAATTGCAAGCGCCGGCATCGCAACAAGCGTGCTCGCGAGTACCGTCAATAGCATTTTCCCCATCAAATCAATCATCCCGATCCCCAATTAATTTCCTCATGGAAACAACTGTATCAATGGGATGGGTGCTCGAGTCTATCGAATTGTCACAGCAGGCTTGGCGACGAAGTTGCAGCGAAAAAGCCACAGGCGCAGCTTGCGGCGCCAGGAGATTTATGACGTCCCCGTCACACAAGCCATGCAAATCCGGACAAATCGCGCAATCCGTTCGTTTTGAGACATTTCAAACCGGTATATAACGCGATCCTCTTAATCGCCAAGGTT
Source organism: Pseudoduganella sp. (assembly GCA_036402315.1). GTDB lineage: Bacteria > Pseudomonadota > Gammaproteobacteria > Burkholderiales > Burkholderiaceae_D > Rugamonas. Next base: position 2,432 of record DASWTB010000075.1, on the reverse strand, counting down.
TTCCATATTTGTCCCGCCTACCGTGCTGCTGCATATTTTTGCGGATTACAACAGCACGGGGAACACCATGACTTTCGCACTTCGCAAACTTGCGCTGGCTGCCGCATTGGCTGCCATCGGCGCCGCCCAGGCATCGACCGCCGACCATCACGAATTCGAAGCCACGCTGCATGCGCCATACCGCGCAGCGCCCGGCGCCAATGAAGCGCGCAGCTTCACGCTCGAATTCAGCTTCCCGAACGTCCAGGACGTGCAAGCCGTAAGCTGGGTGCTGGAAGTGGTGACTGCCGACGGCAGCGTGGCCGAACGCTGGACAGGCGTCGAACGCCTGCACGACAAGCCGGTCAGCGTGACGGTCGAATGGGCCGGCAGGAACCGCCGTAACGCTCTGCCGCCCGGCATCTACAAGGCCCGCCTGCGCGCCATTTCGGAAGAGTCGAAGCGCGGCCTGTCGGCCAATGCGGATGCGGTATTGCGCCGCATTGCCGGCCACGATGGCGAGATCCACGAGCAGGAATGGGATATCGCCATCGGCCAACAGCAGCCCAAAGCTGGTGCCCCGGTGAGGATGGCATCCGCCCCCGCCCCCTCTTCCCTGCCCTACACCGTCTATTTCGGCAACCTGCACAGCCAGACCAACCATAGCGATGGCGGCGGCAACCTGGCCAGTTGCACCGGCTCGCAGGCGCCGCAAGCGGGTGCCTTCGGCCCGGCCGACGCCTTCACCTATGCCAAAGGCCGCGGCCTGGACTTCCTGATGGCGTCCGAACATAACCACATGTACGACGGCTCGGACTCCACCAATACTTCCGCCGACCCGGCCACCGCCAAAGCCCTGTACCAGTCCGGCCTGAGCGAAGCGGCGAGCTTCAACAGTGCCAATCCCAACTTCCTGGCGCTCTACGGCATGGAATGGGGCGTCATCAGCAATGGCGGCCACATGAACATCCTGAACGCGAACGAGTTGCTGGGATGGGAGAGCAACAGCTCCGGCCAACTGCTGGCCGACACCTTGACGGCCAAGAACGATTACGCCAGCCTGTACACCCTGATGCGCCAGCGCGGCTGGCTGGGCCAGTTCAACCACCCTTCCTCCAGCGGCCAGTTCATCGTCAACGGCACTGCGCTTGGCTATACCGCCGATGGCGACGAGGCGATGGCGCTGTGCGAGGTGATGAATACGTCCGCCTTCTCGACCAACACCACCGAATCGGAGACCGGGCGCAGCAATTACGAAAGCGCTTGCCGCAAGGCGCTGGAAGCGGGCTACCACGTGGCCTTCAGCACCAACCAGGACAACCATTGCGCCAACTGGGGCGCTTCCTACACCAACCGCACCGGCGTGCTGATCCCGAACGGCACCGCCCTGAGCAACGCCAGCTTCATGGACGCGGTCCGCGCCCGCCGCGTGTTTGCAACCATGGACAAGACTTCGCAGCTGGTGCTGACCGCCAACGGCCATATGATGGGCGAGCGCTTCACCAATAGCGGTACGCTGAACCTGGTGGCCAACTTCAGCAGCACGTCCGGCAAGACCGTTTCCACCGTCGAAATCTTCGAAGGCGTCCCAGGCCGCAATGGCACCGTGACCTTGCTGGGCAACAGCGCCAACACCACCATCACCCCGGCCAACGGCGCCCATTTCTATTACGCCAAGGTGACCCAGAACGATGGCAATATCCTGTGGTCGGCACCGGTCTGGGTGACGCAGCAGGCAGCCTCCGGCGACACCGTGGCGCCAACGGTCAGCGCATCGAGCAGCGGCAGCAGCGGCACCATCACTTTCAACGCCAGCGCCAGCGACAATGTCGGCGTGACCAAGGTCGAGTTCTACGTGGACGGCGCGCTGAAAGGCAGCGACACCACCTCGCCCTGGTCGTACGCCTTCAATTCGACCAGCATTGCCAACGGCACGCATGCGCTCACCGCCAAGGCCTTCGATGCAGCCAGCAACAGCACCTTGTCGTCGGCGGTCAATTTCAGCGTGAACAACACCACCGCCCAGCAACTGGTGCTGAACGGCGGCTTCGAGTCGGGCAGCACCAACTGGAGCGCCACCAGCGGCGTGATCACCAACGATTCCTCCGTTGCCGCCCGCACCGGCACCTGGAAGGCGTGGATGAACGGCTACGGCAGCGCGCACACCGACACGCTGTACCAGCAAGTGAGCATCCCGTCGAGCGCGACCAGCGCCACCCTGGGCTTCTGGCTCAAGATCAGCTCCGACGAAACCACCACTACCACGGCCTACGATACCTTGAAGGTCCAGGTGCGCAACAGCAGCGGCAGCTTGCTGGCGACGCTCGCCACCTACTCGAACCTGAACAAGGGTTCCAGCTACGTGCAGCGCACCTTCGACTTGAGCGCGTACAAGGGCCAGACCGTGCGCATCTACTTCGAAGGCATCGAAGGTTCGGCCGTGGCGACTTCCT
>DASWTB010000074.1:0-6051 GCA_036402315.1 Pseudoduganella sp. | reverse complement strand
GTGCTTGCTCACCGGACTTATCCTAACAATCCAGCCAGTCTAATTCAGCACACGAGCGCTCGAGCCGATGGCAACAGTGGTTGCGACCCTGATCGGCGCACGAATGTGCGTATACGATTTTTCCCACTGAATTTGCGTTTGGCGAGGCCAGTGGATACGCCCCTGTGTAAAATGTACGTTTAATTCTTTACACGTGCAGCAATTTAAAAACTGCGGCAAAACGATTATATATTCAAAATGAAGGACTTAGAGAGAAATTCTGGGAAGCCGGGCCAAAACAAGCCGCAAAAAGCCGATTCCGCTTCCCCCCAACAGGTCCTGCCGCAAGCACAATTCGTCACAATCACTGAAGAAGAGGCCGGTCAGCGGATCGATAACTACCTGTTGCGCGTTTGCAAAGGTGTACCGAAGAGTCACGTCTATCGTATCCTGCGCTCGGGTGAAGTCCGGGTCAACAAGGGCCGGATCGACCAGTTGTACCGCCTGAAGGCCGGCGACCTGGTCCGCATTCCGCCGATTCGTATTGCCGAGAAGCAAGAGGCGACCGTCCCTGCCGCCGAATTCGAGGTCATTTTCGAAGACGCCAACCTGCTGGTGATCAACAAACCGTGCGGCGTGGCGGTGCATGGCGGCTCCGGCGTCTCGTTTGGCGTGATCGAGCAGCTGCGCGCTGCCCGCCCGGACGCCAAGTTCCTGGAACTGGTGCACCGCCTGGACCGGGAAACCTCCGGCCTGCTGTTGATCGCCAAAAAACGTACCGCCTTGACCAACCTGCACGACCAGATGCGCGACGGCCTGACCGACAAGCGTTACCTGGCCCTGGCCGTGGGCGACTGGAAAAACAAGCGCCAGCACGTCAAATTGGCATTACATAAATACACGCTGCCGGACGGCGAGCGTCGTGTTCGGGCGCAAGCCGACGGCCAGGCCTCGCACACCGTATTCACCCTGCTGCAGAAGTTCGACGGCTTTGCCCTGCTGGAAGCCGAGCTGAAAACCGGCCGCACCCACCAGATTCGCGTACACCTGCAATCTTCCGGCTTCCCCATCGCAGGTGACGATAAATACGGCGATTTCGCCTTGAACAAGGCGCTGCAGAAAGCCACGGAAACGCGCGGTGCGCTGAAACGCATGTTCCTGCACGCGCACCAGATCACGTTCACCCATCCGGAAACGGGCAAGCCGATGACCCTGAATGCGCCTTTGGCCGCCGAATGCCAGCGATTCTTGGTAAGCTTGGGGAAACCATTGAATTGAGAAAAAAATAATGCCACGCAAGCAATTTGACCTGATCGTCTTCGATTGGGATGGCACGCTGATGGACAGCACCGCCACCATCGTGAAGTGCATCCAGGCCGCCGCCAAGGATCTGGGCCTGCCGATCCCGAGCCGGGAGCAGTCTGCCCACGTGATCGGCCTGGGCATGGGCGAAGCCATGCAGGTGGCCATGCCGGGGCTCGACCCCAAGGTTTATCCGCGCATCATGGAGCGCTACCGCTATCACTACCTGGCGAAAGACCACGAGCTGACCTTGTTCGATGGTGTGCATGAAATGCTGCAGGATTTGTCACAGCAAGGCTATTTCCTCGCCGTGGCCACAGGCAAGAGCCGGGTCGGTTTGAACCGTTCCCTGAACGCGGCCGGCCTGCTGTCGACCTTCGACGCCACGCGCTGCGCTGATGAGACTTTCTCCAAGCCGCACCCGGCCATGCTGCAGGAGCTGACCCGCGAACTGGGCCAGGATTTGCGCCGCACGGTCATGATCGGCGATACCACGCACGACCTGATGATGGCGCAAAATGCGGGATCGTCTGGCATCGCCGTCGAATATGGCGCCCATCCACTCGATCAACTGGCTGCCTGCAAACCGGTGTTCTCGGCACGTACGGTGCCGCAGCTGCACCAATGGCTGAATGAGAATGCGTGATGGAAGCTGAAATCCTGGTGTGCGCTGCCGAGGCGCTGCTGGAAGGCGGCAAGGGCATCCGTTTCCCGCTGCGCGCCGGCGGTGAAGATACCACCGGTTTCGTGGTGCGCTTTGGCGGCAAGGTGTACGGCTACCTGAACCGTTGCGCCCACGTGCCGATCGAGCTCGACTGGGCTGAGGGTGAGTTCTTCGAATCCAGCGGCTTATATATCATGTGTTCCACACACGGCGCCATTTATATGCCCGAAAATGGCCAATGTGCCGGCGGCCCTTGCCGCGGCGGCCGCCTGCGCCCGATTGCCGTGAGCGAGCGCGACGAAAACATCTACTGGCAGCCTGACGACTACGTGCGCCCACGACCATGAGTGATAACAACGACAATAACAACCAGCCGGCTCCAACTCCAGCCCCGTCTCCGGCAGAAAATCCGCCCATCAAGTGGGAACGTGAAGTCCTGGAAAAGCTGGTCTTTGCCACGCTGAAGGAACAACGCGCCAACCGCCGCTGGAGCATCTTCTTCAAAGTGTCGACGCTGGCGATTATTTTCTTCGCCCTGGCCAGCTACTTTGGCGTCAACCTGATGGGCGGCGACGCCGAAGCGCTGGGCCGCCATACGGCCCTGATCGAAATCGAAGGCAGCATCGAATCCGAAGGGAGCGGCGCTGCCGACGTGGTGATTCCTGCGCTGAACAAGGCCTTCTCCGATACCGGCTCGGTGGCCATCGTCCTGCATATCAACAGCCCGGGCGGCAGTGCCGTCCAGGCCGGCATGATCGTGGACGAAATCCGCCGCCTGCGCCAAGGCTATCCGCAAAAGCCGCTGTACGTGGTGGTGGACGAAATCTGCGCCTCGGGCGGCTACTACATTGCGTCGGCTGCCGACCGCATCTACGTCAACAAGGCCAGCATCATCGGCTCGATCGGCGTGTTGATGGACGGCTTCGGCTTTACCGGCACCATGGAAAAGCTGGGCGTCGAACGCCGCCTGCTGACTGCGGGCGAGAACAAGGGCTTCATGGACCCGTTCAGCCCGCAATCCGACAAGCAGAAGCAGCATGCCCAGACCATGCTGAAGGAAATCCACGCGCAATTCATCGACGTGGTGCGCACCGGCCGCGGCACGCGGCTGAAGGAAACCCCGGACATGTTCTCCGGCCTCTACTGGACTGGCGCGCGCGCGATCGAGATGGGCCTGGCCGATGACCTTGGCAGCGTGGACAGCGTGGCGCGCGATGTGGTGAAAGCCGAAGACATTGTCGACTACACCCAGCATGAAAACCTGCCTGAGCGCGTGTTGAAAAAGTTTGGCGCGGCGGTTGGCTACGGCGCAATCAAGGCCGCCGCCGATGCCGCCAAGCCGAGCTTGCGCTAGGGGCAGGCGCGGAGTGGCTCAGCAGTTAACATTGGCATTTTTGCTTGCCATTTCCCCGACGTGGACTATATTGACGGTGTAGTTCGATTCAAGGGGAGGGCGATTAGCAATCAATTCTTGAGGCAGACTACGCAGCCGCATTACGGATGCGGACTTGAGTGAATTCACATTCCTCGTCACTGTCTCTTTGGGAGGCAAGAGAACGGCGGCCCCTGGCCGCTGTTTTCGTTTCTGTGCTCTGGTCTTCGGCGGAAAAACCGCCTTGCACCAGCCATTCCAGCAACTCGCTTCCCTGCTGGCGCCGCCATAACGCTTGCGGCATTCCCCCTGCCTGACCGCTCCAGCGCGCTACAGCCAACTTGGTTTCCAGCGCAGCGGCATGGGCCTGTGCCAACGACTTACGGTTGATGTAGAGCTTCATTGCTGAGATCTCCCAAAGAAATTCCTATAGCCCAGTCAGCAGATTCCTAATGCTATTTAAGTGTACCAACTCGACTGCCACGCCCTTTGATCTGCATCAATAGGGAAGCTTGCGGTAGCGTAAATCCGGTAAAATCCCGCCCCATGAGTAAATTATCCCTGGACCGAATCCTGCAGTCGCAAGGCTTCGGCACCCGTAAATACTGCCGCGCCCTGATCGAAGACGGTGACGTTTCCATCGGCGGCGAAGTGCAGGACAACTATAAAGCGACTATCGAAACCGACGGCCTGGTGCTGGAAGTGTTCGGCGAAGAATGGGTGTATCGCGAGCACCTCTATATTGCACTGTACAAGCCTTCCGACTACGAATGCTCCCGCAAGCCCAGCCATCATCCTGGCGTGTTGACCTTGCTTCCTGAGCAATTCACCTGGCGCGAAGTCCAACCGGTTGGCCGCCTCGACCACGACACCACCGGCATGCTGCTGATGTCCGACGATGGCCCGTTCATTCATGCCCAATCCTCTCCCAAGCGCCACGTGCCCAAGGTCTACCTGGCCACCACGGCCGAACCGGTGACCGATGAGCTGGTGGCCCAGATGCTGGCCGGCGTGCAATTGCACGATGAACCTGCCCCGCTGGCTGCCGTCACTTGTATCAAGCGCGGCGAGAACCAGCTTGAGATCGTGCTGGAGCAGGGCAAGTACCACCAGGTCAAACGCATGCTGGCGGCTGCCGGCAATCACTGCTCCGCGCTCCACCGTTCCGCTATCGGCCGGCTGCAACTCGATTCGCTCGGCCTGCAGGAAGGCGAATGGTGCTATCTCACTCCCGAACAGCTCGCGTTGCTGGCGCCGGTCTGATTACTGCTTCTTCAGCATGGCCGCGTGCCCTGCGGCCATTTCCTGCTTGTTCAGGAAGCCATCCTTATCGGCATCCATTTTCGCGAACATGGCGGTCGAACCTTTGGCGTGCTCATCGGCAGTAAGGACGCCATCTCCGTCCGAATCGACGGCCTTGATCTTGTCGGCGGCAGGCATATCCGACTTCCTGGGCGCCTGTCCCGTCACCGCATGGTGTGCCCCCGTCATTTCTGCCGCTGTCACCTTGTCATCATGGTTGGCATCCATTTTCCCGAACATCATCTTCGCCCCGGCGGCATGTTCGGCTGCCGACACCTTGCCGTCATGATCGGTATCCATTGCAGTGAATTCCCTGTCGACTTCCGGCCCGGCGATTGCCTGTGCCGAAAGCAGCACACCTGCGATCAAGCTACGTGATTTCATATCGACCTCCTAGCCACTCGCAATGCTGAGGATATTGCCGTCGACATCCTTGAACCAGGCAACCTTCATGTGCCCGCCCACATGGACGTCGCCTTCGAGCGTCAGGCCCGGCATGTCGTAATGCTCGAACTTCACGCCCTTGGCCTTGAGTTTGGCGGCAACGGCTTCGATTTCGCTGCCGACGTTCCACGTGACAGTGGTGGCTTTGTTGGTGCCGGCATATTGCGATTGATAGACGTTGATCCTGGTCGAGCCGCTGCGGAAGACCAGCACCTGTTCTTCAGGACTGTCGAGTTTTTGCATGCCGAGAACGTCCTCGTAAAATCTGCCTGCGGCAGCCAGGTCTTTCACGGCAATCATTGCGATTGCATCCTTGTCGGCAATCATCTCTGTCTCCTGCCCTTTGGTAGACCTATAGAGACTAGGTCACGCAGCGCGCGCCGTCAGTTAGTTGTCGCACGCTCCATCATCGGGCCTTGATCGGCGCCAAAGCTATTCGGCGCCACAGCACATAGACTCCATGCATGGCCTTTCTCAACGATACCGGTTGCAAACAGATTTTTTCCTTTCCTGAGTTTGCGAAGGAACTGTTATGCGCTGCTGTGGACTGCGACTGGGCGCAAAGTGCGCCGCTTTCCTCATTCGAGCGCGTCAATTCGAGCTACGTCAGCGTCAGCGGCAAGCTGCGCTATGACGACATTGTCTGGTGCTTACACCGCGCATCCGAAAGTGACCTTTATTTTCTGGTCGAGTTCCAATCGCGTCCAGATAACCAATTGCTAGTGCAGACGGTAGAAGCGTTGGTCAGCGTTGAGGTTTGCACTGTGATCGGAAGTCCCGCATTACCAGTGGCATTCAGTTTGGGGGAGGTAATTGAAATGTTAGAGCACCAGAATATGATCTTCTTCCCCGTTGGCCAGGTTAAATTCCCCCACCTTTGGCCAGGTCAAAATCCCCCAGGCAGGACAGACCGGATTGTAGTCCATCATCCTGCCGCCGGCCTTGTCAGTCCTGCTTGACGTCGGCAGACGTCAAGCGCGTTAGTCGC
>DASWTB010000073.1:0-4873 GCA_036402315.1 Pseudoduganella sp. | reverse complement strand
CGCCGTTTGCATCGCCAGCCAGTCCTTGGGGTTGAGGTCCGCAATCAGGGGGCCGGCCCAGTATTGCTGCTTGGCGCTGCCACCGGGCGGGTTGACGATGCCGAGGATGTGGCCGGAAGCCGTGAGCACATAGCGCACCGGAGCGCCGACCAGGGCTGCGCTGCGGTAAGTGCTGCGCCATGGCGTGATGTGGTCGGCCACCGCACCGACCGCGTACAAAGGCTGGCGGATACTACCCAGGTCAAGTTTGTGGCCGCGGATTTCGAGTTCGTCGGCATGGGCCAATTTGTTCGCCAGGTACAGTTCGCGCACGCAGAACGAATGCGTGGCCCTCGGCTGGCGCGTGCCGTCGGCGTTCCAGGCCAGCGGCGCCAGGGCAGGCGCCGGTTCCCCAAGCAGGTACTTGTGCACGACGTAACGCCACACTTGCGTGTTGGGGCGCAACATGCGGAAGCTCCAGCCGATCTGCAAGGAATCCAGATAGCCTTGGCGGCCCATCAAGCCATCGAGGAATGCCGCGCTGTCGTCGGTGACGAAGCTGGCGATATCGCCCGGCTTCGAAAAATCGACCAGGGTGGCAAGCAAGGTCCAGTGCGCGACGGGGATGTCGCGCGCCGCACGGTGCTGGCGGTTCAGCCATGCCATCAATGCGGAGAGCGCCGTACCACCGATGCAATAGCCAAGCGCGTGCACCTGCGGTACGCCGGCGATGGTGCGCGCCGCCTCGATCGCTGCCAGGATGCCGTCGAACAGGTGGTCCTCGAAGCTCACGCCGGCCATCGCCGCGCCGGGATTCTTCCAGCTGATGATGAAGACGTCGAAGCCTTGTTCAACCAGGAACCGCACGACGCTGTTCTGGGCGGTCAGGTCGAGGATGTAGTACTTGTTGATCCAGGGCGGCACCAGCACCAGCGGCATGGACCGTACTTCCGGCTGCACCGGCGTGTACTGGATCAATTCCATCATCTGGTTGCGCATCACCACCCGGCCCGGCGTGGCGGCAAGGTCGCGCCCGATCTCGAAGTGGGCGGGATCGACCATGCGCAAGTCGCCTGCCAGCAAGTCGCGCAGCCATTCTTCGAATCCGCGCCGCAGGCTCGCCCCGCCGGTCTCGAACGCCCGCCGCAACGCGACCGGATTTGTCAGCAGGAAATTGCTGGGGGCGATGGCGTTGCACCAGTGGCGCAGCCAGAACGCCGCGCTGTGCGCGTCGCGTTCGTCCACCCCCGGGGTGTCATATACTTGGCGCTCCAGGGTCCGGGTAAAGCCCAGGTACTGCTGCATCAAGCCGTGGAAGAAGGGGTTGCTGCGCCAGGCCTCGTCGCAGAAGCGGTCATCGCCTTCGGCCGCTTCGGCCAGGGGCGCGGGCATGCCGGTGGCCCAGGCGACGGTGGCAAGCTCCTGCCAGGCCCGGAACATTTCCAACGGGTGTGCCAGCCATGCGGCTGCCACTGGGACAAATGGATTCGGCATGCAGGCCAGTATAGACCGAATGCGCCCTCAGCGGCAGTCGGCAAAGTGTGAGGACAACATGGGCAAAGTACGCGTACAGTGTTTTTCCATCAGTGTGGACGGTTACGGCGCCGGCCCGGAGCAGGGCCTCGAGAACCCGCTTGGAATAGGCGGCGAACGTTTGCACGATTGGCTGATCCCCACCCGGACCTTCCAGTCGATGCTGGGCGCCACAAGCGGCACGACCGGCACCGATAACGATTATGCGGAGCGCGGCATGGCCAATATCGGCGCCTGGATACTTGGCCGCAATATGTTCGGTCCGGTCCGCGGGCCATGGCCGGACGACAAGTGGCGCGGATGGTGGGGTGCCAACCCGCCTTACCATACGCCCGTCTTCGTGCTCACCCACCACCCGCGGCCGGCACTGGAAATGGAGGGCGGCACCGTGTTCCACTTCGTCACCGGCGGCATCCATGAAGCCTTGCGCCTGGCCCGTGCCGCGGCAGGCGGGTGCGATGTGCGTATCGGCGGCGGGGCGGCCACCATCCGGCAATACCTGCGTGCAGGGCTGGTGGATGACATGCACCTGGCGCAATCGCCGATCCTGCTGGGGGCGGGCGAGCACCTGTTCGCCGGACTCGATTTGCTGGACCTGGGGTATCGCCTGGAGCGCCACGAGCAGGGCGGCGCGGCGACCCACCTCACCATCCGCAAGGCTTAAGCCGGACAGCTGCCGCGCTCAGGCGCCGAACCTGGCGCGTCCGAGCTTGCGCCTGGCATTGAGCAGCGTATCGGAAATCGCGCCAATGCTGAACGGCTTGAGGATAAAGCCCATCGCGCCGCGCGACACCGCTTCGTGCACGACGTTCTGGTCGTTATGTCCGGAGACGACGATGATGAAGGCCTTCGGCAATTGCTGCTTCAATTCGCTGATCAACTCGAGACCACTGCCGTCCGGCAGCCCCAGGTCCAGCAAGATGATGTCGGGTGCGGCACGCGAGCAGCGCAGTTGGGCACTCTGGATGGAGCCGGCTTCGCCAACCGATGCCATCCCTGCCTCATGGATCGCGAGCCGCAGCATCGAGCGCATCATTTCGTTGTCGTCAATGATAAAGACGCTGGTTGGCGTGTGCATGCCGGCCCCCTCCCTGTGGCAGCTTGACGGATTAGCCTACCACCGCGCCCCTGGCGCAGGCGCACGGCGGGCACCGCGGCGGCTCTCTTTTCGATAGTGTTGGACGGGCGCCATATTTAACTCAGCCGTGACAATTGGCGAGATTCTGCGCAAAAGAATAAGCGCAGAATAGGCCCCTCCTTTTCAATCAGGCAATGTTGATTCCACCGATGATGCGTGCCATGCGATTGCGTTTCCACACTGCGGGTCCGGCTCTGGCTTTCGCCTTTGCATTGTCAGGCTGCGCCCTGTACAACAACCTGTTCGGCGGCCCACCGAAACTCCATCTGGGCCAGATCCGCGTCCTGGCCGAGGCCGATGCCAATCGCAATAGCCCCGTCGTGCTCGACATCGTGCTGGTCGCCGACGCGGGCCTCGAACAGCGCCTGATGTCCCCGGAAATCAAATGGTTCCCGCAAGGCCCATTGCTGCTCCCCAGCTACCCGGACTCCTTGCACGTGTACCGCTGTGAATTCCCGCCCGCCAGCGAAATGACGCTGCCGGCGCACCTGTTCGACGGCCAGCGCGCGCTGGCAGTCTTCGTGTTTGCCGGCCTGGCCGATGGCGAACGCCGCGCCCGGATCGAAACCTGGCGCGATGGCGGCCAGATCGCCATCGGACGCGCGGGCTGGGCCGTTGCGCCGCAAGAGAAGGGCAGGGCACCGCCGCGCGCGCCGCCACCGATGCATTGCAGCAGCTTGGCCTGAGAACAACCTCATCAAGGAGACGCCGCGACATGAATTCGACCAGCACCGACCGGGTAGCGATTCCCACCGAAGGCATGTTCTGGCACGACGGCCTGTTGCTGGCGCCGCTCCACTTCGAACAGCTGACGCAACGCCATGAAGAGCTGGTGACCTACCATGTGCGCAGCGGCTTCCAGTACGCATGGGGGGTGCGGCGCCTGGAACTGCAGGCGGGCAAGCTGGCACAAGGCGTCGTCGCAGTGGAGCAACTGGAAGCCGTGCTGCCCGACGGGCTGCTGGTGCACCACGACGCGGGCAGCGCGCCTTTGCAGCTGGTGCCGGGAGATGCCACGCTGGAAGCATTGCGGGCGCCGGGCGCGCACTGCACCATTCACCTTGCGGTGCCGGCGCAAGGCAAGGCGACGGGCCGCGCGCGCTTGCGCAGCGTGGAGCGGGAAGACGCCGGCCTGTGCCGCGTCCAGCCCAATGCCCGCCTGGTGGCCGAAGCCGACCTGTCGCCCGGCGCCGAAACCAGCTTGCCGCTGTTGCAGCTCAAGTTCGAACGGCAGCAGTTGCAGGTGGAAGCATACCTGCCGCCATTGCTCGATGTCGGGTTCGCGCCGCCCGATGGCCGGCCATCGCTGCGCGCCGATGCCATGGCACTCTACCGCCGGCTGGCTGAGACTGAACGCCAACTGGCAGCGGTGGCGGCCGCATGCCAGGACCGCTTGCGCCGGCTCGAATTGCGCGAGCAATTGCATTGCCTGAGCGCCGGCCTGCCGCAGCTGGGCGGCACCTTGACGCTGGACGCGCTGACGCCGCTCCAGTTGTACCAGGCGCTGGCCCAGGTCCTGGGCCACCTGGCCATCCTGCGCAATCTGGCCGAACCGGCACCGGAAGCGCCGCCGTACCAGCACCGCAACTTGCGCAAGACGTTCGACCAGCTGCTCGGCCTGCTCGATGCACGGCTCGACACCATCGAGCGGCGCTGTTCGGAAGTGGCCTTCGAGCGCGGGATGGCGGACTTCAGCCTGCTGCTCGAAAGTGCCATGCTGGGCGGCTGGCCGACGCGCCAACTGGTCGCTGGCAGCGCCAACGATACGCCGCCGGTGCTCCTGGTCGGGGTGCGCGGCATGCCGCCGGAGCAGGCCGAGCAATGGATGGCCAGCGCCATCATCGCCAGCGAGCCGCAACTGGACGACGTCCGCGAGCGCCGCGTGCGGGGGGCCGCACGCTACCGCATCGACGCGGCGGGCGGGCTGGTGCTGCTGGCCGCCGAACGCGATCCGCTGGCAATCCCCAGCGCGCCAAGCCTGGCCATCGATGCCGATGGCTTGCGCACGGCGGGCACCGTGCTGTTCGCCCTCATGCCCGACCCATCGCTGGTGCGCGCCGGCCAGAATCTGGTGCTGGAAGAGCCCGGCCTGCCGGCGCCGGCGGAAATCGTGCTGCTGCTTGCCGTGGAGCGCCAGCCATGAGCCAGGCGGACAGGGATGACAGCTACCTGGTGGGACAATTGCTGGACTTCCATGCCGCCCTGGTCCGTATCAAACGCGGG
>DASWTB010000072.1:0-51897 GCA_036402315.1 Pseudoduganella sp. | reverse complement strand
AGGTTGATGATGTGAATCTTGTTGCGGTGGCCGAAGATGAACGGAGCCATCTTTGGGTTCCAGAAACGGGTTTGGTGACCGAAGTGGACGCCGGCTTCCAGCATTTCACGCATCGTTACAGACATTATTTACTCCAGGGTTTGGTCTGGAATCCTCCCAGTGACCCTTGCGGGCACCCTTGTTGGGGGGATTCGGGTTTATAAAATAAGAAAATTTACGACTTTGCAAGACACTAGGTCAGGCAACCATAAATTTTAGCGTATTGGAGGGGGCTCGTGCAAGCCTATTAGACCCTTCCCCAGAGTGCGCCGGGCGGAATTTTAGTGCAAGCTTGATAATAAACACAAAGTTTTCCGAAATATTTTGTATTTCTTGTCGATCCTGGCCGTGCTGGTCCGTCGTGCCTATACCAACCCACCTCAATCTGGAGACTACTGAAATGACTACAAATACCATCAAGCTGCACCGCGTACTGCGCGCTTCCCCGGACCGTATTTACAAAGCCTGGACCACTGCCGCGGCCTTCAACAAATGGCTGCCGCCAAATGGCTACCTGGGCGAAGTCCATGAAATGGATGCCAGTGTGGGCGGGAAGTACCGCATGTCCTTCGTCGACCTGGGCACAGGCTTCCCCCACTCCTTCGGCGGCGAGTACCTGGAGCTGCATCCGGGCGAGAAAATCCGCTACACCGCAGTGTTCGACGATCCCAACCTGCCAGGACAGATGCAGACCACCATCAACCTGCGCGCCGTGTCCTGCGGCACTGAAGTCGACATCACGCAGGAAGGTGTGCCGGCCGTGCTTCCTGCCGAGCAGTGCTACCTCGGCTGGCAGCAGTCCCTGGCCTTGCTGGCTTTGCTGGTTGAACAGTAAGGAGGCGGCCATGGGATCGCCCTCTTCCTACTTCCCTTCGATCGAAGCGAAATACGGCAAACCGGTCGAGCATTGGCTCAAGCTGCTCAAAGGCATGAAAGGACTGAAGCACATGGACATGGTGGCGGTGCTGAAAGCCGACCACGGCCTGGGCCACGGCCACGCCAATGCCCTCGTGGCGCATCACATGGCGGAGAGTAAGCAAGGCAAAGCTTGATCCCGATCCAATCGCGCGGTGGGGAGCGTCGCCACAATGGGGGAACACCACGAGGTGACCTCATGAGCTTGGTTGACATCACTCCCCAACCCGACGAAGATGAAATCATGGATCCCGCTACCAAGCACTATGTCGACTCCAGCGTAGCAGTCATTGAAGCCCGTTCGGATTCGAAGCTCACCGAATTTCGCGCCACTATTGAGGCATATACAGCTCGGGCGGAAGAGCGCGAGAAGTCGCGTCAAAGGGATTTTGAGCGGCTTGAGGCGGCTATCGGAAGCCTCAAGCGCACCGTCGTCACTACAGCGATTGCCGCAACCCTGAGCACCGTCTTCGGCGTCGCGGCCTTCAATGCCGCACTCATGCAAAATGTTTTCGCTGCGCTGGAGCTAGGGCAAAAGGCATCTCCGGCGCAGCTCAAAATGCAGGCCGATATCGATGAAATAAAGAGGCAGCTCGCCGAGTCGCGAGCTGCCAGGGACCACTGAGCGGCTTACTTGTTGACGGTCAGCGTGTAGTTGCCGGAGCCGCTGTACGAGTACACGGTGATCCGGTAATAGGCTACAGCGGCGGCATAGGTAATCGCTTCGGTCGACGTCGGGCTGGTCGACGAAGCCACCTGCACCCACGCGCTGCCATTCCACTTCTCCAGCTTCAGTTCAAAGTCGGCATTCGATGGGCCGGTCAGGTTGGCCTTGATCGTGCCGCCGTTATAGTAGAAGTATGGCGATGGGTGGATCGCGGAAGCGTTGGTGCCGGACAGGTAACCGGTGTACGTCTCGCCGGCGGCCGTGCCATCGCCCTTCACCACATCGAAGGAAATCGTCTTGGCGGCAGCACTGATGTTCGCCAGGCCGAAGTTGGAACCGGCACCATTCCACCAGCGCGAGTTGGTGCCGCGGCTGGCGTAATTGTTCGGTACCGTATCGTAGAAGGCCTTGTAGATTGCGCCGTCATACAGGTCGGTGCCGTCGCCGCGATTCACGTTGTACTCCGGGTCGCGGCGGCCATCGGCGTGCTCCAACTGCACATAGGGGTGCCACTCGTTCGAGTTGTTGCCGGCGGGGTCGATATGCCATACGGCCAGGCCGGAACCGGGCTGGTACAGGTTCTGGTCGGCTTTATAGATCGCTTCCACATAGAAGGCTTCGTCGGTCTTGGCCGGGTTGGTCCAACGGTACAGGGCATGCGAACCGGAAGTGTGGCTCAGGCGCCCTTTCGGAGCGTTGGCATTCAGCGCCGGATTCAACTCGGTGACCGTATCCCAACCAACCTGGTAGCGGAAGAAGCCATTCGGCGGTACCGGGCGATACTGGCTTTGCGCGCCGATGCTGCCGAAGCCCATGATGCAATAGCTGGCTGCCGAACCTTCGGAGCTGCCGTCATAGTCGTACAGGTCTGGCCAGCCCATCACCAGGTGACCCGTCTCATGCGAGAAGGTACCGATACTCAAGCTGCTGCCCATATTGGTGATCTGGTAGTAGCCGGTGCAGACGCCGTCCGCACAGAACTGCTTGCCCAGCCAGCCCATATGCGGCCACAGGCCCTTCGACCAGGCGCTGTCTGCGCCGCCCGCATAGAAGAAGTTCAGGCCGCGGATCCGCTTGTTGGCATCGACGCTGAGCGAAGCGAAGTTGAAGCCTTGTGTGTACTCCAGCCAGTTCAGCGCCTCGGTGATCAGCTCTTGCGAACGGACGCCGGAATCGAGCGAGCTGTCTGCATAGTAGGCTTTGTTGCGCTTGGCGCGGTAATAGAGCGTGGTGGTATTGGTGTAATCAAGCTTGCCACCCGAGACGGATTGCCAATAGCCGCGCACCGATTGCGCATTGCCAAAGCCGGTGTAAGGCATGTCGTTCAGGAAGGAATTGACCTGGGACTGGGTGATCGTGCCCGGCACGTCCGGGAAGTCGATGATCACGGTCAGGCCCTTCACCTGCCCTGTCACAGCCGCTGCGGCCAGGGATTGCGGCGAGCTGGCCGCAACAGTTGCCGACTTGCGTGCGCTGTCCAGCGAGCGGTTGTTCACCCTCTCGAACTTTTCCTTGGCCTTGCGGGCACGGGCCTCCTGGCTCAGGCCTTCCTGCTTTTTAGGCACGCCGCCGCCAAGGCTGCGCACTTTGGCGTTGGTCGCCAGCACGCCGGTCGACACCAGTTCATCACCGGCGGCGTTCACCGTGGCGTAGCAGAAGCCTTTTTTGGCGGCGTCATAGACCACCAGCGAACCATCGTCAGTGCGCTGTTCGGCGTAGTAGTCGTTACCGTCCAGGTGCACGCGCAGCTTTTCGCCGCCTGGCTGCTTGAACTCGTAAACGCTGTCCTTGTAGGGAATACCAGCCTGCGCGAACAGGCTGGCCATCAACATTGCTGCTGCAGTTGCTACTTTCAATCGCATTTGGTTCTCTCCGTTTCTTGTTGTAAAGAAAGGAAAGTAAATCACGCACGATTGTGCAAGTCTTGATGAATTTATAAGTGCGGAGTGCAGAAATCGGCACAATCGCACAAAACCATCAGGTTACCGAGAACGCCACGGGTCTGGTCAGCGAGCTGTAGCCGTCGTTGTAAAGCAGCCAGGCGGCATAGCTGCCGGCGGCCAGGCCGGAGGTGGCAAACGTCGCGCTGCCTCCGCCGGTCGTGACGTACTGCCAGGACAGCGCCGCGGTGGAACCGGGAGTCACACCACTGCGGTAAATCCCGATCCAGTTCTTGCTGTTCACCTGTGCGGCCGGCACCGAATAGGTGAAGCTGATCGGGGTACCGCGGGCCACGGAACCCGCGCTGGCAGACAAGGTGGCTTGCGGGCCGGCTGCAGTGCGTCCCAGTACGGGGTCCGTGCGGCTTGCCTGGCCATTCTCGACGCGGCCAGCCATGCGGCGCAGATATTGGGCGTCGAAGTCGCAGGTCACCGTCAGGTCGTACCAGCCGTAGCTGGCGCCGACCGGCACGCTCACGGTCGCCTGCTGGCCGGCGGCCACGGTGTGGGTGGTCGCGGCACGGCCATAGGCGTTGTCGGCAACGCGGAAGGTGGCGGCACGGCCCCCGTCCACGTTCGACAGCACGATATCGACCGACATCACCGTCGGATTCGCGTTCAGCCATGCCTCAGGACGGGCGCCACCGGTCGCCGTGGCCAATGCCAGCACACCGCCGAACTCGCGCTGGAAGCCATTCGGGCCGACCACGCTCAGGTGATAATTCGCCGTAGTCCAGTTCCAGACTTCGCGCTCGATCTTCTTGCCTGCTTCCACCGTGTAGTACCAGGGACCGTCGCTGCGGACCTGCGAATAGACGATAAATGCGCCGCCTGCCGCCCCCTGGTTGAAGAACGACAGCTCCACCTGCTTGGTCGACGTCACGCGCGCGGTAGCGGCAAAAGCGTAAGGCAGTGCGCAGGAGTAGCGCGGGCTGCCGCCTTCCTGCGCCGGCAGGGTCTGCACCGCAGGCGGCTGTGGATAAGGCTTGCCCGACACCAGCTGGTAGGTGGTCGACTTTGGCACAGTCGACGGCCAGCTCGCATTCGGCGTCTTGAAATCGAAGGCGGAGGTCAGGTCGCCGCACACTGCGCGACGCCATGGCGAAATGTGCTCGCATGTGATGCTGCCGCGCTGCTTGCCAAGGCCTGCAACCAGCCATTCCTCAAGGAAGCGCAGCTTGGACGTATGGTCGAACAGCTGCGAGCAAATGCGCCCGCCCTTGCTCCACGGCGAAATCACCAGCATTGGCACGCGCGGGCCAAGGCCGACCGGCACGCCGTTGTAATTCTCGTACTGGCCGTTGTCGGCCAGGGTGCTGCGGCCCATGCCGGTATTCAACGGCGCCAGATGCGACGGGATGTGATCGAAGAAGCCGTCGTTTTCGTCGTAAGTGAGCAGGAACACCGTCTTCGACCACACCTCCGGATTGGCCACCAGCGCCGCCAGCAGGCGCGCAGTCAGGTTTTCACCGGCGTTCGGCGAGTTGGGCGAGTGCTCGGTGTAATCGTTCGGGGCGACGATCCACGACACTTGCGGCAAACGGTTGTTGCGCACATCGTCGGCAAAGGAATTCACCAGCCAGTCGCCCTTGGTGCCGCGCGCATTGCTTT
This sequence comes from Pseudoduganella sp., assembly GCA_036402315.1. Classification (GTDB taxonomy): domain Bacteria; phylum Pseudomonadota; class Gammaproteobacteria; order Burkholderiales; family Burkholderiaceae_D; genus Rugamonas. The sequence continues at coordinate 46,725 of DASWTB010000072.1, read as the reverse complement.
CGTAGGAGCCAGGCGCGATGACGCGGCCTTTCTGGTACAGCGGGCTGCTTTGCGACAGGCGCGTACCGTCCGCGTTGACGCGGAAATTGCGGAAGTAGGCCAGGTAGTTGTCGCCGTAGTTATCCCATTCCTGGTAGACCTTCCAGCTCACGCTGTTCGCCTCCAGCACTTCGGCATAGGTGCGCCAGTTCGGCGCGCTGGCGGTGACCGAAGGCGAGATGTTGTCGTACTTCGGATCGTTGTTGTAGTAGCCGGCGGAATCGATGTTGTACAGGCTGCCCATCGCACCCAGCCAGTTCTGGTTGGTGCCGGTCAGCGAATACATGCGATTCGGGTCGGTGGCGCCGAAGATCGAGCAGTGATAGTCGTCGCAGATGGTGAACGCATCGGCCAGTGCGTAGTAGAACGGCAGGTCGCCGCGATCGAAATAGCCCATGCTTTGCGCCGTTTTCTGCTTGACCCAGGCATCCCAGCCCTGCCAGGTCGTCTGCGAGCCCTTCCAGCTATGGTTGGTGCCCAGCGACAGCGCGCTGGTGTTCTTGGCGTCGAAGTGGAACGGCAGCACATAGCCGCCCGTGCCGTTGGGCTGGTACCAGACCGCCTTTCCGCTTGGCAGCTTGATGGCGCGCGGGTCGTTGAAGCCGCGCACGCCGGCCAGCGTGCCGAAATAATGGTCGAAGGAGCGGTTTTCCTGCATGAAGATGACCACGTGCTGCACGTCGGCCAGGGTGCCGGTGGCGCTGTAGGCTGGCACGGCCAGCGCTTGCCTGATCAGGTCGGGGAAGAAGGTGCTGGCGGCGCCGGCGGAGGCCATGCCAAGGAATTTGCGGCGGCTGGTGGACATCGAATCTCCTTATTGCTCTGGTTTAGGGTCTGGCGATGCTACGGTGCAATTGTGACAATCGCATGTCAGCTGTGACCCGTGCGCCACGTCCTTTGCCGATTGCTTTCCGGGTCCGCGCGATATCGGCACAGGGCGCCGGGGGAAGCGCACCCAGGGGCTGTCGTTTATAATCTTGCTGATAACGCCCTTGAGTGGCGTACCCTGTACAGAACAGCAAGATTCCATGACTATCAATATCAAAACTCCCGAGGACATCGCAGGTATGCGCGAGGCCGGCCGCCTCGGCTCCGAGGTGCTCGACTACATCACCCCCTTCGTCAAGGCTGGCGTCACCACCGGTGAGCTCGACCGCCTGTGCCACGAGTACATGACCAATGTGCAGGGCACCGTCCCGGCGCCGCTGAATTACTGCCCGCCGGGCTATACGCCCTACCCCAAGGCCATCTGCACTTCCGTCAACGACGTGATCTGCCATGGCATCCCGGGCGACAAGGTGCTGAAGGACGGCGACGTGGTCAACCTCGACATCACCGTCATCACCAAGGATGGCTACCACGGCGACAACAGCCGCATGTTCTTCATCGGCAAGCCGTCGATCCTGGCCAAGCGCCTGTCGGATGTGACCTATGAATGCATGTGGCTCGGCATCGAGCAGGTCAAGCCGGGCGCCACCCTGGGCGACATCGGCCATGCCATCCAGGTGCATGCCGAGAAGGCCGGCTACAGCGTGGTGCGCGAGTTCTGCGGCCACGGCATCGGCAAGGTCTTCCACGAAGAGCCGCAGATCCTCCACTATGGCAAGCCGGGCACCGGCCCAGTGCTGGAAGCGGGCATGATCTTCACCATCGAACCGATGATCAACGCCGGCCGCCGCGAGATCAAGGAAATGCCGGACGGCTGGACCATCAAGACCAAGGACCGCAGCCTGTCCGCCCAGTGGGAACACACCATCCTGGTCACCGAAACCGGTTACGAAGTGCTGACCCTGTCCGCCGGCAGCCCTCAGCCGCCAGCATTCATCACCGAAAAAGCAGCAGCATAAAAAACGCATGCCCCACGCCGCGATGAAGAAGGACCTCCGGGAACAGCTCAAGGCCCGGCTTAAATCGGACCGCCAGCGCATCATTGCCAACTTCCATGAAGATGGGATGCCGGAGAAGCTGTTGCGCAACCTGCGCAGCAGTGTCGACGACATCCTCACGCAGGCGTGGGCTGCCAACCGGCTGCCGCCGCAAGCCGCACTGGTGGCGGTCGGCGGCTACGGCCGCGGCGAGCTTTTCCCCTATTCCGACGTCGATGTCCTGATCCTGCTGCACGAGGCGCCGGACGACGCCACGCGCGGCAAGCTGGAGGAATTCGTCCAGCTGCTGTGGGACCTGGGCCTGGACGTAGGCCACAGCATCCGCACCATCGACGAATGCCTGGCCGAGTCGAAGGCCGACATCACCGTGCAAACGAGCCTGCTGGAAGCGCGCATCATCACCGGCAACATGGTGCTGTTCGCGCAATTGCAGGACGCCTATAACAAGGCCATGGACCCGCGCGCCTTTTTCGAGGCCAAGACCATCGAAATGCGCCAGCGCCATGCCAAGTACGAGGACACGCCGTTCAGCCTGGAACCGAACGTCAAGGAAAGCCCGGGCGGCCTGCGCGACCTGCACGTGATCCTGTGGATGGCCAAGGCTGCCGGACTGGCCAACTCCTGGCGCACCCTGGCCGTGCGCGGCCTGATCACCCAGACCGAAGCGCGCCAGCTGATGGAGAAGGAACGCGCCTTCAAGGATATCCGCGTGCGCCTGCACCTGGTGGCCGGCCGCCGCGAAGACCGCCTGGTGTTCGACGTGCAGACCGCCGTCGCGGAAACCCTGGGCCTGAAAGCCACCGGCAGCGGCGTCCACATGCGCCGCGCCAGCGAATACCTGATGCAGCGCTACTACTGGGCCGCCAAGACCGTGGTGCAGCTCAACACCATCCTGCTGCAGAACATCGAGTCCTACCTGTTCCCGCACGATGCCGACCCGGTGCGCATCAACGAGCGCTTCAGCGAAGTGAACGGCATGATCGACATGAACGACGACGACACGTTTGAGAAAACGCCGTCGGCCATCATGGAAATCTTCGTGCTGCTGTGCGAACGCCCTGCCCTGAAAGGCATGACGGCGCGCACCATGCGCGCGCTGTGGCACGAGCGCTTCAAGATCGACGCCGCCTTCCGTGCCGATCCGGTCAACAAGGCTTACTTCCTGCGCATCCTGCAGGCGCCGCAAGGCATCATCCACAATATGCGCCGGATGAACGAGCTGTCCATCCTCGGCCGCTACCTGCCAAGCTTCCGCAAGATCACGGGCCAGATGCAGCACGACCTGTTCCACGTCTACACGGTGGACCAGCACATCATGATGGTGCTGCGCAATATGCGCCGCTTCACCATGACCGAGCACGCGCACGAATATCCGTTCTGCTCGCAGCTGATGGCGAACTTCCCGCAACCATGGCTGCTGTACGTGGCGGCGCTGTTCCACGATATCGCCAAGGGACGCGGCGGCGACCACTCCAAGCTGGGCGTGGCCGACGTGCAGCAATTCTGCCAGGAGCATGGCCTGAGCGAAGAAGATACCGAACTGGTGTCCTTCCTGGTCGAACAGCACCTGACCATGTCGCACGTGGCGCAGAAGCAGGACATGTCCGATCCGGACGTGATCCAGGCCTTCGCCAAAACCGTGGGCGACGAACGCCACCTGACCGCGCTCTACCTGCTGACCGTGGCCGATATCCGCGGCACCAGTCCGAAGGTATGGAACGCCTGGAAAGGCAAGCTGCTGGAAGACCTGTACAAGATGACCTTACGCGTGCTGGGCGGCGAGCCGCATTCCGCCGACCGCGAACTGAAAAACCGCCAGCAGGAAGCGCTGGCCACCCTGCGCCTATACGGCCTGCCGCCCGACGCGCACGAAGCGCTGTGGAAGCAGCTCGACCTGGCCTACTTCCTGCGCCACGACGCCAGCGATATCGCCTGGCAGACGCGCGCCCTGTGGGACCGCCTGGACAGCGAACAGCCGGTGGTCAAGGCGCGCCTGGCACCGATCGGCGAAGGCTTGCAGGTGGCGGTCTACATCAAAGACCAGCCGGACCTGTTCGCGCGCATCTGCTCCTACTTCGACCGCAAGAACTTCAGCATCCTCGATGCCAAGATTCATACCACCAAGCATGGCTATGCGCTCGACACCTTCCTGGTCACCGAGCAGAGTTTCGCCAAGAGCTACCGCGACATCATCAACCTGATCGAGCATGAGCTGTGCGAACTGCTGGTGACGCAAGGCCCGCTGACCGCGCCAAGCAAGGGCCGCCTGTCGCGCCTGTCGCGCACCTTCCCGATCCAGCCGACGGTCGACCTGCGCCCGGACGAACGTGGCCAGTACTACCTGCTGTCGGTGGCGGCCAATGACCGCACCGGCCTGCTGTACTCGATCGCCAACGTCCTGACCAAATACAAGATCAACCTGCATACGGCCAAGATCATGACCCTCGGCGAGCGCGTGGAAGACGTGTTCATCGTCGACGGCCCTGCCCTGGCCAATGCCCGTACCCAGCTGCAGCTGGAAACCGACTTACTCGAAGCACTGAAAATCTGATGTCCGAAGAATTGTTACGCCTGTCCAAGCGCATGTCCGAACTGGGCCTGTGTTCCCGCCGTGAAGCCGATGAATGGATCGCCAAAGGCTGGGTGCGCGTGGACGGCAAAGTGGTGTCCGAACTGGGCACCAAGGTCTACCCCAGCCAGAAAGTCACCGTGGAGCGTCAGGCTGCCGCCGAACAGGCGCGCCGCGTCACCATCCTGATCAACAAGCCGGTCGGCTATGTCTCCGGCCAGGCCGAAGACGGCTACCAGCCGGCCGTGGTCCTGATCAAGCCGGAGAACCGCTGGGCAGAAGACCGCTCGCCGGAACGCTTCGACCGCAACCAGCTGCGCAGCCTGGTGCCGGCCGGCCGCCTCGACATCGACTCGGTCGGCCTGCTGGTGCTGACCCAGGATGGCCGCGTGGCCAAGCAGCTGATTGGCGAAAACACCAATGTTGACAAGGAATACCTGGTGCGCGTCGAGTACACCAAACCGGGCCGCCTGCCCGACAGCGATTTGCAGCGCCTGAACCACGGCCTGTGGATGGACGGCAAGCCGCTGCTGCCGGCCAAAGTCCGCTGGCAGAACGACGACCAGCTCAGCTTCACCCTGCGCGAAGGCAAGAAGCGCCAGATCCGCCGTATGTGCGAGATGGTCGGCTTGCGCGTGGTAGGCTTGAAGCGCGTGCGCATCGGTCGTGTCAAACTTGGAAACTTGCCAGAAGGGCAATGGCGCTACCTCAGCCCGGACGAGCGTTTCTGAGTCGGCATCGACGCAACAGTAAAGCAGCATTCATTGCCGTTTAGCAAGCGCTGGGCGGCAGAACGCGGTAAAGTACTGGCGTCCTCTCCTAAAAAACGAGAACCTGAGCTGTGAACGATCCAATGCCAAACGACTTCCGCAAGGGGCCGCCCCGTCCACAAGACGCGGTGGAACCGATCGCCGCGGGGTCACATCCGCACGATATCGTGGATCCCGATGAAATCGGCGACGCGCTGGCGGCGCTGGCCGATGCGGGCGACCCGATTTCCATCTACCACCGTGACAGTGCGGAGGCCATTATGGCCCGCCTGCTGTCGGTCGATCCAGAACTGCCGCACTTTGTCATCCAGCTCAATGAAGGCTCGGCCCTGCCGCCAGGCGAATGCACTTTTGTGGCCTGGCTGCGCGGCGCCAAGTTCCAGTTCAAGCTCGATGATCCGCACTGGAATGCCTTGCCGGAGCAGCCAACGCTGATCCCGGCGCAATTCCCCGAACGCTGCCAGGTGCTCAACCGCCGCGCCGCGCCGCGCCTGGAAACTCCCCTTGGCACTTACCACACCGCCTCGTTCGTCCTGAATGGCAAGCCGTACGAATTGCAGCTGTACGACTTCGCGGTCGGCGGGGTCGGCATGCGCTGCCCGCCGCGCGATGCCGTCGGGCTGCACGTTGGCCGCCGCCTGCAGCGCGTGCGCCTCGACATGGGGCCCGGCTCAGTGCTGATCTGCGACCTGGAAATCCGCCTGGCACGCCATTTCCGTTCCTTCCTGCTCGGCGAGCAGGTACAGATCGGTTGCCAGTTCCAGAACCTGTCGCCGATGATGCAGGACGAACTGCATCGCATCCTCGAACGTCTCAACGCCGGCCGCAATCAGCAGCGTTAAGCTTCACCGGTAGCCGCACCGTCACGCACAAGCCCATGCTGCCGGCAGCATCCAGCCCGATGCTGCCGCCGTGCTGGCGTGCCACCGCCAGTGCGATGGCCAGCCCGAGTCCGCTGCCCGCCTGCACCTGCCGCGGGTCGCGGAAGAAGCGGTCGAACACGCGCTCGCGCAACTCCGGCGCGATGCCTGGCCCCTGGTCGCTGATGCGCAGCACGGCCTGGCCATCGGCATGCCGCACATCGACCAGCACTTTGCCATGGCCCGGACTGTACTTGATGGCATTATCGAGCAGGTTGTCGACCAGCGACACCAGTCCTTCCCTGCGTCCGGACAGGCAGATGCCTTCCTCGCCACGCATCTCCAGCTCAACGTCCCTGGCGTCGGCAATGCCGGTCAGCACAGCCATCCGCTCCTGCACCAGCGCGTCGAAGCAGATCCGCTCATGCTCGTCGCCGCTTGTCGCGTCGCTGCGCATCAGCCGCAGGAGCTGGCTGACCAGCCGCGTGGCGCGCGCATTACCACTGACAATGCCAGCCAGCAGTTGCTGCTGGCGCGGGTCGCTTGCCTGCTGCTGCAACGCTTCCACATTCACCCGCATGGCAGCCAGCGGGGTGCGCAGCTCATGCGCCGCGTCGGCAATGAAAGCGCGCTCCCGCTCGGCGCTGTCGCTGACGCGTGCCAACAGGGCATTGATCCGGCTGAACATGGCGACCAGCTCGCGCGGGCGCCCATCAACCGGCAAAGGCCGCAAATCCTGCGGCCCGCGCGTGGCCAGGTCGGCCATGGCCCTGGTCCAGGGCCCTTGGGCCAGCCGGATCGACAGCCAGGCTGGCAAGATCAGGAAAGGAAAGCTGATCAGCAAGGGCAGCAACAGCGTGCCGCGCGAGGCCAGCCGCAGGAAAATGTTGACGCCATCGGCAGGCATGATGCCGGTGACGCGCACGTCCGAGTGCCGCGACTGCACCGTCCGCGCGCGCCATGTGTTGCCGCCGCTTTCGAACAAAGGCAGCTCGCCGGGCACACCAGCTCTGGCACCGGCCGGCACTTCAACGGAGCGGTACAGGACCCCCTGGCTGTTTTCGACAATGAAGCTAGGGCCAGGAAAGGCTGTCATGTCGACGCCGGCCATGTCGCGCAGCGCCATTTCCACTTTACGTATCGACTCCCGCATCTTTGCCGGCTCGGCCAGCTCATGCTCTGCGACAGTGATAAGCGCCTGATAAGTGGGCTCGAGCTCCAGCGTGACCTTATCCCGTGTTGAGTCATGCACGACGTACGCCAGTGCCAGGAGCCACAGCAGGCACAGGACGAACATTTGCGCCATCAGCAGGCGCGCCACCATGCTGTGCGCAACCAGCCGCTGCCAGTGCTTGCGGATCACCGCCCGACCTCGCGCTGGTCGATCACATAGCCCACGCCGCGCACGGTGCGTATCAGTCCTTCCCCGACCTTGCGGCGCAGGTTGGCCATATGAACGTCCAGGGAATTGCTGGCATTCGCCTGCGCACCCGGCAAGGCCTGTTCCTCCAGGCCGCGCCTTGTTACCACGCGGTCGGCACGCATCATCAGGATGCGCAGCAGTTCGTATTCGCAGGCGGTAAGATCGACCAGGCGGCCATTGATCGTAACGCGTCGTGTTGGCGCATGCAGCACGATGCCGCGCAGCTCGAGCGTTTCGCCGTCAAAGCCATAGCTGCGGCGTGCCAGCGCGCGCACCCTTGAGAGCAGCTCCGCCAGTTCGAATGGCTTGACCAGGTAGTCGTCCGCGCCGGTATCCAGGCCCAGCAAGCGCTCGGACAGCGCATCGCGTGCGCTCAGGATCAGGACCGGCACGCCTTCCCGCTTGTGCCGCAGGCTTGCCAGCAGCCCCATGCCATCACCATCCGGCAGTCCCAGGTCCAGCAGCAGCAAGTCGAAGCCGCGCTGCTCCATCTGGTTCTGCGCATCGGCCAGCTGCCGCACCCAGGTGACGTCCATCCCCTTGTCGGTCAACGCAATGCGAATGCCGTTGCCGAGGTCCATGTCGTCCTCAATCAGAAGTATCTTCATGCCCGCCATTTTAAGCAGAACTACCTGAAGGAAACATGAAGATGCACTTTATCCAATCTTCATGCAGCGCTGGGAAACTGCCGCCTCCATCACTTTTTAGAACAAGTCATGAAACTACCAGTCTCAATCCTCCTCCTGGCATGCTGCACCAGCGTTCAAGCACAGGAGAACACGCTTACCCTGGGTGGCGGCTTGGCCGCCGCATCGCGCTACGCGGGCTCGAAGCAAATGCAGCTCGCCCCTGTCATTGTCATCGACTACCAGATGGCAAACGGCTTGTACGCCAGCAGCATGCGCGGGCTCGGCTACGGCACCGCGCTGGGAGGCCTGTCGCTGGACGCTGCGCTGGGCGTGCGCGGAGAGCGCCTGGAGAAGAATGACTCCAGCGTGGTCGGCAGCCGTGGCAGCACCGAGTTGCGGGGCATGGGAGACGTGAAGGCTAGTGCCACGGCCAACCTGCGCGCCGGCTACAGTATTGTGCCGGGCCTGGTCCTCGGTGCCAGCGCATCGCTGCCGCTGTCGCACAAGGAGAATGGCAAGACGGCAGGTGTGGGAATCACTGGCGTACTGCACGAAGACGAGACCGACAAAGTAGCGCTGTCATTGAGCGCGAATTTCGCAGACGCCAAATATATGCAGACCTACCATGGCGTGACCACATCACAAGCCTCGCGCACAGGCCTCAAGCAGTTTACGCCGAAGGCAGGCATGTACGAAGGCCTGCTGAATTTCGCCTGGGAGCACCGGGTGGATCGGAACTGGACGCTCACCGGAATGCTGGGCTCCAGCACGCTGGTGCGCGAAGCGGCGCGCAGCCCGCTCACGAAGCGCAATACTGCGCCAACGGCCGCCTTCTACGCCAGCTACCGCTACTAAGACTCGCTCAGAGTACGTCGAGCGGCGTTGCACGACGCGGAGGCGCAAACGACTTGTCCAGCACTGCCAGGTCTTCCTGGTCGAGGCGCAGCGTCATCGCCGCCGCGTTGGCGCGCACGTGCGCTTCGCTGACCGCTTTGGGAATCGGCATTACGCCGTCCTTGCGCAACAGCCACGCAAGCGCGATTTGCGCAGGCGTGGCCTGGTGGCGCGCAGCGACAGCCTGCAACGCCGGTTCGGCCAGTAAGCGCTCCTGCTCCTTGCGGCTGGATTCCAGCGGCGAGTAGGCCATCAGCAGGATGCCGCGCTCCTGGCACCAGGGCAGCAAGTCCCATTCGATGCCGCGCCGGCGCAGGTTGTACAGCACCTGGTTGGCTTCTATCGCATCGCCGCCAGCCATTGCGGTGGCGGTTTTCATTTCCGCGAGGTCGAAGTTGCTGACCCCGAATTCATGGATCTTGCCGGCCTGTTTCAAGGCCATCAGCCCTTCCAGGGTTTCGGCAAACGGGACGCTGCCTGGCCAGTGCAGCAGGTACAGGTCGATATGATCGACCTTCATGCGCTTCAGGCTTTTCTCGCAGGCCGCAACCACGCCCTTGCGCGATGCATTCTGCGGCAGCACTTTGCTCACCAGGTAAGCCTCGCTGCGGCGGCCTGCGATCGCTTCGCCAACCACCTTCTCGGCGCCGCCATCGGCATACATTTCGGCCGTGTCGATCACTGTCATGCGGAGGTCAAGCCCCAGCTGCAGAGCGCGCACTTCGGCCGCCTTGTCGGCAGCCCGCTCGCCCATATTCCACGTACCCTGCCCGATTCTGGATAGCGTCATGGCCACACTCCGGAAGTGTTGCGTCAAGCCTCGATGGCGCTGGCCGATTTGGCCGACCAGCGGTACAGACCTACAACGACTGCAGCAGCTACAGCCAGCGCGATCAGCATGGTGGTCGCCTCGCTCATGCTGTTGGCGATCGCCAGCGGCTCACCCTTGTTGGTCAGAACGATCAGGCCGGCCAAGGCAACGTTGAACAAGCTCTCGCCGACAATGAAGCCAGACATCACCAGAACGCCAAGGCGCGACGCAGCTTCGCCATGCTTCTTCCCGCGCACAGCTTTCTCGAAGAAGTAGCCGGCAATCGCGCCGACCACCACTGGCGAAGTCACTGACGACGGCAGGTAAATCGCCAGGCCAACGCCCAGCGGCGCGCAGCTGTATTTGCGGTTGCTCGATTTTTTCAGGATGAAGTCGAGTGCCACCAGTGCCAGGCCGATCAGGGCGCCATAGCCGATCAGGTCCCATTTCAGGTCGCCGCCGATCACGCCTTTGGCCAGCGTGGAAATCAGCGTCGCCTGCGGGGCCGCCAGCGGCTGGTCGGAAATCGCGTTGGCATTCGGTGCGCCGGCGAACCCGTTCGCGTGGTTCAGCAGTTCCAGCACGGGAGGAACGACACAGGAGCCGGCGAACACGCCGATAATCAGGGCGATCTGCTGCTTCCAGGGGGTGGCGCCGACCAGCTGGCCGGTCTTCAGGTCCTGCAGGTTGTCGTTACCAATCACGGCGACGGCCAGCACCACGGTGGTGACGAACAGCGCAAACGCGATCAGTGCCTGTGCGGTATCCGGGCCCATGATTTCGCGGCCCACCCAGCCCACCGAAGTGGCGGCGCCGAGGATGGACAGGATCGCCAGGCCGGAAACCGGCGAGTTGGAAGAACCGATCAGGCCGGCCATGTAGCCGCAGACTGCGGCAGCCAGCATGCCGGCAATCAGGATGTAGCCGATGCCAACCACGACCAGCGGGGTCGAAATCGAGGACAGCGGGCCGCCCGACAGGAAGGACGACAGCAGCCAGCCGGCAGGCACCATCGACAGCAGCGTCACCAGGCCGACGATGAAGATCGGCAGATCTTTGTCTTCGCGCGGCACATCGGCGCCGCCAGCCTTCGCGCGGCGCGCCGATTCCATCGCCGATTTCAGGCCGCCCACGACCGGCTTGGCCAGGGTCGCCAGCGTTACGATTGCGGCGGCGCCAATGGTGCCGGCGCCAATCATGCGCACCTGGCTGCGCCAGATGCCCAGCGCGTGGTCGGCCAGCGAAACATCAGGAGCGGCCGGATTGGCCATGGTCAACAGCGGCACCAGGATGCCCCAGGCGATCACCAGGCCGACCAGCATGGCCATGCCGACCGCAATGCCCATCAGGTGGCCGGCGCCGACCAGGGCCAGCGAGCTCGATGCACCGAGGCCGGTGGCACCGTTGCCGAATTTGACGAAATGCGCCACTTCAGCGGCAACCAGCTTAGCCGCGCCAAGGAAGGCGAAGATGGCGGATGCCACCGAACCCCAGATCACAGCCCACAGGCCAGCCTTGCCCTCTTGCGCGCCGGCGCGGGACTGGGTACCGACTTTCAGTACTTCTGCCGCAGCGACGCCTTCCGGGTACGGCAGGTCGGACTGCGACACCAGTGCGCGGCGCAGCGGCATGGTGTACATCACGCCCAGCACGCCGCCGATGGCGCAGGCGCCAAAGGTCGGCCAGAAAGGGATCTTGGCCCACCAGCCGATCATCAGCAGGCCAGGCAGCACGAAAATCACCGACGCCAGCGTGCCCGCAGCCGAAGCGATGGTCTGCACGATATTGTTTTCCTGGATCGTCGCATCCTTGAATGCGCTGAGCAGGGCCATGGAAATCACGGCGGCAGGGATCGAAGTGGCGAAGGTCAGGCCGACTTTCAGGCCCAGGTAGACCTGGGCGGCGGTGAAGATCAGCGTAATGAAAATACCGAGGGCGATGCCGCGGACACTGAATTCGAGCGGGTTATTCTGCGACTGGTTGCTCATCTGGGTAATCCGTTGTGTTGATAAGGATACAAAGTGGCCGGGATATTACGTCAGATTCACGGCGCCGCCAAATAAAATTCAGTCGTCGTCGCCTGGATCGAGGTCGGGGAACAACACTGAGGTAAATCCGAACTTGGAGAAGTCGCGGATCCGTGCTGGATAAAGGATCCCCAGCAGATGATCCACCTCATGCTGCACCACGCGCGCATGGAAGCCGTCGGCGTCGCGCACGATGCGCTCGCCGAACTGGTCGTAGCCCTCGTAATGCAGGCGGGTATAGCGCGGCACGCTGCCGCGCAGGCCGGGCACCGACAGGCAGCCCTCGAAGCCCTCTTCCATCTGGTCGCCGATTGGGGTCAGGACGGGATTGATCAGCACCGTTTCCGGCACTTGCGGAGCGTCGGGATAGCGCGCGTTGGATTTGAAGCCGTAGATCACCAGTTGCAGGTTGACGCCGATCTGCGGCGCGGCCAAGCCGGCGCCGTTGGCAGCGTGCATGGTGTCGAACATGTCGACGATCAGGGCGTGCAGATCTGCGGTATTGAACTCGCGCACCGGCTCGGCCACGCGCAGCAGCCGCGGGTCGCCCATCTTCAGGATTTCACGCACGGCCATGTTCAGCCTCCCAGCAATGCGAGCAAGCCCGCTTCATCGAGGATCGTGACGCCCAGCTCTTCGGCCTTGGCCAGCTTGCTGCCAGCTTCCGCGCCGGCGACCACGTAGGAAGTTTTCTTCGATACCGAACCGGATACCTTGCCGCCGGCCGCCTCGATCAGCGCCTGCGCCTGGTCGCGGCTCATGGTCGGCAGCGTGCCGGTCAGGACGAAGGTCTTGCCGGTCATGGCGCCTTCCGCTTCGGCCACTTCCGGCAATTGCGCCAGCAGTTCTTCGCGCAGTTCGTGCAGGGCCACCAGCAAATCGCGGTTGGCCGGTTCGCTCATCCAGGCTTCCAGCGCTTCGGCCACATTGGCAGGCAGGCCAAAGACGTTAAAGACCGGCAGGTGCGCCAGTGCCAGCAGCGTGGCGCCCGGTTTCACCTGCTCGACTTGCTCGGCAAGCTGTCGTGCGCGTGGTTCGGTCAGTTTCGGAATGCCGATGGCGGCCAGCAGCGCGACTGGCTCCAGTTTTTCGCGCAACGCAGCTTTCGGCGGGTGCTCGCCCTTCGGCGCCACGCCCGCCGCCAGCAAGGCATCCAGCGCTTCCTGGTTGCGTTCTTCGGCGAAGAAGTCGGCAATCGATTCGGCCACCGTACTGCCGATATCGGGCAGCACGCGCAGCACGGCCATAGGCGCCTTGCGGATCAATTCCAGCCTGCCCAGCCAGTCGGCCAGGGTCTTGGCGGTCGATTCGCCGACGTGGCGAATGCCCAGCGCGAACAGCAGGCGCTCCAGCGGCGGGTGCTTGCTGGCTGCGATGGCCTCCAGCAGGTTTTCGGCCCACTTGGTCGGGACTTTGCCTTGCGCAACGGTTTCCGGCGTAGTGCCGTCACGCTCGTCGGCCAGGCGCTTCATTTTCAGCAGGTCGTCCAGCGTCAGGCGGTACAGGTCCGCCACCCCGTGCACCAGGTTGCATTCGACCAGGTTGTCGATATAGCGGTCGCCCAGGCCTTCAATGTCCATCATGCGGCGGCCGCAGAAGTGGCGGATCGCCTCCTTGCGCTGGGCAGAGCAGAACAGGCCGCCGGAGCAGCGCGCCACTGCTTCATCGGCTTCGCGCACCACGTGCGAGCCGCATACCGGGCACTGGGTTGGCAGCGCCCACATCAGCGGTTCCGGCGCCGGGCGCTTTTCCAGCACCACGGACAGCACTTCCGGAATCACATCGCCGGCGCGGCGCACGACGACGGTGTCGCCGACGCGAACATCCTTGCGGCGCACTTCATCCTCATTATGCAGCGTGGCGTTGGTGACGGTCACGCCGCCAACGAAGACCGGCGCCAGGCGCGCCACCGGCGTAATCGCGCCGGTACGGCCAACCTGCACCTCGATCGCCTGCACGGTGGTCAGGGCTTCTTCGGCCGGGAATTTGTGCGCCAGCGCAAAGCGCGGGGCGCGCGACACGAAGCCCAGCGCCCGCTGGTCCTCGAAGCGGTTGGTCTTGTACACCACGCCGTCGATCTCGTACGGCAGCGAAGGACGGGCTTTGCCGATGCGCTCGTAGTAGCCCAGCAAGCCATCCTTGCCACGCACCACGTCGCGCTCGGCGCAAACAGGCAGGCCAAGTTCGGCATACCAGTCCAGCAGCGCGCTATGCGTTGCCGGCAGTTCGGCGCCGGTCAGCTCGCCGATGCCGTAAGCGTAGAAGCTCAGCTTGCGCTGCGCGGTAATGCGCGAATCGTGCTGGCGCAGTGCGCCGGCGGCGGCATTGCGCGGATTGACGAATTCCTTCTGCCCCAGCTCACGCTGGCGCGCATTCAAGGCTTCAAAGTCGGCCTTGAACATCAGCACTTCGCCGCGCACCTCGAGAATCGGCGGCGGCGCATCGGTTTTCAGGCGCAGCGGGATGCCCTTGATGGTGCGGATATTGGCCGTGACATCCTCGCCGGTGTATCCGTCGCCGCGCGTCGCGCCTTGCACAAACACCCCGTTTTCATAACGCAGGTTGATCGCCAGTCCATCGAACTTGACCTCGGTCGCGTACTCGACCTGGGTTGCGTCAAGGCCTTCGCGCACACGGCGGTCGAAATTCTCGATATCGCCGTCGTCGAAACCATTGTTCAGCGACAGCATCGGCACGGCGTGGGTGACCGCAGCGAAATCGTCCAGCGGCGGCGCGCCGACGCGCAGGGTCGGCGAATCGGGCGCCTGCAATTCCGGGTGGGCCGCTTCGATCGACTGCAGCTCGACGAACAGCTTGTCGTATTCGGCGTCGGGAATGGTCGGCGCGTCCAGCACGTGGTAGGCATGCAGGTGGCGGTTCAGTTCCGCGGTCAGCCAGGCTGCGCGTTCTGCCGGTGTCGCTTGTTGGGTGTTGCTCATGTTTCCGATCAGCTGAACAGGCGCAGTGCGCGGGTGGAGCCGGCCGGAATATCCGATGCGGCCATATCGTCGTAGAACTCGCGCACCTGGCCGGCGATGCTGGCCAGGGTTTCATCGGCCAGCGGCTGGTTGGCGTCGTCGACGATGGTCGCGTCCAGGCGCGCCATCAGGCTCTTGGCGCAGCCGATCATCGATCCAAAGCCGTCGCGCGCCGGGGCGACGCAAGGCACGTCCAGCAGCAGCGTCAGGCGCGAAGTGGTTTCTTCGGCCAGCGTGACATTGGTCGACAAGGAGAACAGGTAGCCGCCCTCGCCGTCCGGCATCGCATAGCGGCCGTCAGGACGCACGTCGAAGCCGAGCTTTTCCAGGGCGCCCAGCAAGGTCGCAATATTCCATGGCGCACCGTTGGACGCCAGGTTCACGCCCAACTGCGCGTCATGGTTGGCAACGAAGCGGTGCAGGTTCTTCGCATCCTGCATCACCTCGATCATGTCCGGGATCTGTGGTTCGGCGCCGATTTCGTCGGACACGCTGCGCAGACGCGTCACCAGCTCGGAGTACTCCAGTTCATTCAGCGCAGTGCTGCGGCTGGCCAGTTGCACGCCGCCTTGCAGCTTGGTGTAGACCACGCCGTGGCGTACCGGCTCCCAGTCGCCACTGACGGCCAGGCCGATAAAATGCACAGGCTTGTTGCCGACAAAGCGCAGTTTCTGCAGCGCCGGCAGCAGCTTCTCGCCGCGTGCAGGCGCTTCCAGCTCCAGCGGCAGCAGGCAATCGATCAGCGGGTCGACCAGGCAGGTCGCCAGTTCTTCGGCCGGGACATCGGCATCGGCCGTACGCACCGGCAGGGTTGGCTCGTTGCTGTCCGGCATGATGTTTGGCGCAGCGACATTGCCGACATGACCGCCGACGTGTTCCGGCACGCCGTAGGCGCCCGAGCCGGCGTCCGGCATCGGCACGTCATCGAGGTGGAAGCGCGGTTCGGCGCGCACCCCGTCATCGGTGCGCATCAGGACATCGTCGTGCTGGCTGTCGAAGGCGCGTTCAACGCGCTTTTTCAGCTTGTACTCCTGCCACTTGTTGTAGCTAAAGACACCGACGACGAACACGCCGCCGGCGATAATCAAACTCACTTGGAAATCTGTATTCATGCGGCTTGAGCCTCTGTAGCAAATGATGCGGCGGATTCCATGTCCACCGCCACGATGCGCGATACGCCTTGTTCTTGCATCGTCACACCGATCAGTTGATTGGCCATCTCCATCGCAATCTTGTTGTGCGAGATGAAGAGGAATTGGGTCTGGTCGGACATGCGCTTCACCATCCGGCAGAAGCGCTCGGTATTGGCATCGTCCAGTGGCGCGTCCACCTCATCGAGCAGGCAGAATGGCGCGGGGTTCAGGCGGAACATCGAGAACACCAGGGCCGTTGCGGTCAGCGCTTTTTCGCCGCCGGACAACAGGTGGATGGTGGCGTTCTTCTTGCCGGGCGGTTGCGCCATGACCTGCACGCCGGAGTCGAGGATTTCCTCACCGGTCATGATCAGCTTCGCCTGGCCGCCGCCGAACAGGATCGGGAACAGCTCGGAGAAGCTCTGGTTGACGCGGTCGAAAGTATCCTGCAGCAGGTCGCGTGTTTCCTTGTCGATCTTGGTGATCGCATCTTCCAGCGTCGCAATCGCTTCGTTCAGGTCGCGGTTTTGCGCGTCCAGGAAGTTCTTGCGCTCGGACGCGGTGGCCAGTTCGTCCAGTGCCGCCAGGTTGACGGCGCCCAGCGCGGTAATGGCGTTGGTCAGGCGCGTCACTTCGCCCTGCAGGTAGGACGCCTTCATGTCCGGATGCAGTTTTTCGGCCAGCGCAGCTTCGTCGGCCTGCACTTCCGCCAGTTGCTGCGCAAACTGCTCCTGGTTCAGGCGCGCGGCCTGTTCCTTCAACTGCATCTCGGTGATCTTGTCGCGTTGCGGCTGCAGGCTGCGTTCACCCTGCATGCGCGCATCTTCGAACTGACGCAATTGCTGCGTGATCTGGTCGAGTTCATGGCGCGCGTCGGCCAATGCGCGTTCCTGCTGCGTGCGGCGGTCCAGCAAGTCCTGCAAGCCTTCGTTGGCGGTGCCGGCTTCCAGGCCTTCCAGTTCCAGCTTGCCGGCTTGCAGGCTCTCCGTCACTTGCGCGACTTGCGCAGTAGCGGTGGCGATGTTGCGGCGCAGTTCATCGATGCGGTTGCGGCCGGACTTTTCGGCGAATTCCGCTTCTTGCGCCTTGCGTTCCAATTCGCGCAGGGCTTCGCGGGCATCGGCCAGGCGCTGCTCTTTCGCCATGAAGGCGGTTTGGCCGTCTTCGTGCTCGCCTTGCAGGTTGCCGAGCTCCATGTCGAGCTGCTCGAACTTCTCTTCGGACTCGAGCTTGACCTGCATCTGCTCTTCTTCCTGCGCGGCGATTTCGGCCAGGTCGCTCTCGATCTGGTTGCTGCGCTGGTTGAAGCGGGCTTCGATCTCGGACAGCTTGACCACTTCAAGCTGCAACGTGTGCACGCTGGCTGTCAGGCTCTGCACCTTCGCACGCAGCTCGGTCAGCAGGCGGCTGTGGTTGCCCAGCGCCGCGTCGGCTCGCACCGCACGGCTGCGGGCTTCTTCGGCCAGCATCGACTGCGCGCGCAACTGCTTGGTGATGTTGTCGATTTCGTGCTGGCGGCCCAGCATGCCGGCCTGCTCGTCGTCTGCAGCATAGAAGCGCACGGACGATTGCGTGATGATGTGGCCTTGCTTCGTGACGAAGCAGCCGCCTGCCGGCAGCGTAGTGCGCGCCGCAAAGGCGCTGGCGTTGTCGTCTGCCAGGAAGACGTTGTGCAGCCAGTCCTGCAGCACACCGCGCAGTCCCGGGTCGTTCAGCTTCAGCAAGTCGATGAACGGGCGCAGCGCCGTCGTGCCATCGGCAGCCGCCGCAGCGGCAACCGCGGGTGCGAACAAGGCCAGCTTGGCCGGCGGCGCATCATTGAAGAAGTGCTTGGCCCATTCGATGTTGGACACCTGCAGCGCCGAAGTACGTTCGCGCAGCACCGCCTCCAGGGCGGTTTCCCAGCCTTCCTCGATGTCCAGCTTCTGCCACAAGCGCGGCAGCTCGTTCAGTTCATGCTTTTGCAGCCATGGCGTGATCTTGCCTTCGGTCTGCACGCGTTCCTGGAGCTGGCGCAGCGCATTCAGGCGCGCTTCCAGCTGGTGGGTGGCGGCGGACTCGGACTGCACGGCAGCTTGCGCAGCCTGGCGCTCTTCTTCGAGCTTCGGCTGCTGCTCCAGCGCCTCTTCGAGCATCATGTTCTGCTCTTCCAGCGAATGCTGCTTTTCCTCGAGCTGCATCTTCAGGTTCGACAGGTGCGAGGAGTCCGGCATCGCCAGCCCGCCCTTCTCCTGCTGCAAGCGCTCCTTGCGGGTCGCCAGCCCAGCCAGGATGTTGGAAGCATTGCGCTGGTGCGCCGATTCCAGTTCCAGCTGCTGCTGCGCCTGCATGATGCGCGCACGCGACTCGGTGCTCTTGGTCTGGGCCTCGCGCCATTCCTGCTCCAGCACCGGCAGCAATTCAGCCTTCTGCTCGGCCAGCATGCGCGCTTCTTCCACGCGCGCCGACAGCTCTTCCAGGTTGATTTCCGCTTCGGCGACCTGGCCGCCGTATTCCTCTGCCTGTTGCGCCCACTGGTCGCGCTGCGCGGTCAGGGTGGCAAGCTGCTGCTGCAGGCGGGTGCGCGACTCGATCACGAACTTGATCTGCGCTTCCAGGCTGCCGATTTCGGCATTGGTCTGGTACAGGTGGCCCTGCGCCTGGTGCAGGCGGTCGCCGACGGCGAAGTGCGCCTGGCGCATCTGCTCCAGCGTCAATTCCACGTTGCGCAGCTTTGCGGTCTGCTCTTCCAGGTCGTTCTGCGCCTGTTCCATCTCGCGGAAATACTTCGCCTGCTCGGCCAGCGCCTCGTTCTTGCGCAGCAGCCAAAGCAGCTTCTGTTTTTCCTCCTGGTCGGACTGCAGCTGGTGGAACTTGGTCGCCACCGCCGCCTGGCCTTCCAGCTTCTCCAGGTTGTTATTCAGCTCGCGCAGGATGTCTTCCACCCGCAGCAGGTTCTCGCGGGTATCGTGCAGGCGGTTCTCGGTCTCGCGGCGGCGTTCCTTGTACTTCGAAACGCCCGCAGCCTCCTCCAGGAACACGCGCAGTTCTTCCGGGCGCGACTCGATAATGCGCGAGATCATGCCCTGGCCGATAATCGCATAGGCGCGCGGCCCCAGGCCGGTACCCAGGAAGATGTCGGTAATGTCGCGCCGGCGCACCGGCTGGCCGTTGATGTAGTAGGTGGAGGTGCCGTCACGGGTCAGCGTGCGCTTGACCGCGATTTCGGCGTACTGACCCCACTGGCCGGACGCCTTGCCCTCGTTGTTGTCGAACACCAGCTCCACGGAAGCGCGGCCGGCTGGCTTGCGATGGGTGGAACCGTTGAAAATCACGTCCTGCATCGACTCGCCGCGCAGTTCGGAGGCCTTCGATTCACCCAGCACCCAGCGCACAGCATCGATAATATTGGACTTGCCGCAACCGTTTGGACCAACCACGCCGACCAGCTGCCCGGGAACCTGGAAATTGGTAGGATCGACGAACGACTTAAATCCCGACAATTTAATGGAAGATAGACGCACGTTTTATCTGTACTTCGCCCGCTGGGACGTGTTAAAAAAGTGGCTAATCATACCATTTTCCCTGTATAGCAAGAACAAAATGAAGACCAGAACCGCCATCCTGTTTGTATGCATGGGTAACATTTGTCGCTCCCCGACCGCAGAGGGTGTATTCCGGGCCCGCGCGCAGGCCGCCGGGCTCGATTTGCACATCGATTCGGCAGGCACCCATGCATACCATATTGGCAACCCTCCCGACCCGCGTTCGACCCGCCACGCCGCGGCCCGCGGCTATGACCTGAGCACACAGCGCGCCCGCAAGGTGGCCGCCGAAGACTTCGAGCGCTTTGATTACGTGCTGGCGATGGACCACGACAATCTGGAAATACTGCGGCGCGCCTGCCCGGCGCAACACCGCCACAAGGTCAGGCTGTTCATGGAATATGCCTCGCGCTCCGGATCGGACGTGGTGCCGGACCCGTACTACGGCGGCGCGCATGGCTTCGATACGGTGCTGGATTACATCGAGGACGCATCGGACGGCCTGCTGGCCGTCCTGCGCAAGGCCTGACCCGGCTTAGGCCGAAGTGCCGTTGGCCGGCAAATCGTGGTGGTCGTCGTTGACGGCAGCGACGCCGCCCATTGCCACCGACAGCGCAGCCGCCACCACACCCTCGGTGCGGATCAGGCGTACGGTGCCCTTGCGGAATTGCTCCACCATTGCCTCGCCAGTGATCGAGAATGCCTCCTGGCGCCCCGTGGTCGAGAAGATGTAAAGCGTCTTGAGTGGGCTGATCCAGGCCAGCTTGACTTTGCGCTGGCTGCCGTCTTCCTGGTCGAATTCCAGCCACATGCCGCGCGTCAGACTATCCACTTCGATGGCAGCGTCGTCGTCCGGAGGTGGCGCCTCTTCAGCCTTCACCTCAGCCACCGCCTGCAGCTGCATGCGGCGCTCGGCATCCTTCTTCGCCACTTCCATCGCGATTTCGACCTGGCGCTCCGGCGACATTTCGATCGGCGCGCGCACGATCGATGCGTGGCATTCGGCCAGTTCGGCGAAGAATTGCAGGCGATCGGGCTCCTGCCACTTGATCACGTCCAGCCACTTGTTCAGGGTGGACAGCAGGGTCGGCAGCTTGCTGATCAGTTTCTTGCGCTCGTCCTGGGTAATCTTCGCGCGTACGCTCCAGATCAGGTCATCCATGGTCTGGGTGGCGTTGTTGACGGCACCCGGCTTCTCACCCTCGACACTGTAGGCGATGGTCAGTACCGAAACCCACTTATTCTCGAGGAAGGCTTCGACAATCGCCACCACCTCGCCGGTACCGATGCGCAAAGCTACGGCGTCCTTGGCCGACTTGGCCGCCACCGACATCTTTTCCTGCTTGAGCGCCTTGGCGATCGGCTCCGCCATGGCGGCTGCGGCCGCGGCCTCCTCCGCCTTGATGGACGCTTCCAGCTCGTTGACCGCCTCGGTGAAGACGGTCAGCTCTTCCTCGTGATCCTGGCTGACCTTTTCGACGCTGCGCTGCATCGCCTTGTACAGCGGGTCGTCCGGGTCCTTGTGCTGCTCCCAGCCCATGCGCGACAGCAGGTCGATCATGCGGCGCGCAGGGTGCGCTTCCTGGAAGAAGAAATTCTTGTCGACCAGGGCCGCCTTCAGGACCGGAATCTGCAGGAAGCGGATCAGGTCGCGGATCTCAGGCGAAATGCTCTGGTCGCGGAATACGGTGTCGAACACTGCCGACAGCAGGTCGATCGTGCCTTCGTCGGCGCGCGTCAGGCTGCCGGCTGGCGCCTGCTCCTTGATCTGCGGCAGGAGGAAGACATTGCCCATCGAACCACCCGCGGCAAAGCCCGGGGCAGGCATCGCGCCGCCGCCCGCCTGGACAGGACCCGACGCGAAGCCGGGAGCCAGGCTGACCCCCATGCCAGGCGCCGGCATCGCACTGCTATCCGCGCTGGCAAATACAGCGCCCGATGGCACGGCGCGCTGCAACTGCGCCAGGAAATTCATCAGCGGCTCCTTGGCGCTGATCAGCGAGGCGCGCTGGGCCGCTTCATTATTGGCGCCGCCATGGAAGCCCTGTGCTGGCCCTTGCACCCAGCCGCCCGGAGGCACAGCCACACCGCCTGGCACGCCAGGCACTGCAACCCCGCTCAACATTCCGCCCGGGCCGCCGGCACCCTGAACGGCGCCGCCGCTTGCCAGCGGCATGCTCGTCATCGCCGTGCCGCCCGCCATTGGCACGCCAGGCGCCACCGCAACACCACCTTGCACCGCCATGCCAGGTACGCCGGCACCGGCACCCGGCATGATCGGCAGGCCACCGCCGGATACTACGCCACCGGCAGGAATCACCATGCCGCCAGCCGCCGCAACCCCAGGGATGCCGGCCATCATTGGCGCGACGCCGCCGGCAACCATGCCGCCAACCCCGCCCGGCGCCATGCCAACTCCGCCCGGCATGGCCATGCCAGGCGCCACGCCAGCTGCGAAACCCGGCGCAGGTATTGCCGGAGCCACTGCTGCCGCATTGCCGGAATCCGCAGTATGCGCCGGAGTGCCATACAGCCCCGGCGCCACGCTCATAGTAGGCAGCGACAGATCCAGGTCACCCAATTGTTCAAAGCCCGTCGGCGCGGACTTGCCGCCAGGCGCATCGCCAGCGCCAGAGAAGAACTGGCGCAGTTGCTCGGCCAGTGCGGCCTGCTGGTTCTTTTTACGGGAGGACGATGCGTCGTGCGAGTCGGCACGGCGCGTCTTGTGCTTTTCTACGGAGCCGGGCCCCACGCCCTTGCGCTCGAGCGCCGAGCTCAGCTCTTCGAGCATGACGCCAAAATCGAAGAATTCCTCCGGGCGCAGGAATGGCTTGATCAGCTCATTCGCTTCTTCATCCTTGATGAAATCGATCCAGGCTTGCTGGAAGGCGCCAAGGAACACTTCCGGACGGAAAGGATTCTGGTTGATGCGCAGGATGTCACGGTCCAGCAGGAAGGCCAGCCGCACATTGAGCGTGGCCAGGCCATCGGAATATTTAACCTCGAACGCTTTGCTGAAGCTGCCCAGGGTCACCTTGGTATCCATTTCCTCCATGGAGACCAGCGACAGCGCTTCAGCCATCTTGCGCACCGGAGCCTTCTGGCCAGGCGCCAACTGGGCAATTTCCAGGCGCAGGTCGTTTTCGAGCTGCCGGGCGAAGATCCCGAGGAAGGCGTAATGATCGGTACGCAGGCGGTTGCCGGCGCGCAGCCGCGCTTGCAAAGTCTTGACGTCGACCGCCTCACCCGCATCAACCAGGCTGCCCGCCCATTTGGTGGACAGCTCGTTGAACTGCTCGCTGATGTGCTTGTTGACCAGGCTAATCAGGTTTTCCAGCAAGGCATGCCGCGGCGTGACCGCTTTTTTGGGCGCCGAAGATGTTGGGTTTTCTGGAAGCATGGTCTGGCCTGACTTTGGTGGTTATTCACATTGTCGCAGATTCTTTCCACATGGCAATAGGGAAACCAACAGAATCTGCAAATATTTACGGCAATGTGGTCAAACTGATGAGTTTGCACCAGAATGGTGCAAGGTCAAGTCCTACACGCCAGTCAGTGGTAATCCGATTCACGTTTACTATGACACACAGCATGATGAAGTTCCGATCCTTCAGAAAGGAACTGTCATGAAATCCAGGCAAAAATCCAGCAAGCAAAGTTCGGGCTCGGGCACCCGCCAGAGCGCCGACCAGGGTTCGCGTTCGGGCGCCCAGCCTTCCAGCCAGCAGTCCGATACCGGCCGCCAGAGCAAGACCGACAAGAAGACACCCGCCAGCCGTAGCGGCAATCGCTAAATGACGGGCGGCGCATGAGGGCCTGGGAGCGTGCTTCCTGGCCCTTGCCGTTTCAAATATTGGTGACGCGCTTGCCCTTTGGCGGCTTGAAGTCTGCCACGGCATTGACCAGGCCGACCTTGGCGGCCTCCTGGGCAGTCAGGTGCAAGTCTGAATAGGCGTGGATATTCCAATGTTCATCGGTCAGCTGCACGTGTTTGCGCAGAATGGATTCGGTGCGTGCGTCGTCGGCCTGCAGGCCTTCAACAATGATACGCAGCGCATCGGGCCGTGCGCCGTGCGGCGCGCTGGCATGCGACTTGTGCACCATGAAGCGCGCCGTCTCACTGGCATAGCGCTCTTCGCCGGACAGGAACAGGATCACCGCAATCGAGGCCACCGCCCCGCCGTTGTACGTCACGATCTTGATTGGCAGGTTGCGCAGGTAATTGTGCAGGCACAGGCCATCGCTCACGTAGCCGCCATTGGACTGGATCAGGATGTGGGCGGTTTCAATGCCGTCCTCGGTCATGTCCGCCACCGCGTCGAACACGCGGTGCACCATATCGCTGTTCACGTCGCCGGACAGGGTAAACCAGGCCTCCGTTTCGCGCTTTTGCTTTTCTTCGCTCATGGTCGCTCCACTATGCAAATGGATGTCCGGCCATTCTAGCGCAGGCCGCGCCAAAGGGGCGTCAAGATTGACTTTATTGCCCTCCTGTCATATAGTCGCAAGTCTTGATCGGGAGAGACCAGCAGCCGCTGGCGCCGAAGGGGCATTACCCAGAAACTCTCAGGCAAAAGGACCGAACAAGGGCTCGCAAGGGCTAAAACTCTGGAGAGCGGCCCGCCATGGCGCAGGGTCCACCGAAGGGGCGTGCGGGAATACCTTCCCGTTATCTCTCAGGTACCAAGGACAGAGGGGTAGGCGTATTCATGTTTACGTTTATTAACCCCTATTCTCTGCCCTGAGGTATCAATGACGCTCAAAGCAACCCCACTCAACAATGCTCACCGTGCCCTTGGCGCCCGTATGGTCGACTTCGGCGGCTGGGACATGCCGGTCAATTACGGCTCCCAGATCGAAGAGCACCACGCCGTACGCACCGACGTCGGCATGTTCGACGTGGCCCACATGTGCGTCGTTGACATCAAGGGCGCCAACGTGCGCTCCTTCCTGCGCGGCCTGGTCGCCAACAACGTCGACAAGCTGCAGGTATCGGGCAAGGCCCTGTACTCCTGCATGCTGACCCCGGAAGGCACCGTCATCGACGACCTGATCATCTACTTCATCAACGAAGAGTGGTTCCGCCTGGTGGTCAACGCCGGTACCGCGGAAAAGGACGTGGCGTGGATGAACAAGCAGAACGAAGCCACCAACGCCGGCCTGACCATCACCCAGCGCCGCGACGGCGCCAACGCCATGGCCCTGATCGCCGTGCAAGGCCCGAACGCCCGCGCCAAGGTATGGGAAGTGATCCCTGAATCCAAGGCAGCTACCGCCGAAATGAAGCCATTCAACGTGGCCCTGGTGCCTGGCACCGCCTTCGGCGAAGCCATGGTGGCACGCACCGGTTACACCGGTGAAGACGGCTTCGAAATCGGCGTGGCAGCTGAACAAGCAGAAAACCTGTGGAACGCATTGGCCGCGGCAGGCGTGAAGCCGGCCGGCCTGGGCGCCCGCGACACCCTGCGCCTGGAAGCCGGCATGAACCTGTACGGCCAGGACATGGACGAAACCGTGAACCCGCTGGACGCCGGCCTGGCATGGACCATCGACCTGGTTTCCGAGCGCGACTTCATCGGCAAGGCAGCCCTGCTGGCCAAAGGCCAGAACGCACAATTCGTCGGCCTGATCCTGCGTGAAAAAGGCGGCGTGCTGCGCGCCCACCAGAAAGTCATCGCAGCCGACGGCGCAACCGGCGAAATCACTTCCGGCACCTTCTCCCCAACCATGCAGCAGGCGATCGCGCTGGCGCGCGTGCCGATGGGCGTGAACGTGGGCGACACCGTGCACGTGGAAATCCGCGACAAGAAGCTGGCCGCCACCGTGGTGAAGCTGCCTTTCGTCCGTAACGGTAAAATCCTGGTTGCTTGAGCCAGAATTCAGCAGAACCAAACAATAACCTTAGCCTTGGAGCCAACATGAGCAACATTCCAGCAGACCTGAAGTACACCGAGTCCCACGAGTGGGTACGCGCTGAAGCGGACGGCACCGTGACCGTCGGCATCACCGAATTCGCGCAAGACGCCCTGGGCGACATCGTGTTCGTCGAGCTGCCAAAAGTGGGCAACACCTACACTGCCGGCGACGACGCCGCCGTGGTGGAATCGGTGAAAGCTGCTTCCGACATCTACGCGCCGGTATCCGGCGAAGTGGTTGCCGTGAACGACGCCGTGGTCGGCGCACCTGAGTCGATCAACTCCGACGCCTACGGCGCGTGGCTGTTCAAGATCAAGCCTAGCGATGCCAACGCCATCAACGGCCTGCTGGACGCAGCCGCTTACGGCAACGTCGCGCACTAAGTACCGCTTTACCGGGCCGGCTGCATGCCGGCCCTTTTCACATTCTGGCCAAGAGATTTCCCACCATGACCCGCACCAGCCTGACCCAACTTGAAGCCCGCGATGCCTTCATCGCCCGCCACATCGGCCCGGAAGCCGCAGAACAGCAGCAAATGCTGGACGTGCTCGGCTACGCGAGCCGCGCCGCCCTGATCGATGCCATCGTCCCGCCGGGCATCCGCAACAAGAGCGCCCTGCCCCTGGGCCAATTCTTCCAGCCGCTGCCGGAAAACGAAGCGCTGGCCAAGCTGAAAGGCATCGCTGCCAAGAACAAGGTGCTGAAATCCCTGATCGGCCAGGGCTACTACAACGCCCACACTCCGGGCGTGATCCTGCGTAACATCTTCGAAAACCCAGCCTGGTACACCGCTTACACCCCGTACCAGCCAGAGATCTCCCAGGGCCGCCTGGAAGCGATCCTGAACTTCCAGCAGGTGCTGATCGACCTGACCGGCATGGCCATCGCCAACTCGTCCATGCTGGACGAAGGCACCGCCGCTGCCGAAGCCATGACCCTGATCCAGCGCGTCGGCAAGTCCAAGTCGAACACCTTCTACGTCGCCAACGACGTGCTGCCGCAGACCCTGGAAGTGGTGCAGACCCGCGCCGAGCCGCTGGGCATCACCGTCAAGACCTTCGACCCGTCCGAACTGGCCGGTGTGACCGACGCCTTCGGCGTGCTGCTGCAATACCCTGGCGTGAACGGCGTAGTGCGCGACTACCGCGCCGCCGTTGAAACCGTGAAGTCCACCGGCGCCATGGTGATCGTGGCCGCCGACCTGCTGGCCTTGACCATGCTGACGCCTCCAGGCGAATGGGGCGCCGACGTGGTAGTTGGCAACTCGCAGCGCTTCGGCGTACCGCTGGGCTTCGGCGGCCCGCACGCCGGCTACATGGCCACCCGCGACGAATACAAGCGCTCCATGCCGGGCCGCCTGGTGGGCGTGACCGTAGACCAGAACGGCAACAAGGCTTACCGTCTGGCCCTGCAGACCCGCGAGCAGCACATCCGCCGCGAAAAAGCGACTTCCAACATCTGTACCGCACAGGTGCTGCTGGCCGTGATGGCCTCCATGTACGCTGTCTACCACGGCCCAAAAGGCCTGAAGCAGATCGCCGAACGCACCCACCGCTATACCGGCATCCTGGCCGTCAACCTGAAGTCCCTGGGCTACTCGGTCAACGAGTCCTTCTTCGACACCCTGACCGTCGCCACCGACAAGGCAGACGCGCTGCACGCGGCCGCTGTTGCCGCCGGCATCAACCTGCGCAAGATCGACACCAAGCACGTTGGCGTGTCGCTGGACGAAACCACTGACCGCGACACCCTGGCAGCACTGTGGAACGTATTCAGCGGCGGCAAGGCAGCCCCTGACTTCGACGCAGTTGAAGCCTCGGTCGGTACCAGCTTCCCTGAAGCGCTGG
This sequence comes from Pseudoduganella sp., assembly GCA_036402315.1. Taxonomy (GTDB): domain Bacteria; phylum Pseudomonadota; class Gammaproteobacteria; order Burkholderiales; family Burkholderiaceae_D; genus Rugamonas. The sequence goes on along the minus strand of DASWTB010000072.1, from coordinate 19,419 downwards.
TGCGTACCTCCGCTTACCTGGAGCACCCGACCTTCAACCGCTACCACAGCGAAACCGAAATGCTGCGCTACCTGCGCTCCCTGGCCGACAAGGACCTGGCGCTGGACCGCACCATGATCCCGCTGGGCTCCTGCACCATGAAGCTGAACGCCACCAGCGAGATGATTCCTGTGACCTGGCCGGAGTTCTCCTCGATCCACCCATTCGCGCCAAACGACCAGACCGTCGGCTACCGCGAAATGATCGCCCAGCTGGAAGAAATGCTGTGCGCGGTGACCGGCTACGCCGCTGTCTCGCTGCAGCCTAACGCCGGTTCGCAAGGCGAATACGCCGGCCTGCTGGTGATCAAGAAGTACCACGAGTCGCGCGGCGAAGGCCACCGCAACATCTGCCTGATCCCATCCTCGGCACACGGCACCAACCCTGCTTCCGCCGCCATGGTGGGCATGCAGGTGGTTGTTACCGCCTGCGACGACAAGGGCAACGTTGACCTGGCCGACCTGAAAGCCAAGGCTGAACAGCACTCCAAGAACCTGGCCTGCGTAATGGTGACCTACCCATCGACCCACGGCGTATTCGAAGACGGCATCACCGAACTGTGCGAAATCATCCACTCGCACGGCGGCCAGGTGTACGTGGACGGCGCCAACATGAACGCACTGGTTGGCGTGGCCGGCCCAGGCGCGTTCGGCGGCGACGTATCGCACCTGAACCTGCACAAGACCTTCTGCATCCCGCACGGCGGTGGCGGCCCAGGCGTCGGCCCGATCGGCGTTGGCGCACATCTGGCCAAGTTCCTGCCGAACCAGCGTTCCAACGGCTACGTGCGCAGCGAAGACGGCATCGGCTCGATCTCGGCCGCACCGTTCGGCTCCGCATCGATCCTGCCGATCTCCTGGATGTACATCGCCATGATGGGCGGTGAAGGCCTGACCGCGGCAACCGAAACCGCGATCCTGAACGCCAACTACGTTGCACGCCGCCTGGCGCCGCACTTCCCGGTGCTGTACTCGGGGCACGACGGCCTGGTGGCGCACGAGTGCATCCTGGACCTGCGTCCACTGACCGACGCCACCGGCATCAGCAACGAAGACGTAGCCAAGCGCCTGATGGACTTCGGCTTCCACGCGCCGACCATGAGCTTCCCTGTTCCAGGCACGCTGATGATCGAGCCGACCGAATCGGAATCGAAGGTTGAACTGGACCGCTTCATCGACGCCATGATCGCCATCCGCGCCGAAATCGCCAAGGTAGAATCGGGCGAGTTCGACAAGCTGGACAACCCGCTGAAGTTTGCTCCGCACACTGCCGAAGTGCTGCTGGCCGACAAGTGGGACCGCAAGTACAGCCGCGAAGTAGCTGCCTACCCAGTGCCATCGCTGCGCAAGCAGAAGTACTGGCCGCCAGTCGGCCGCGCCGACAACGTGTACGGCGACCGCAACCTGTTCTGCGCTTGCATTCCAGTGAGCGATTACGCGTAAACGGAAGTGCGCGGCGTCGTCCGCGCGCACCGCCATCCCGAAACGCAGGCAAGCCCCACGGCTTGGCCTGCGTTTTTATTTGACTCAACCCAATACAAGGCCTGCAGCGTTCGCAGACCAGTGCCTGACCCTGCGGGTCAGGCACTGCTTTTCCGGTTTCGTCCCAGCTCAGCCTGGTTCGGTGCCGCCGAGTGGCCAACCTTCGGGAAGGCATCATTCAAGCTGAAACCGATAAGGCAGTGCCTGACCCGCAGGGTCAGGCACTGGTCTGCCGACGCAGCAGGGCCAAAGCATATTCCCCATAATCCCTGATGAGCCCTGCACTCGCCTGGCGCTTATGATATTTGCCGAAGCCGCCAATGATTTTTCACAACACCCCGCGCACAGTTTCCGCACGGAAATATCGCCTGCCATAATTGTCCGGTCTCCCCACTCAAACCGGACAAGCCATGTCAAACCCCAGCCAACCATTCTCCCCCAAACGCCGCACCTTTTGCGCCAGCACGCTCGGCTTCGTCGCACTTGGCCCGCTAAGCCTGGCGGGTTGCGGCGGCGGTGACGGCGCCACCGAGTCCGCACCTAGCGCTCCCCTGCGCACGGCCGGCGCCATTGGCACCTCTTTCGTCCATCCCGGCCTGCTGCACACCCAGGCGGACTTCAACCGCATGAGCCAGAAGGTGGGCGCGCGCGTGTCTCCATGGATCGACGACTGGAACCTCATGCTGCAGAACAATCTGGCCAGCAACACCTGGCAACCGGACCCACGGCCCGTGATTTACCGCAATGACGGCGTTCATGGCGACAACGTACAGGTGCTGCAATGGGACATCATGGCTGCCTACCTGAATGCGCTGCAGTGGAAGATCACAGGCAACACCACCGCCGCCAACACCGCCGTGAAGATCCTGAACGCCTGGGGCTCCACGCTCACCGCCATCAACTACACCGACGGCCACTATGACGGCTTCCTGGCCGCCGGCTTGCAAGGCTATCAGTTCGCCAATGTCGCCGAGATCATGCGCGGTTATTCCGGCTGGGCGGCGGCCGACATCGCGAAGTTCCAGCAGATGATGCTGACCGCGTTTTATCCCATGGTCGAAAACCTCAATGACAACCTGGGGATATTTTCCAGCTGGGGCCTGTGCGCGCTTGCCGCCGCCATGGCGATCGGGGTGCTGTGCGACGACCGCGCCAAGTTCGACAAGGCGGTGACCTATTTCAAAGAGGGCCTGGGCAACGGCGCCATCGCGCAGATGGTCTACTACATCCATCCCGGCTATCTCGGCCAGACCCAGGAGGCCGGCCGCGATCAGGGACACAACACGCTGAGCATCGCGCTGGTGACCACCCTCTGTGAAATGGCCTGGAACCAGGGTGTCGACCTGTATGGCTACGATAACAACCGAGTACTGGCGGCCTGCGAATACACCGCCAAGGGCAACCTGATCCAGTCCGGGACCACGTATTATTCCGTCCCATTCACCAACTACGCGCTGCAGGGCTTCCTGGCCACCACCTTTGCCACCGGCGGACAAGGTATCGCCCGGCCGGCATGGGCGCTGATCTACAACCACTACGTCAACCGCAAGGGGCTGGCGGCGCCCTACACGCAGCGCTTCGCGCAGAAGGTGGCGCCGGAGACCGGTGGCCACTATCCGGAAGGCGGCGGCACCTGGGACCAGCTGGGCTACGGCACCCTGCTGTTTACGCGCGACCCGATCGCCGCCGGCGCGCCGCCCAGCGGCCTGACCGCCGTGACCACGGCCGGCCAGGTGGTGCTGTCATGGTGGGGCAGCGCGTACGCGACCAGCTACACCGTCAAGCGCGCCGCCAACGCGGGCGGACCATACGCACTGATCGCCAGCGGCATCACCGACCTGCTCACCTACACAGACACGCCGCCCACGTACGGCACGTATTACTACGTCGTCACCGCCAGCACGCCGTCCGGCGAGACGGCAGTGTCGAACGAGGCGCGCGGCATCAGGGGCGCCTGGCTACACACCCGCCTGGGGTTCGACGAAGGCGCAGGCACCAGCGCCGCCGACAGTAGCGGCAACGGCCACAGCGCCACACTGGCCGGCGGCGCTGCATGGGCGCAGGGCGTGTCGGGCCAAGGCACGGCCCTGGCGCTCAACGGCAGCGGCGCGTATGCCGCGCTGCCCGCCAATATCGTCGACACGGTCGGCGACTTCACGATCGCGGCCTGGGTCTACTGGAAAGGCGGCCAGTCCTGGAGCCGGATTTTCGATTTCGGCAGCAACACCGTGCATTACATGTTCCTGTCGCCGCAAACCGGGCGCGGCACGATGGGCTTCACGGTTACGCTCAACGGCGGGGACGGCGAATGGCGCCTCGACGCGCCCACCGCGCTGCCAGCCATGCAATGGGTACACGTCGCGCTTACGCTGTCAGGCACCGACCTCACGCTCTACCTGAACGGGCAGGCCGTTGCGACCGCTACCGACTTCCGACTGCCGCCATTCCAGCTTGGGCATACCACGCAAAACTATATCGGCCGCTCGCAATTCGCCGGTGATCCGACCTTTAACGGCATGATCGACGACTTCCGCATCTATAACGGCGCCGCCAGCGCGGCCGACATCCAGGCGCTAAGCACTTCGCCGCTGCCGTCGCCGATGTTCGACGTCGACATCGGCGCGGTCGCGCTGAGGGGCAGCGCCAGCCGCGCCAACGGCGTGTACACGGTAGCGGGCAGCGGCGCGGATATCTGGTCCACGGCCGACGCCTTCCACTTCGCCTGCGCCGGCGTCAGTGGTGACGGCAGCATCACGGCGCGCGTGGCCAGCATGACCAACACCAATAGCTGGGCCAAGTCCGGCGTGATGATGCGCGCCACGCGGGACAGCAACGCGCAGCATGTGCTGGTGGCGGTTTCCCCCGGCAATGGCGTGCAGATGATGTACCGTGGCGCCGCTGGCGCCAGCTCCAGCAATGTCAGGATTGTGGCGGGAATCAAGGCGCCCTACTGGGTGCGGCTGGCGCGGGCAGGCAACACCTTCACCGGCTATATCTCGCCGGACGGGGTGAACTGGACACTAATTGGCAGCATCAGCGTTGCCATGCCGGCCACGGTGTTCAGCGGCCTGGCCGTCCTGTCCCACAACAATTCGGCGTTGAACACCTCGACCTTCGACAATGTGGCCTACGCCTGACGTGTCGTGGCCTTCTATTGCAACGTCAATGGTATCCTTGTGCACATCCACCTATTGTGTTCAGGCATGATGAGCGCCGTCGTTTCGGCACACGTACAATGCTCATCGGCAGTTCAAAGGAGGTCACATGTCAGACCAAGTAGAACCACTCATCCTCGACCTGCTGGAGTGGCTCGGTCGCGAACCCCGGCCTTATTCCGAGGTCATCGAAGTTTGGCGCACGTCGTGCCCAAGGCTGCCGGTTTGGGAAGAAGCAAATGTGCGCGGGTTTCTAGAGCGCCTTCATAGCGCTGGCACGGAAGCTCGCGTGCAGGTTTCACCGTCAGGCCGGGCATTCCTCCAGGCGCATCGAACCGGAGAAGTCCAGTAGCGACTACGCACAAGCGAACGCTTGCCTGAAACGCAAAACGCCGGTACCGTGACGTGCCGGCGTTTTTTAATGGAAAATGAATGAAGCAATCTAGCAAAGCAGCCCTGATCTCCGGCCTCGGCTTCCCCGGCCTTGGCCAAATGATGGTATTGAAACGCACCGCGCGCGGCCTCGTGTTCATGCTGCCGGCGCTGGCAGTCTTCGGCTGGCTGATGTATGGCTTATGGAAGGCCACTGCTGTCCTGATGGATGAAGCCCTGAGCGGCGCCCTGCCTCCCGATCCGGTCCTCATCGCCCAGCGCCTCACAAAGGCCAGCATGCTGCCCGGCACTTCCACGGCAGGCTGGATCCTGCTCGCTTGCTGGGTCGCCAGTATCGCTGACGCACTGCTTGCACGCGACAAGCCTTAAGCGACGCTGCGCACCACGCGTGCCGCACGCTGCACTTCCTGCGCTTCGTCATCCCAAACAGCTGACTGGGTAATTTCCTCCGCCCCAACCTGGGCGCCATCGGAATTAAAGCGCAACCAAGCTAGCGCACCGCCGGGCGTAATCCCGATGGCGTGCACGCCGCCGTGATTGGGTGCCGACAGCAAGGCCGCCATGACCAGCGTAGTCGCAATCGGCACCGGCATGCCCCAGTGCCCGCCCTGCTTCCGGCACACCAGCCAGAGGCCACCCGCGCCGTCGCCATAAGCCAGGTATTCGCCGGCTGGCGTGGCTTCGCTCCACACCACGCAGGCCCCGCCGATATTGGCCACAGGTTGCGGCACCGATTGCCCGCCGCGATACACCACAATGCTCTCGCCCGCCACAAACACGTCCGGGACGTTCGGCACATTCGATGGAGCCAGGTGCAGGCTGTTCGCGCGACGCGGCAAGCCCTGGTAGTCGATTGCGATGCCCCACGCCGCGGCACGTGCAAAACTGTTGAAACGCAGCTTGCGGCCGCTAGGCGACTCGCTCAAGCGCCACGCGCCCGGAACGCGGTAACTGCCAATTGCCGTGGCCACTGGATCCGCGCCCGCCTGCTCTTCCCACGCAGTCAACGGGCCATCCATCGCGGCATTGAAATACCAGGTGTTCGCTGCCGTGACCAGCACCATTGGCACGGCGCCCGACTGCAGCAAGCCGAACGAGAGGCGCGTTACATCGTCCTGCAGCTCCGGCACATGGCGCGGAGCCATGCCACGCATGGTCTCCACCCAGCCCGCTTCATCGAGGTGGTTCGGAATACCGACCGCCACGTGCAAAGTCGGGCCCCCGCCGCTGGCCCAGGGCGCAACGGCCAGCGCCAGCGCAATCGTGCCATCCGGGGCCTGTTGCACGTCGAGGGCTTGTACCTTGCCCGGCTGGTTCAAAGGCAACATGCCGCTCAAATCCGTCTGCGACCAGCGCCCGAAAGGCGTGCGGCGGAACATATACAGCGAGCGGTTGGCGCCGAGCGTGAACACCAGCGGCAGGCCCGAAGCATCGCGCACCACGAACAGTGGCGAGCGCGCCAGGGCGGGCGCCGCGCAAGGGCTGGAACGGTAGCCCGACTCGTACAGCGGCACCAGTTCCTGCCGCACCAGCGACGGCAGCTCGCGGCCGGCCGTCACCTGGCTGCGCCAATAGGCCATGTCGGCCGGCTGCGACGCATCGTAGCGGTCGAATACCGCGTTATAGGCACGCAGCAGGCGTTCTTTCGCATCCAGCTCCGCCAACTCTGGACGCGCCAGCAAATGAAGCGCCAGTTCGGCGCGGCCGCGTACAGCATCGCCCTGGCAGCTATACAGGGTGGTCCACGACAGCGCTTCGCTCGCCATCGGCTCGCGTTGCAACACAATGCGCGCCACGCGCGCAGCAGCAAAACTCAAGGCGCCCGACGCACTGGCGCCACCCCATTTCCGTACCTGCGCCACCGGCACAGACGTCATCAGAACAGACATGCTTCATTCCCCCAGTTCGATTTCTATGTCACCAGCTTCATTGATGCGCAGGTCACGGCATCCCAGCTTGCGCCCTGGGGCCAGCCCCTCGGCAACGGCGGCGAACATGTCACCGGTAGCCGTTGCCAGGAAACCGGCAATATCCTGTTGAACCGATGCCAGGCTGGCAGCATTGCCCTCCCACCACAGGTTGATACGCTGCACATTCAGCAGGTGCGGCAGCGGATCGGACACCACGTAAATACCCGTGGTCCCGGCATCGGTAGCCGGCATGCCCTTGCGTGCCAGTGCAGCCACGCCCACCCGGCCATTCTCGACCTGCCACTGCAGGCGCAACGACCATTGCAGCGTGGCGCGCGCCCAGGCTTTGCCCATATAGCTGCGTTGGCGCGACAGCGGCAATTCCTGCTTCACGCTGTCCCACTCGTAGCGCCCCAGCACGCTGCTGATGTCGAGGGTCGGGCGCAGCACGCCGTCCGGGCCGGCCTGGCGCCCCATGGTCACCATGCATTGCAGGTCCTGTTCCGACTGGCGGTCATGCAAGGTGCGGTTGGCTTCCTGCCAGTTCAGCAGCACGTGATCGCGGTAAATCCAGCCATTGCTGTTGCGAATGAAGCGTGCGCGCTCGCCGTTGGTCAGGGTCGCATCGACGCCGGATTTCTCGTTCTGGCAGTCTTGCGGGTTGACCTGGGACACGCCGTCACGCGACGCCACGTAGTCGGGCAGCGAATCCAGGCGGCGCTGCAGCTTCTCCACCACCATCGGGTAGATGTACTGGCGCAGGAAGCTCTCACGCTCGATCACCGCGCGCTGCATTGCCGTTTTTTTGAGCACGGCAGCTGCCTGGCTGCGCAACCAGTTGCCAACCGCAGTGATAAAGAACTCCTTCAGCGGACCGTTGTCGCAGGGCAAATGGGATTTATCGACGTCACACAATGCCGCCTGCAGAACGAGGCCGCCATATTCATTGACTGCCGCCGTGAACTCCAGGCGCCAGCCGGCCACCGCTTGGCGCAGGATGTCGCGCCGTCCGTAACCGTTGTAAAAGCGCAAATTCCCGGACGCAAGGGTCAATGTCAGGTGGGCAGTAGCCGGTGCCGCGGAGTCATAACGGATCTCAACCGGACGCAGCTCAGCCTTATCTTCGCCATCGCCGCCGAGGGCCAGGCTGCCCACCTCCATGCTCCCGTAACGTATGTCGTTAGGAAACTCTCCGGCGGCGCGCATGGCGTCAATCGTACTTTCCAGCAACTTTCCAGAGGTGAACCAGCTGGCAGAGAGCTGTTGCACCGAAGCCGTGGTGTCAGGGCCGATTTCAAAAAATACTGCTTTAGTTGTGACCATTTTTGCTTTTAAGAATGTTAAGATTTGGCCGTTTGGCAATGACTGCACTGTAAGAAAAAAAGCCTTCCCCCGCCTTCCGGCAACCTTCCGAAGGCCGGAAGAAAACCTTCCGGACCGGAAGAAAGGCTCCGGAAGATTTCTAAGTCATTGATTTATAAGAGACAGAAGAAAAGAAGGTTGGAAAAGCCATGGAGTTCCAGTTCGGCGACTGGTTAGTCAGTCCAGAAGCCAATCTCGTCAGCAATGGGGATGCGAAGACGCAGCTCGAACCGCGTGTGATGGCGGTGTTGCGCTATCTTTGCCGCCATCCAGGCGCGGTAATTCCAGCGGAAGAGATCCTGCAGGCTTGCTGGGGAAGCAACGAACTGGGCGACAACCCGGTCCACAAGGCGATCACACAACTGCGCCGCGCGTTCGGCGATTCGAGTACCGAGCCGCGCTATATTGAGACGATCCGCAAGCGCGGCTACCGCGCGATCGCCCCGGTCGTGACCTTTGCCGCGCCCCCCGCGACGACTTGGGAAGGCGGTTCCCCGTTCCGCGGCCTGGAAGCATTCCAGGAGAATCACGCCGCGATCTTCTTTGGCCGCGTGCAAGCCACAGCCCAGCTGCGCGAGCTGGTCCTGGCCCAGGCAGCACATGGCTGCCCCATGGCGCTGGTACTCGGACCTTCCGGCTCCGGGAAGACTTCCCTGGTCCGTGCCGGCCTGCTGCCCCAATTAATGGCAGGCGCCATCCGCTCGGACGAACCGATCGGGCTGTCCAGCACCGTCTACCTCGACTGCGCGGACCTCGGCAGCGGCACCCTGTTCCAGGCATTGGCCGGCGCGTTGATCGATGCCGAGATCGATGGCGAGCCGCTCTTCCCCGGCGCGAGCGCCGACAGCCTCGGCCAGCGACTCGCCACCGATCCTGGCGCAGTTGCCGCCGAATTGCGTGAACGCGCCTGCCCGCGCGCCCAAGTCGCCGTGTTTGTCGATCGCGTCGAAGCCGTCTTCCGCGCGCAACCAGTGGATGCCGGCCGCTTCCTGGAAGTGATCGAAGTCCTCGCAAAGTCGAATTGCCTGCTTATGCTGATGGCGTGCCGCAACGACTTCTATCCAGAAGTGATGGCCCAGCCTGTTTTAATGTCACTGAAAATGCGCGGCGGTCATTTCGACGTTCTGCCGCCAGATGGTGCTGACATCGCCCAAATTGTTCGCCAGCCCGCCTTCGCCGCGGGTCTGACTTTTGAGGAGGAGGAGACGACTGGAGCAAGTCTAGATGACGTCCTCTGTGATGCGGCCCGTGGAAATCACGACATGCTGCCGCTGCTACAGTACACCCTGAATGAGTTATATCGCCAGCGTAGCGAAGACGGGCGACTCAGATTTGATATCTACCGCCAATTGGGTGGAATTGAAGGGGCTGTCGGTGTGCGTGCCGAACAAGTTGTTTCTCAACTCAGCAGTGCTCAGATTGGCGCCCTGCCGCATGTCCTTTCACTCGTTGTCATTGTTGGCGAAGAGCAGTCGACGATTACTTCTCGCCGCGCACCGCTTTCCCTACTGCGCAATGAGTGCGAAGAAGAGTTAGTGCGCGTCATGGTCGAGGCCCGCCTTTTTGTCAGCGAACTAGCTGGCGACGTGCCTAGTTTCGGAGTGGCGCATGAGGCATTGTTACGCCAATGGCCAAGGGTTATCGAATGGATTGAGCGACATCGCGTAGCACTTCAATTGCGCACTCGTATAAGCAACCAAGCTAAGCGCTGGTTCGAGTCTGAGCGAAGCCGGGATTTGTTATTACCTCGCGGCATACAAGTGAGCCAAGCCGCCGAACTGCTCGAACAAAAAGACTTTTCGCTCGCTCCAATCGAACGAGACTTCGTACGAGCCTCGATCCTTCGCGCTCGCATTGCCGATCGAATTAAACTGGCGGTTACTACACTCATCGGGTTCCTTGCCGTCCTAACTGCCTTCCTCGCAATCGGTGCGCGTTCCGCACAGCGAGAAGCGGAACAGAATCGCAGCGAGGCGGAGGGACTCATGACGTTCATGCTCGGAGACTTTGTTGAAAAACTGCGACCTATCGGTCGCATGGATATCCTCGATGATGTCGGGAATAAGGCACTGACCTATCTCGGGAAAACAGAGAGCAATTCCGTAAGCTCCGGTTCGCTAGTGAGCCGACTCAAGGCACTGCGCATTATCGCAGAAGTAAACATCACTAGAAGCCGGCCTGATACGGCAGCACAAGTGTTGGACTCGGCGCGCCTCTTGATCTCAAAGGCGCCACCTTCGCTGGCCCAGAATCCTGAGTTTTTACATGAAGCTGGCGTCCACTCGTTTACTAGCGGAAATATGCATTTAGCGAGAAATGAGCTGGACTTGGCGGAGCACTACTTCAATAACTATCGGCAATTCAGTGACCGCTTTGGAAAGGTGACGCCAGATGAGGTTCAAGGGCTTCTTGAGCGATCTTATGCACACAACAGTCTCGGCAACATAGCGCTAACTCGCGGAAATTACGCGAATGCGTCCCGTGAGTTCGAACAGGCGCTTGAGCTCAAAAAGCGTGCGCTCGCGCAAAAGCCGTATGACAGCAAGATCACGGCTGACCTTGCGAACAGCATTGCCTGGCTTGCAGAGGCCACACTCAAGTCAGGGAATCCACTTTCCGCCATGAAGCTATATCGGGACGAAGATGCTTTACTTCGTCGCGTATATACACAAGATGCGAAATGGTCAGATCGACTGGCATTGTCGTTGATGCGGCAGGGGCTATTACATGTCGCATTTGGAGAAAAACGGGAAGCCGTCCGCGTATTACTCAATGCAGAACAGATAATGCATGACCTTCTTTCAAAGGATCCGGCAAATCGTATTTGGCAATCGCGGCTATTACAGGCTCAAGGCCGGCTGGCTGAAGTTCAATTGACACGTGATAACGCAGCTCAAACATTGGCCCGCCTTCAAGAAGTCATCGAGAAACTTGCTGAGTTGAGCGCAATGGACCCGAAAAATACGTTCCTTGCCTATCAAACAGTGAAGTTCGAACTGGGCCGTACTGCCATTCTTCAATCTATCGGCCGCAGCAAAGAGGCCCTTCAAAACTCGGAACACACGTTATCCAAACTGGAACAACTGTACGCTAAAGCCAAAAATGATCGCGTCCTGCTCGCCTTCTTCGCAGAGAGCATGATCAGCAGAGCGGAGCTAGCTCTACAACAAAACGATAATGAAACAGAGAAGCGTCTATGCGAACGGACAAGTGAACTGCTCAATCAGTCCCCTGGTGCAGCAACGGAACTTTCGCTCCTTGCACTGCAAGTTAGGACGAATCTTTGCCTTGGCCGCGTTATCCCCGCGCTTTCTCAAATTGGCAAGCTTAAAGAAATGGGCTATCGAGAAGCCCGATACCAACAAATGATTTCCACTCACCATTTACTGAAAGGGAAGCTATGAAAGAGCAGATCAAGAACGACCCAGGCGTCATACATGTCAAGGTCACCGTTACGAAAGATACCGTATCCGGTACGTATGAAGCGAGCTATGATCCCAAGGTCATTCAAGTATTTGAAGAGAATACGATTCTCAATTTCCGCTTGGTTGCGCCTACACCGGACGATATTGTGATCCGGTCCGTGTCGATTACTCCGGAAGACCAATCGCAACTCAGCGCGCCGTCTATTAGCAAAAACGGCAAGCAGATGACCCTAAGTGATATCAACACGCTTCGTCAGACCTTTAATCTTGGTTTCGTGTTTAAGGATAAGCATGACCACACCCTGGCGCTAAAAAAGCCCGCAGACGAGGTCGTCTTGTACCCGGAAGTCGATAACAATCCTCCAGGTATGCAGGCCCCAACTGCGATGCTTTATCCCGAGGTCGACAACAACCCACCTGGCTGAAGATAATCTCTGCCACCGTAAATATCCAAAGAACGTCGCGGGCATCGCGGCCGCGACGCGTTGGATTACCGCCAATTCGGTTTACCGCGGCGTTTTCATTTGTAGCTCGGATAAAAAATAGATTGCAAAATTTCGATTTCCTGGAACATAATCGGTTTGGCAAAATCGGATACTGAAACTGAGCTTTTGAATCTGACTTGGCTAATCACGACAGGTCGCTTACACACGACTGCCACTTAACTTGTAACCCAAAGGAAGAAAGATGTTTTTAAACATTGCTGAACAGCAGTCCGAGATCACTCCCGAGATTTTTGATTTGAGCCCTTTTGAGCTTGAGCACGTAGCCGGCGGTCCAGAAGTTGCTAATGACCCTGGTCAATGAGCAGATAAGTTTCCTAATACGAGGGCAATAATGCATTTAAAGATAACTGATCTCGACCCTACACTTTCCAGTGAGCTTTTCGAGCTGAATCCCGATGAACTGGACAGCGTGGCGGGCGGCCCAGAAGTTGCCAACGATCCGGGTCATGGCTGAATCGAGATTTGAGCAGACGAGATGGCGACTCTGGTTCAGAACAAGGCAGTCAGGTCGCCATTCAATCTTCCAAGCTTTCAAGGAATGGAGATTGCGGATCTACGTTTTACGCTACGTACGGCAAATGGGGTCAGCCCACTTAGTACAGGTATTTTTACCCCCATCAATTCAATAGGCTCACCCTGAGACAAAAAGTCTCAGTCGCCTTGCAGAACTCTGCAGCTCATGAATCGTCCCCTATTCCGAGAAGAAGCCATCGCAAATAAGTCTCGCAAGCTTCCCGGATCAATCCTGCTCACCCGCACCTGGTCAAATACGGCGCTCGCAATTTTTCTCTGCGTGATCATCGCAAGCCTGATCGTCTTCGCCCTCTTCTTCGGCTTCGCCCGCAAGGCAACGGTGACCGGCATTGTAGTGCCGAATAAGGGCATCAATCGAATTCTTTCGCCCCAATCCGGCACGATCGCAAGACTCAACGTCGCTGAGGGCCAGGAGGTAAAGATAGGCGACCCGCTGTTCACGATCTCAAGCGAACGTAGCGCCGAGAATGGCGCCGTGCAGGCAGCCGTAAAAGAAAGCCTGGTTGCTCGTATCGAAAAGCTTCGACGCGAGCTCGATCAGGTTGGTGGCCAGAGATCCAACAAGCAGCGCGAGCTGGCCGATAAGCTCGCCAGCGTCAACGCAAGCCTGAAACAGCTCGAACACGAGCTTGCCCTGCAGCGCGACAAGGTAAATATTGCGCGCGACGTTTCTGCTCGTGTCGCGGAACTAGCCAAGACCGGCAATATGTCGAAGATCGTCGCCGCCGATAAAGAGGCCGACCTGCTCGAGCAGCAGGGCCGCCTGTCTTCTCTCGAAGTGCAGCGCCAGAGCATGCTGCGCGAATTGACCTCGCTCCAGTCTTCGCAAACCGACAGCGCCATCCAAAAGAATCGTGAGGTCTCGACAATCCAGCGCGAGATTGAAGACTTGAAGCAGCAACTCGCGGAGAACGAGGCAAAGCGCCAGATCATCGTGCGTGCCGAACTGGATGGCCGCGTGGCAGCTGTGCTAGTCGAGCCTGGCCAGTCCGTCGTATCGAACCAACGCATTGCAAGCATCCTGCCGAAAGACAGCAAGCTCGAAGCGGAGCTCTATATGCCGTCCCGGAACATCGGAATGGTGACGCAAAATACGCGCGTTATTGTGCGCTACGACTCGTTCCCATATCAGAAGTTCGGTCAGTTTAAAGGCTCCGTCCGCGACATCTCGGAAACCACAATCAGTGCAACCGATGCCCCCCAGGCCGGCGGCATCCAGACAAACACAGACAGCTACTTCCGCGTTCGCGTCTCGCTCGAAAAACAGGAGGTCACCTTGCGCGACAAGCGCTACCAGTTGAAACCAGGGATGCAGCTCTCCGCAAACGTTCTGCTTGAAGAGCGAACAATTTTCGAATGGATGTTCGAACCACTCTTCGGCATGGCCGCTCGCAACTAATTCAGCACACACATGATCTCCCTCAGCCTCAAGCGCAAGGTCCCGGTCTATCTGCAAAACGAAGCGACCGAGTGCGGGCTATGCAGCATCGCGATGGTCGCCGACTATCTTGGCTATCGCACAGACCTGGCTAACCTGCGTCTTCAGTTCTCAATTTCCCGCAAAGGGGCAACGCTGGTCAGCTTGATTCGCATCGCAAAATCGCTGAAGCTCGAACCGCGCGCAGTGAAGCTGGACTTGCCTGCTGTATCCAAGCTGTCCCTGCCCTGCGTGATTCATTGGGATATGGACCACTTCGTCGTCCTTACTTCGGTTTCCCAACGCGGAGTCGTCATCCACGACCCGGCGGTGGGACGCCGCGAGATGACGATGGAGGAGTTCGGCAAGTACTTTACCGGCGTAGCGCTGGAGCTCAAACCCGCAAACGACTTCACCCCATCGGACCACCGAACCAAATTCACCATTCGCGGTTTGATGGGGACGATTACCGGCTTGAAGCGCGGCCTGACGCAAGTGCTTTTGCTGGCATTGGCGCTGGAGTGCGTAGTCATTTCCCTTCCCTTTTTTCTCCAGTGGACCGTTGACCATGCCTTGCCCTCTGCGGACAAGGACTTGCTGACTACCCTGGCGCTGGGATTTGGCCTGCTGGTACTTATCCAGGGAACGATTCGCGCCGTCCGCAACTGGTTCCTGATTTCGCTTAGCACTGACCTGAATTTCCAATGGTACGGCAACGTCTTTGCCCACCTGGTCAAGCTGCCACTTGAATACTTCGAGAAGCGACATATCGGAAGTATCACATCCAGCTTCGGCTCCATCAGTACCATTCAGCGCGCACTGACTTCCACCTTCATCCAGGCCATCGTTGATGGCGTAATGGTGCTGGGCACGCTGTTGATGATGGTGATGTACAGCGGGCAGCTCGCCGCGATTGCATTCGTTTCGGTCCTGCTGTATGCCGCCCTTCGTTGGGGCCAGTTCAACCAGTTGCGCTCCGCAGCCGCAGAACAGATCGTCTTCGTCGCCAAGCAGACGACACACTTCTATGAGACCTTGTCCGGCATCCAGAGCGTTCGTTTGTTTGGTACCGGCGACCAGCGCCGCGCAGGTTGGGCAAATCTCGTTGCGGAGCAGTTCAATGCAGAACTTCGCATTAATCGCATCGGTGTGACATACGAATCTGCGCAAGTTGTTCTATTCGGGATTGAGCGCGTGATCGTGATTTGGCTGGCGGCGCGTGCGGTCATCGACAATTCGTTCTCGGTCGGTATGCTGTTTGCATTCATCGCCTACAAAGACCAGTTCTCCACGAGGATTTCAGCGTTGATCGACCGCTTCATGGATTTCCGCATGTTGGGGCTACATGGAGAGCGTATTGCCGATATCGTGCTGACCCCGGCCGAGGATGAGGGCGAGGCACCTCTTACAGAGTTTAAGCCGAATGATGCGGCGCCAACGATCGAGCTGCGCAATATCTCTTTCCGCTATGCGCCGACGGAACCGTTTGTGTTCCAGAACGTAAACCTGACGATCGACGCTGGCGATTGCATTGCAATTACCGGTCCCTCTGGTTGCGGCAAGACCACCTTGGTCAAAATCATGCTCGGATTGTTGGAGCCCAGTTCCGGCGAAGTGCTTGTAAACGGCGTGCCTATCAAGCGCATGGGCCTGGCGAACTATCGGCAGATGATCGGCACGGTCATGCAGGAAGACCGCTTGTTCTCGGGCTCCATCGCAGAGAACATCTGCTTCTTCGACAATGAAGCTGACATGGAACGAATCAAACAATCCGCAGCGCTCGCGGCCATCGACAAAGAGATCGAAGCCATGCCAATGGCCTATTACACGATCACCGGTTCCAACGGCATTGGCATCAGCGGTGGCCAACAGCAAAGGATTTTGTTGGCACGTGCGCTTTACCGTCAGCCGCGCTTGCTGGTTCTCGATGAAGCGACCAGTGAGCTAGATGTGGGTAACGAACGCACCGTCAACACAACCGTCCAGGAAATGGGCCTGACACGAATCATCGTCGCGCACCGCCCGGACACCATCGCCATGGCGAATCGCATCGTTGTATTGGACCAGCACGGAGTACATCCGAGCGAAACCAAATTGCGTAGCGCGGTCGCATAGTTTTTAACCTGGAGGGAAATATGAATCAAGAAACGGACAACCGCCAAGCCGGCACACCAGAGGAAGTTTTCGAACTGCGACCCGAGGAGATCGCACATGTTGCAGGCGGCCCAGAGGTGGGGAACGAGCCACCACCAAGGTAATTTATATTGCTCACCGCTGGCAGCGAAGCACCAGCGGAATGTCATAGCACGGTGTGATAGATGCCCCCCTTTCACACTGCCGAACGTCCTAGGGGCCACACACAACGCGATCTAGAGGAGCTGCGCCATGCATCAAGAAAAAGACAATCTGAAATATGATCAAATCTCCGAAATTGTAATCTTCGAACTAACCGACGACGAAGCACTCTGCGTTGCAGGTGGTCCGGAGGTCGATAACGATCCGAAACGCTAGAACGAAGTTTGGTGCGACATCATTCGTCATCGCGATTCTCATCGTTGCAATGGACCTGCACGGCGCGCGTTCAATCGAACTATGAATGCCCACCGCACCCGCGTAGTTCTTACGCACAGAGGAGATATGAATCGCGAGTCCACGAGTTTGACGGCCGCTCAAATTGCAGTGTGGAAGATACCCCTTTCCACATTGCCTGAAATACTATGGGGGTTAACAACACTTCGTATTTAGAGGAGTTTTACCATGCATCAAGAAAAAGAGAAGTTGAACTGCACTCAGATCTCCGAAATGGAAGTCTTCGAACTAACTGATGAAGAGACACTCTGCGTTGCTGGCGGACCTGAACTAGACAACGATCCGCGTGGGTCACAGCGGCGATTTCCGACAGAGTCAACTCGACCAACTCTTCATCTTTGAATTCCATATTTTTCTCCATATTTATATAGCAGTTAAAAATCTCGCAGCTATTCCTTTACGCAAGCGGTGTTTTGCAAAAGATGGGTTGCATTCAATCAGCTTGGTGTGTTGTTCTCGATCACCGGGTAATCGATGCTCGCTGCCTAGTGTCTGGTGGTGCGCTCTCAAGTCCATGCCATTCACCTGCTGGCGGAACTCGCGCCAGGCTTCATTACGGCGGTTCGTTGAGAATTTCAGGGTAATTGGTAGTGACAGTTTGCGTTCCAGCAGGTGGATCGATCGCTGCGGCACCTGACAGAAATAAAATTTCTTCAGTTGTAAGTTCGCGGATTTCGTTGACCATTTCAAATTCTCTTAAATGAATAGGCGCCAAGGGGAAATGACAATCTTACGATTTCTTCAAAAAGTTCTTGAAAATCGTGATCAATAATTGGTAGATAGAAAATGAAGTTATGTTGTTCAGACGCGTATTACCTAGTTGGCTCGTTTTCGACCTCGGGGCCACCTGCAACGCAAAGCGCTTCGTCGGCATTTATATCAAAAATTTCGACTTCTACATAATGCTCATCGCTCAGTTTCTCATTGTCTTGTTTCATGCTTAGATCCTTTTAGAGGTGGTTTCTTGAAGGGGCTGTCGTTTTGCAATTTTATTATTATCTTGTGCCATCAAATGACATTGGCTGTACGTTAAAAACACTGCCACGCATTCGGTGCAGTCGAAGTCACCCCGATTACGCAAATATCCTATGCAGTGGTTTGTTGTTCCGTCAAAAGGTAATTTGCCGTTTGCCAATCTCCGTGCATAATCTGTTTGCGTTGCAAAAATGTTACTGCCCAAAAAGTAGTTACTGTCTCGTGAAACGCGGAATCTAATACCTCAAGCCAATCTTGGCTTAGAGCGGACTGAATATGAACAAAGAAATTACAGTGCTAACACTTGACGAAGTTGAACTCGTAGCAGGAGGGCCTGGGAGCGAGAATAACCCACCCGGAATCGAAGCGAGCGTCGCTACCTGGATTTTAACGAACCGGTAAACAATCCACCAGGCTAACTCTTGATCCAGTACTCAAATCGGGAGAATCTGTCATGAATGACGAAATTATCGAGCTTACGATTGAAGAAATTATGCAACTGGCTGGATCGGCGGCGGAACCAGTGCTTCAAAGAAACGAGCAATATCCTGAGATCGAGAATATTCCGCCCTGAACTGTATATCAAGAATCTAACGCCAAACTTCCTTAGCGACAAGTACTCGAAAGATGGTCCGCTGATCGGCCGATAGCCCGAAAGCGCTTTACTGTAAGACAGCTTGACCACATACATATGACTACCCCAGAGGAATTAAATGAACCAAGTAATCCAAGATCTCGCAGCCGAAGAACTCGCGCTAGTTAACGGAAGTGGTTTTGAAATCGATCCACCGGTCGCCAACTCCGAAGGCGTTGACTACCCTGCAGTTGTGAACAACCCTCCCGGCTAAACTGGGGTGCATGATTGATAGCGCCACAGAGGCAAATGAATGGAGAACCGCATCATGAATAACGATCAAATCAAGGCGGAAATCGAGTTAGTGGTCGAGCTTGAAATCATCGAGCTAAACGGCGATGAAACAATTTCAGTTGCAGGCGGGCCAGAAGTAGACAACGATCCCCGGAATCCGCCTTAATAATGAGCAATTTCGGCATTGTCGTCGACGGTTGCCTTGCTTGGTAGTGCTCGCGCGACATTTCAACATGTGCCGCGAATGCAGTTCGGAAATACCTTACTCGAACGGCCTGCACAAGTGGTTTGTGCTAATTACAAAGGAAATTGAATGAAGCAAGAAATCCAAGAACTATCAATCGAAGAATTCGAACTGGTTAATGGCAGTGGTTTAGAGATCGACCCGCCGGCTGCCCAATCCAACAGCATCGATTACCCTGTGATCGAGAACAATCCACCCGGCTAATCTTCCAAGACGCCTTGGTACAGCAGGCCCCAATAATTGGAGAAGTAACGTGAATCAAGACGAGATCTCAATGGAATCCGAGTTAGTCGGCCCTGAACAATTGCGTATCGCCCGATACTAAAGGCTAAACGGTTAGAAAACACTGCTGAGAATTGCAAGGAATCGTTAGAATGGTGCCCCGTTGGCCAGGTTAAATTCCCCCACCTTTGGCCAGGTCAAAATCCCCCAGGCAGGACAGACCGGATTGTAGTCCATCATCCTGCCGCCGGCCTTGTCAGTCCTGCTTGACGTCGGCAGACGTCAAGCGCGTTAGTCGC
>DASWTB010000071.1:0-31271 GCA_036402315.1 Pseudoduganella sp. | reverse complement strand
GGCGCCTTGGTGACAGACGTGGATTTCAAAAATAACATAGCGTTCCCCTAGAACTGTGTGTGGCTTAAGTGGACTAGCTTATTGCTAACGGCCAATTTTGTCACTCGCCGGGGCTATCTTTTTGCACCCCCACAACAGAAGCTGGTGCAAAAAGCATTACCTGCTCTTCAACTATACTTTTGCACTGCTGATTTGCAAGCGCTGCGTCACGGCTGGCCGGCCCGTTTTCGTTCCGCCAGCGCGATGGTGGGCGGGACCAGGGCGCGATACAACTGCCCGGTTGCCGCATCCCATGCCATCACGGCATCTTGCTGCCGCAACACTGTTGCCATATCGCCGCGCACAACCGGCCCGGTCAGCGCTGGCGCCGCTCCAAGGCGGAACGCATTTTCCATAGACTCTATCGCAAGCGGCCGCGCGAGCTCGCGCGCCACGGCTTCTGGAATGCCCGCCGCCTGGTAAGCTCGCAAGGCAGCATCAATGACGGTGACCAGGTAGTTACTCGCAAATACCGCAGCAGCGTGGTACACGGTCTTGGCGGCAGGGTCGATTTGCACGGCTCTGGCCCCGATTGCCGCCAGCGCCGGCAACAGCACGTCGAGCGCTTGCTGGTCGCCCTCCACGCCGCAGAAAGTACCGGCAAAACCCGCCGCCACCGCGTCGACATCGGCAAAGCTGCGGATCGGATGCACGCTGGCGACGTAAGCGCCCGCCTCACGCGCCGCCTGCAGGCGGTCGGATGCCAGCGCCCCGCTGCAATGGAACACGACAGCGCCCCGCAGCGGCACGGCAGCCGCAAGGGCTTCGCATGCCGGTACGATCTGGTCGTCGGTCACGGTCAGCATGTACACCTCGGCCGGACGCAGTGCCGCATACGACGCCGCTGCAGCACCGCTGCCGATATAAGCCGCTGCCCGCGCCGCGCTGTCGGCCGATCGTGCCAGCACATCCTGCACCGCAAATGCGCCCATCGCGGCAAACAGCCGGCCCAGGACGCGGCCAACATGGCCGCCGCCAATGACAGTCAATCCACGCATCAGAAACTGGACCCTGGTTGCTTGAGGAATTCGATCTCTTCCGGCGTCGATTCGCGGCCGAGAATGGCATTGCGATGCGGGAAGCGCCCGAAGCGGCGAATTACTTCGTAATGCTTCTTCGCATAATCCAGCATTCCCGCATAACCCGGCGCATCCGCCGCCAGCATCTCGAACAGGTCCACGCAGCGCATCTGCATCGACAGGTTCTCCGAATGCTCAAGCGGCATGTAGGAGAACGCACGCTGCGCAGGCGGCAAGGTCTGGTTGGCGCCCGAATCATCGAGCGCCTTGGCCGCCTCCAGCGCCAGCTCGTCGCCTGCGAAAGCTTTGGGCGTGCCGCGGTAGACATTGCGCGTGAACTGGTCCAGCACGATGATGCGCGCCAGCGTGCCCTGGGTGCCCTCATCGTCCCACTGCCGTAGCCCGCCCAGCAGCCCTTGCTCGATCACATCGCCGAACTGCTGGAAAATCGCGCGGTCGAATGCATCGTCCTTGCGCCACCACTCGGGGCGCTGCATATTGTGGCCCCTGGCGCCGATCGGCAGGAACCAGAAATCGAGAACGTCTTGTGAATGGATGACCAAACCTGCCTCCTAGTTGCGTGCGTGGGTGACCTGGAAGCTGTCGATGCCTTCGTAATGGGTCATCTCTTCCGCGATGCGCGACAGCGGCGAGCCGCTGCGCTTGCTCAATGCCAGCGCGACAAAGCGCCATTCCAGCTTGCCCTGGTCCATGCCGATGGTCAGCGAACCGCCGGCGATCTGGTAGCCGCGCTCCAGCGCCATGGCCTTCAACTGGTCTTCCTTCGGCTCGAAGCCCGGCTTGAAGCGCATGGTAATCGCAATCGCATGGCGGGATGGCAGCCAGGCCTCCACCTTGGACAGGAAAATCATCGACATCGCGCACAGGAAAGCCAGCCCCATGGCGCCAAGATAGAAACCCAGCCCCACTGCCACGCCAATCACCGACGAAGCCCAGATCGAGGCCGCCGTGGTCAGGCCGGAAATATTGAAACCCTCGCGCATGATCACGCCCGCGCCGAGGAAACCGATGCCGGTAACAATGCCCTGGATGACGCGCGTCGGATCAGTGCCAATCAGATCAGACATATGACCGCCGAACCACAGCGATGGATAGCCGCACACCACGGTCAGCGCCGCAGACGCCATGCAAACCAGCCCATAGGTGCGCATGCCCGCCGCTCGCCCGTGATAGGAGCGCTCATAGCCGACCAGCAGGCCAAGCAGGAGCGCACCGATCAAGTTCATCAGGATCACAAGGTTGGTCGCCAGTTCTCCGGACGACCAGTAAGCACGCAGGAAATCTATGCTGGGCATAGCTGCCTCACTTTATGGTTTTGGTGTTTTCTTGGCTGCGAGCTGCTTTTCGAAAGCTACATCGAGTTTGCTGACGCGTTTTACCTTTTGCGGCCCTTGCGCGTTGACGAAGGCCACGAAATCGTCCAGTTCCATTGGCGGGCAAAGTGGCGGCTGGCCCGGCCCTTCCGTCAGGAAGAAGTGGCCGCTGCCAGTCATGGTCATCGAATAGGCCTGGTTGCCGGAACGCTCTTTCAGGCGCGCCAGGGCATTGGATGCTTTGGTGGAGCGGCTCATATTGCCTCCGTCCTTTCTTCCAGCCAGCGCAGCGCCGCGCCGCTGACATGCCGCGACAGCCGCTGGCGCACAGTGGCGTGGTATTCGTTCAGCCAGCGCACTTCATCTTCGCGCAGCAGGGTTTTGTCGATGCAGCGCGTATCGATCGGGCACAGGGTCAGGGTTTCAAAGCGCAGGAACTCGCCGAATTCCGACTCCGCCGCCGGCACGTTCAGCACCAGGTTTTCGATGCGGATGCCCCATTTACCCGGACGATAGATGCCAGGTTCGTTGGAGGTGATCATGCCCGGCTCCATCGCAGTATGCGCATCCGGCGGCGTCGACGGCGAGATCGACTGCGGGCCTTCGTGTACGTTGAGGAAGAAGCCGACGCCATGGCCGGTGCCATGGCCAAAGTCGATGCCCGCTGCCCACAGCGGCGCGCGGGCAATTGCATCCAGCATCGGCGATTTCACGCCGCGCGGGAACTGGGCGACCGACAGCGCCATCATGCCTTTCAGGACCAGGGTGAAGTCGCGCTTATGCTCCTGGGTGATGGCGCCGACCGGCACCACGCGGGTAATGTCGGTGGTGCCGCCGGTGTACTGGCCGCCGGAATCGAGCAGCAGCAAGCCATTGCCCTGCACCACGGCGCTGCCTTCGGCCGGTGCGCGGTAATGCATGATCGCGCCGTTGGCATTGAAGCCTGCAATGGTGCCGAAGCTCGGGCTCACGAAGTCCGGACGGCGGCGGCGCGCCTCCAGCAGGTGCTGGCCGATGGCATGCTCGGTCAGCGGTTCGCGCTTCGGATCGGCCAGGGTTTGCTCCAGCCAGCTAAAGAATTCGCACAGGGCGGCGCCATCCTGCTCCATCGTCGCACGCACATGATCGGCTTCGTGCACGGTCTTGCGGGATTTGGCGAACGTGGTCGGGTTGACCGCCTCGATCACCTTCGCGCTGTCCGGCACGGACTGGCGTGTACCGAAAGTGATGCGGCGCGGGTCGAGCAGCAGCGTGCTGCCGGCCGGGATGGCGGCCAGCGCCTGCGCCGCTTCTTCGTACGGCTCGACAAAGACGTTATCGGCCGCCAGCAGGCCGGCCAGGCCCGGCTCAACCTTGCCGGCGCCGACGAACAGCATGGCGCGGTCCTGGTCGACCAGGGCGTGCGACAGGAAGATCGGGTTGTAGTTGACGTCCGAGCCGCGCAGGTTGAACAGGTAGGCGATATCGTCCAGCGTCGAGATGATGTGGTGGCTCGCGCCCTGGCGCGCCATTTCCGCGCGCAGCGCCGCCAGCTTGGCCGCGCGGGACTTGTCGGCATAGGGGCGCTGGTGTTCGTAGACCGGTGCATCCGGCAAAGCCGGGCGGTCAGTCCACACCTCGTCCAGCAGGTCGAGGTCAGTGCGCATGGCGATGCCGCGCGCCTGCAGCAAGCGGGCGATCGAGAGGCCCAGCACCGCACCATCCACCGCCAGCACCTGGCCGGGCTGCAGGGTCTCGGCCAGCCAGTCCACGTACTGCACGCTGGCGCCTGACGAGATTTTCATCAGCTTGACACCGGTGTCTGCCAGCTCCGCTTCCGCCTGCGTCCAATAACGGCCGTCAGTCCAGACGCCCGCGAAATCCTGGGTGATGATGAAGGTGCCGACGGAGCCGGTGAACCCGGACAGCCACTCGCGCCCCTGCCAGCGCGGCGGCAGGTATTCGGACAAGTGCGGGTCGGCGGATGGCACCATGCAGGCATCCACCTCGTGGCGGCGCATGGCCGCACGCATGGCCTCGAGCCTATTGCGAATCGATTCTTTCATGGCGCAATCATACCGCGATTAGAACTGGCACATATCGCCCCGCGGGGGGCGCGGAAAATCCAGGCCTGGACGATGCGCGGCAACCTTGTGCAAGGCGGCCACAATTTCGTCGTGGGCGTAGTAATGCAGCATATGGCCGCCCTCCAGGATCTGCAACTCCGACTGCAGCAGTTCGCGATGCAGCCGGCCGGAGTGATAGTCCGCGTCGGCCATCCTGTCGTCCTTGCCCGCCAACAGCACTACCGGCAGCACCAGGCCCGCATAGCCGTCCTTCATCAGCGCCACGGCAGGCACCATCATCCCTGCTTCGGCCGCGGAGGCGCGCAGTTGCAGGGGTCGAAGCGGCAGCCATTTCGGCAGCCGGCGGAACCGCTCCGGGACCGGTGTAGGGCTGAACAGCCGCCATACCTGCAATGGCCATAGCAACCACGATAGCAAGGGTGATACGGTGAAACGCATGGCGTCGCCCAGCACGGGAATCGCCGGTCCTGTTTGCAAGGCGGCGTCCAGCCTGAAGCTCGGATAATAGTAGCCCGATGCCAGCACCAGGCCACGTATGACACCGGGGTCCAGCGCAGCCATGGCCATGGCTACCAGCGTGCCCCAGGAATGGGCGAACACCAGGCCCTGCGCCACTTCAAGCTTGTGCAGGGCGCGGAGCAGCAACTGCGCCTGGTGATCGACGGTCCAGAAGCGGCTGCGCGGGCGCGTGCTGTAGCCGAATCCGGGACGGTCGAAAGCGATCACGCGATAACTGGCCGCCAGCCTGTCGATCAGGCCGGCCAGCTCGAAATCCTGCGCCAATCCGGCGTTGCCATGCAAGAGCACCACCACCGGCCCGCTGCCGCGGTCGATATAATGCAGCCAAGCGCCGTCGACTTCGACGAAGCGGCCGCTGGGCGGCAGTTGCCGCTCCGCTTGCGCCGACTTGAACTGCACCAGGGCATAGGCGGCCGCGAGCCCGGCGCCGGCCAACAACCATTTGGTACGCTTTTCCATGTTCTCTCCGCTGGTCGGATAGGCTAAACCAGCGCACCGGGCCGCAATGTACGGGCCCTAACCTTTGAGGAGAAAAATTTGATTCCAGACGACGTCCGGGCAGATATCATGCGCCGGCTCGCGGCTGCGGAAGCCGAACATAATGTGCGTGTCTTGCTGGCGGTGGAGTCCGGCAGCCGTGCCTGGGGCTTTGCCTCGCCCAACAGCGATTACGATGTGCGCTTCATTTACGCCCACCCGCGTGACTGGTATGTCGCGGTCGACCTGGAAGAGAAACGCGACGTCATCGAGTACAAGATTGTCGATGAGATCGACATCAACGGCTGGGATATCCGCAAGGCGTTGCGTCTGTTCCGCAAATCGAACCCGGCTTTCGTCGAATGGCTTCAGTCACCGATCCTTTACCGCTCGCACGGCTGCTTCGCAGGTGGCGCAAGTGCGCTCCTACCAAGTGTCTATTCGCTCGATAGCGGGATTTACCATTACCGCAACATGGCCAAGACCACCTATCGCGACCATCTGCAAGGCGACGCGGTGCGGTTGAAGAAGTATTTCTATGCCTTACGTCCGCTGCTTTGCGTACGTTGGCTGGAGCGTTATAACACTCCAGCTCCGATTGAGTTCGACAAACTGCTGCACCTGTTGGCTGGCGAAGAGGAGCTTTTGGGCGCTATCGAAGTACTGCTTGAAAAGAAGAAGGCTACGCCGGAAACGGGACTGTCAGAACCGGTCCCTTGCCTGAACCTGTTTATCGAGTCTGAACTCGCCCGACTCGAAAGTCCGGACATTCTCCATTTCCAACGCGGCGATGTCAATGCTCAACTGAACCAGCTATTCCACGCCGTCCTGGCCGAACAGGGCTGATCCCATCACATGCGCGGCACGCCATCGCGATTGACCGTGATGGTGCGGCCAGGTTCCGTCGAGAGCTGTGCGCGGTGCTCAATACCGCGGAACTCGTAGGTCACGTCCCAGTATTGCGGCGTACGGCTGGGGATCTGCTCGCAACGCTGGACATTTTGGGCGTACTGGTTGCCCGCGTTGCGGCCGACGTTGGAACCGACAGCTGCGCCGGCTATCGCGCCGCCGACAGTTGCTAAATCGCGGCCGGAACCGCCACCCACCTGGTGGCCGAGCACGCCGCCGATCAGCGCACCCGCGATGGCGCCGGCTGTACCGCTGCCTCCCGAGGCATCAACCTGCTGCCGCTCAACCCAGCAGCGCTGTTCTGGCGGGCCGACCACGGCGCGGGCGGAAGTGATCGGCGCCTCATACACGCTCTCGCGCGGCCGCATGCGGTATTCATAACTTGGCTGTGGCGCCGGCTCAGGTGCGTAGGCCATTTCATTGACGCGCCGGCGTGGCGGCACGGCGCGGATCGACGAGATATTGTCGTCCAGGCCCATGCCTTCCAGAGAATCATAACTGCCGCGCCGAAGAATTCTGCATTCCCCTTCAAAATTGGGCAGCGTGCAGGCTTCCCAGCGGCCGCGCTCAACCACCGCCGACGAAGCGCGGTTATCAAACCCGGCAGCGCCCAGGTCGCGGATGGATCGGTTGATGTTAACCGGGCGGCCGCGCCAACCTTCACGGGGATAGAGGGTGATTTGCGCAAAGGCTTGTGCGCTGGCAAACGCAATGAGGGCTGCCAGCGCAGTTCTGATTGGAAAGTTCATGATGTCCTCCGATACAGATCAGGTGCCTCCAGCATGTCGCGGCAGGCTGGCCTGGTCTGTTCGGGAACACGCGTTACTTAGTAAATGGAACCTCCTGGCTGAGTCGAGCTTAGCACGCCCTTAATGGCAGAGATGTTGTAATTCACGGTTGAGTTGCTGTAGCTTGCCCAGTTTGTCAGGCTGAAGCTGCCGCTGCCGGACAGGCGCTGCACGCCGATATTGCGATAGGTGAGCGGAGTCTTGGGTTTGCAGACTTCCGGTACCCCGACGGTATTGAGAAAATAAGCGGAACCGTTACCCACTCGTGTGGCATTGCCATTTTCCACCAGCAGGGCTGTCTCAACATCGACGCCAATGCCATGCGTCATCGGCGTCCAACCATCGTTCACTATCCGCGCCATGAAGGTTACCAGGCGGCCCATGCGGTCGCGCGAGTCAAGGTGCATATCGGAGATCATGTTGCCCATGCCGGGCAGCGCCAGGAAGTCTCGCCCGAGCGATACCGACCGGTCGTAGGGATTCGCCAGCGCCTGTGGCGAGGTGATGGAGCCGTTCAAGGCATTGAACACATACTGGCTCAGCACAGCCAGGCCGGCACTGGTGCCGCCAATTGGAATGTTCTTGTTGGCCAAGCCCTGAATCGCAGCTTGCAGTGGAGTGTCTTTCCAGTTTTGCCAGTAATTGGCCTGGTCGCCGCCGGCTATCCAAAGCGCCTCAGCGTTGCGCACACGCTCCAGCACGAAAGGGTCGTTGGCTGCTGTACGGTTGGGGATGATCAGGGTTTCAACTGAGGTTACGCCATTGCCGAACGCATAAATGTAGGGGTTATAGGCATCCGTGCCCGTGGCGCGAATCACCACGAAATTGCCGCCGCCTGCCTTCTGGATCATCCACCGGAATGCATCGTCCACATCCGTTCCACCGCCCATAAGTACCAGCGAAGGCTGGGCCGGTTGCGGTCGCGTGACATTGGCCGGATCGCCCACCACATAGAACTCGTATTGCTTTGCAGACTGCGCCGAAGCCGAGACGCACAGGGACATCACAAACAGGAAGAGGGCAGGCAGTGAACGCATGGCAAACTCCACTGAAGTTGTAAATATGCAAACTGATTATACTCATCAGTGCCTGCGCGTGCCGCACAAAACTTCAGGCTTCGAAGCGGCGCAGTCCGTCCAGGTCGAGGATGCGGATGCCGCCGTAGTCCACGCGCAACAGGCCCTGTTTCTCGAGCACTTGCAGGGCCTGGTTGGCGCGCTGGCGCGAGGAGCCCGACAGCAGGCCGACCTCTTCCTGCGAAATCTGCACCAGCCGTTCGATGCCTGGATAAAGGTGGGAATTGAATAGTGACGCAAGGCAGCGTGCAACGCGTGTGTCCGGGTCCAGCAAGCGTTCGTTTTCCACCATGCCGATGAACTGACCCAAACGTTCGTTGAGCTGCATCAAGAGGAACCGGGTGAAGGGTAGGCTATTCTCGAGCAGGTAATGGAAGGTGGTCGCGGGCATGCGTGCAATGCGGCTGTCCCGCAGGGTCATGGCGTCATATCGGCGGCGTTCATCTTTGAGTAATGAACCTTCGCCGAACCAGCCGCCGGGCGGCACCCCAGTAAATGTGACGCTTTTTCCGTTCGGCGAAAAATTATTCATTTTCACCATGCCCGAAATAATGCCGATCCAATTATCGACAATCTCGCCTTTATGGCAAACGAAGCCGCCCTTGGGGATAAACTCCTCATAGCAGGTGGCCTCTACGCGCGCCAGTTGCTCCTCTGTGAGCACGGGCGCCCAGGTGGAACTGCGTATGGCTTCGATCAGGCTGGGTTCAGTTTTCATTGTTGTTGCGTCGCACCATCAAAAGTCGTCGAATTGTCTTTGAAATGACAACTTTGCGACATAGCTCACGCTAATATCATCACACAAAAAGCGCATCACATCTAAAAAAGCGCATCTAAAAACCCAAGGAGACACCGTGCAGGATAATCTGACGACCTTCCCGCGCAGGCTGCTTCAGCATGGCAAGGAGCGGCCGCATAAGCCTGCGTTCCGCGAAAAGGACCTGGGCATCTGGCAGACCTGGGACTGGCAGCAAGTGAATGCCGAAGTGCGCGCGCTGGCGTGCGGCCTGGCCGCAATCGGCTTCCAGCGCGGCATGAACCTGGCCATCATTGGCGACAATCGTCCGCGCCTGTACTGGTCGATGCTGGCGGCGCAGTGTCTGGGTGGCGTGCCGGTGCCGATGTATCAGGATGCGCCGGCGGCTGACATGGCCTTTGTGCTGGAGAATGCCGAAATCCAGTACGCCATCGTAGAAGACCAGGAGCAGGTCGACAAGCTGCTCGACCTGTGCGACCAGTGCCCGAATATCAAGCACATCGCTTACGAAGACGAGCGGGGCATGCGCAATTACACGCACCAGCAGTTGATGTCCTACGCGCGCCTGCAGGAACTCGGGCGCGAGTACGACAAGGCGCACCCAGGCTTTTACGAGGCATCGATCGCTGAGGGCAAGGAAAGCGATAACGCGATCATCCTCTACACCTCGGGCACGACCGGCAAGCCGAAAGGCGTGTGCCAGACCCACAAAGCCTTGCTGTCGGCGGCCATCGGCGGCATCGGCTTCGACAAATTGACCGATGAAGAGAACGTGCTGTCCTACCTGCCGATGGCGTGGGTGGGCGATTGCCTGTTCTCCTTTGCGCAGGCGCTGACTGCCGGCTTTACCGTCAACTGTCCGGAATCGTCGGATACCGTCACCACCGACCTGCGCGAAATCGGCCCTTCCTACTACTTCGCTCCGCCGCGCATTTTCGAGAACATGCTGACGCAAGTGATGATCCGCATGGAAGATGCGGGCACCATTAAGCGCAAGATGTTCCACCACTTCATGGATGTGGCGCGCCGCGTCGGCTCCGACATCCTGGACGGCAAGCAGGTGCCGCTGGGCGACCGTATCAGCTACGCCATCGGCAATGTGCTGGTGTACGGGCCGCTGCGCAATGTGCTGGGCATGTCGCGCATCCGTGTCGCTTATACGGCAGGCGCTGCGATCGGGCCGGACCTGTTCCGCTTCTACCGTTCGATTGGCGTCAACCTCAAGCAGTTCTACGGCTCGACCGAAACCTGCGCCTATATCTGCCT
This sequence comes from Pseudoduganella sp., assembly GCA_036402315.1. GTDB lineage: Bacteria > Pseudomonadota > Gammaproteobacteria > Burkholderiales > Burkholderiaceae_D > Rugamonas. The sequence goes on along the minus strand of DASWTB010000071.1, from coordinate 21,021 downwards.
GCAGCCGGATGGCGAAATCAAGTTTGATTCCGTCGGCAAGCCGGCGCCCGGCGTGGAAGTGAAGCTGGCGCAAAATGGCGAAGTGCTGGTCAAGTCGCCGACACTGATGCACTGCTATTACAAGCGCCCCGATGCAACGGCAGAAGCCATCGACGGCGAAGGCTACTTCCACACCGGCGACGCCGGCATCTTCGACAACGACGGCCACCTGCGCATCATCGACCGGGCAGCCGACGTTGGCAAAATGAACAACGGCGCGATCTTCGCACCGAACTACATCGAGAACAAACTGAAGTTCTTCCCCTTCATCAAGGAAGCCGTGGCGTTCGGCCACGAGCGCGACAAGGTGACCGCCTTCATCAACATCGACATGGAAGCAGTGGGCAACTGGGCCGAGCGGCGCGGTATCGCCTACTCCGGTTACACTGACCTGGCCGCGCACGAACAGACTTACGCGCTGGTCAAGGAGTGCGTGGAAAAGGTGAATGCAGACCTGGCACAGGAGGCATTGATGGCGGACACCCAGGTCCACCGGTTCTTGGTGCTGCACAAAGAGCTCGACCCTGACGATGATGAACTGACCCGCACCCGCAAGGTGCGCCGCAAGTTCATCGCCGAGAAATATGCGGTGCTGATCGAGGCACTGTACGGCGGCAAGGCTTCGCAATACATCGAAACCCAGGTCAAATTCGAGGACGGGCGCACCGGTATGGTGGCTGCGGACCTGCGAATCATGGACCTCCAGGCAGCATAAGCGGGGAAGCCACCATGCAAATGAACGAACCGGAAGCCATCACGGCTGGCCGCAAGATCGGCGACGTGATCCTGGACCTGCGCAATATCTCGCTGTCGTTCGGCGGGGTGAAAGCGCTGACCAATATCTCCTTCGACGTGCGCGAGCACGAAATCCGCGCCATCATCGGCCCCAACGGCGCCGGCAAGAGCTCGATGCTGAACGTCATCAACGGCGTGTACCGCCCGCAGCAGGGCGAGATCATCTACCGCGGCCAGCATCGCAAGAACATGAATTGCTACGCCGCCGCCAAGTCGGGCATTGCGCGCACTTTCCAGAATATCGCGCTGTTCAAGGGTATGACGGTACTGGACAACATCATGACGGGCCGTAACCTGAAGATGAAGTCCAACTTCCTGCTGCAGGCCCTGTACTGGGGACCGGCGCGGAGCGAGGAGATCGAGCACCGCCGCAAGTGCGAGGAAGTGATCGACTTCCTCGAAATTCAGCACATCCGCAAGACGCCGGTCGGCCGGCTGCCCTACGGCTTGCAGAAGCGCGTGGAGCTGGGGCGCGCACTTGCGGCAGAGCCGCAAATCCTGCTGCTGGACGAACCCATGGCCGGCATGAACGTGGAAGAGAAGCAGGACATGTGCCGCTTCATCCTCGACGTGAATGAGCAATTCGGCACCACCATCGTGCTGATCGAGCACGATATGGGCGTGGTGATGGATATCTCCGACCGCGTAGTGGTGCTGGATTACGGCAAGAAAATCGGCGACGGCACGCCGGACGAAGTCCGCACCAACCAGGATGTGATCGACGCTTACCTCGGAGTGGCCCACTGATGGATATCAATTTCTTTGCCGAAGTGCTGATCGGGGGCCTGTTGTCCGGCGTGATGTACGCCCTCGTTGCTATCGGCTTTGTACTGATCTACAAGGCCTCCGGCGTATTCAATTTCGCACAGGGCGCGATGGTGTTCTTCGCTGCGCTGACCTGCGTCGGCTTCATGGACAAATTCGGGCTGTCGCTATGGCTGGCCATCCCGGCCACTGTACTGGCGATGATCATCCTGGGCCTGGCCATCGAACGCGTAGTGCTGCGGCCCCTGGTCAACCAGCCGGAGATCACGCTCTTCATGGCCACCATCGGCCTGGCGTTCTTCATCGAGGGCCTGGCGCAGCTGATCTGGGGCTCGCAGGTGCACAAGCTGGAGATTCCCATCGAGGACGTGCCGAGCGAATTCCTGATGGACAAGTTCAACATCATCGTTTCCAAGTTCGACCTGACTGCCGCAGCCATCTGCGGCGTGATGGTGGCTGCACTGGCCCTGATGTTCGCCAAGACCAAAGTCGGCCGCGCCCTGCGCGCAGTGGCGGACGACCACCAGGCCGCGCAAGCTGTCGGCATCCCGCTGCAGCGCATCTGGGGCATCCTGTGGGCAGTGGCGGGCATGGTGGCGCTGGTGGCCGGCATGCTGTGGGGCGCGCGCAATGGCGTGCAATTCGCGCTGACCTTCATCGCACTGAAGGCGCTGCCGGTGCTGATCCTGGGCGGCTTTACTTCGGTGCCCGGCGCGATCGTTGGCGGCCTGATTATCGGCGCCTCGGAAAAGCTGGCCGAAGTGTATATCGGCCCTCACGTGGGCGGCGGCATTGAAGGCTGGTTCCCTTATGTGCTGGCCCTGTTGTTCCTGCTGGTGCGCCCGGAAGGGCTGTTCGGCGAAAAAATCATCCGGAGGATTTGAGCGATGTTCTACCGCGAAGCAGGACAATTCAAGACCAGCTACGAAGCGGACGGCCAGATCCTGCCAATCCGCCAGGATCGCATCGCGCTGTTCACGACGCTGGCCGTGGCGCTGCTGGTGCTGCCGCTGGTGTCGTCGCCTTACATGCTGTCGGCCATCTTCATTCCCTTCCTGATCTTTGCCCTGGCGGCGCTGGGGCTGAACATCCTGACCGGCTATGCCGGCCAGCTCTCGCTCGGTACCGCAGCCTTCATGGCAGTCGGCGCCTTCTCGGCGTATAACTTCATGTTGCGCATCCCCGGCATTCCGGTGCTGCTGGCCTTCGTGCTGGGCGGCCTGTGTGCGGCCATGGTCGGCATCGCCTTTGGCCTGCCTTCGCTGCGCATCCGCGGCTTCTACCTCGCGGCCTCCACGCTGGCGACGCAGTTCTTCGTGGTGTGGTGCCTGACCAAGATCGGCTGGCTGACGAATTACAGCTCCTCCGGCGTGATCACCGCGCAGAGAATGGAAATCTTCGGCTACGCCTTCGATACGCCGGAACGCAAATACCTGCTGGTACTGGCCGTGGTAGCAATCATGGCGCTGCTGGCGAAGAACATGATCCGCTCCAACGTGGGCCGATCCTGGATGGCAGTGCGCGACATGGACGTGGCAGCGGAAGTGATCGGCATCCGCCTGATGCGCACTAAGCTGCTGGCCTTCGCGGTCAGCTCCTTCTACTGCGGCGTTGCCGGCGCACTGTACGCCTTCGCCTACCTCGGCACCGTGGAGCCGGAAGCCTACAATCTGGACCTGTCCTTCCGCATCCTGTTCATGATCATCATCGGCGGCGTGGGCTCGGTGCTGGGTTCTTTCCTCGGCTCCGCCTTCATCGTGCTGCTGCCGGTTTTCCTGAACATCGTGGCGCACGGGCTGTCCCTGCCAACCACCGTGGCCTCGAACCTGGAGCTGATGGTATTCGGCGCCCTGATCATTTTCTTCCTGATCGTGGAACCCCACGGTCTGGCGCGTTTGTGGCAAATCGGTAAAGAGAAACTCCGCCTGTGGCCTTTCCCGCACTGAGCGGCAACTATAAAACTGGAGACATCACATGAAATCGTTCGTACTTGGCATTGCCGTGGCCAGCAGCATCGCCGCCAGCAGCGCATGGGCGCAACCAGCCGAGCAGTTCGTCGCCCTGCCCTCCTACCGCGTCGGTCCTTATGCGGCGGGCGGCTCCGGCTTTTATGGCGGCATCATTGACTATTTCAACCTGGTCAATGCCAACGGCGGCGTCAACGGCGTGAAAATCAGCTGGGAAGAATGCGAGACCGAATACAACCCGTCGCGCGGCGTTGAGTGCTATGAGCGCCTGAAAACCAAGAACGGCGGCGCCACTGTCGTCGAGCCGCTGTCCACCGGCATCGCTTACGGCATCCTGGACCGCATCCCGCAAGACAAGATCCCGATGACAACCCTGGGCTACGGCCGCTCGGACGCAGCCAACGGCAAGGTCTTCCCCTATGTCTTCCCCCTGATTACCAACTACTGGAGCCAGGCGGCCGGCATGATCAAGTACCTGGGCGACAAGAGCGGCGGCATGGACAAGCTGAAAGGCAAGAAGATCGTGCACCTGTACCACGACTCGGCTTTCGGCAAGGAGCCGCTGCCGGTGCTGGAAGCGATGTCTTCACAGTTCGGCTTTGAACTGATCAAGATTCCTGTCGCGCCGCCCGGCAGCGAGCAGCAGTCGCAATGGCTGCAGATCCGCCAGGCCAAGCCCGATTACGTGATCCTGTGGGGCTGGGGTGTGATGAACTCCGTGGCGATCAAGACCGCGCAGCGCAACGGCTTCCCGCGCGAGAAGATGCTGGGCGTGTGGTGGGCCGGCTCCGAGGAGGACACCGTGCCATCGGGCGATGCCGCCAAGGGCTACACCTCGATGACCTTCAACACGCCAGGCAATTACCCGCTGCTGGATGAACTGCGCAAGAAAGTCTACGCCGGCGGCAAAGGCAACCTGGCCGACCAGTCGCGCATCGGTTCCGTCTACCACATGCGCGGCCTGACCGCCGGCGTAATGTATGTGGAGGCGATGCGTACCGCGCAGGAAAAGTTCGGCAAGGGCAAGCCGGTCAACGGCGAACAACTGCGCTGGGGCCTGGAGAACCTGAATATCGACGAGGCGCGGCAGAAGGTGCTGGGCGTCCACAATATGTTCCCGACGGTGAAGACTTCCTGCGACGACCATGAAGGCTCGGGCGCCGTGAAAGTCCAGCAATGGGACGGCAAGGCCTGGAAGGCCGTTACGCCGAACTGGGTGGTGGGCGACAAAGTCCTGCTGCGCAAGCTGGTGGATGAATCGTCCAGCAAATACGCCGCCGAGAAAAAGATCACTCCAGCATGCATGAAGTGAGAAGCCAATGAGCTACCTGTCAGTCAATAACATCGAGGTCATTTACGACCACGTGATCCTGGTGCTGAAGGGCGTGTCGCTACAGGTCCCGCAGGGCAAGATCGTTGCCCTGCTGGGCGCCAACGGCGCCGGCAAGTCCACCACGCTGAAGACCATTTCGACCCTGCTGCGCGGCGAGCGCGGCGACGTCACCAAGGGCGAGGTGCAATTCAAGGGTGAACGCATCGACCAGCTCACGCCCAATGAGCTGGTCAAGCGTGGGCTGTCGCAGGTGATGGAAGGCCGCCACTGCTTCGGCCACCTGACCATCGAAGAGAATTTGCTGACAGGGGCTTATACGCGCAGTGCATCGCGCGCAGAAATGAAGGAATCGCTGGAGAAGGTCTACCACTACTTCCCTCGCCTGCGCGAGCGCCGCAACAGCCAGGCGGGCTATACCTCCGGCGGCGAGCAGCAGATGTGCGCCATTGGCCGCGCGCTGATGGCCAAGCCTTCCATGATTCTGCTGGACGAGCCGTCGATGGGCATCGCGCCGCAGATCGTGGAAGAGATTTTTGGCATCGTCAAAGACCTGAATGCCAAGGAGAACGTGTCCTTCCTGCTGGCGGAGCAGAACACCAATGTGGCACTGCGCTATGCGGACTTTGGTTACATCCTCGAAAACGGCCGGGTAGTCATGGAAGGCGAGGCAAGCGAGCTGGCCAACAATGAAGACGTCAAAGAATTCTATCTCGGCATGTCCGGCGCCGGCCGCAAGAGCTTCCGCGACATGAAGTTTTATCGACGCCGCAAACGCTGGCTAGCTTAAAAATGAACCTGAACAAAGCAAAAGCATTTTGCCGGACCCTGCCTGGAACCACCGAAGACATCAAATGGGAATGCAACCTGGTGTTCTCGGTCGGAGAAAAAATGTTCGCTGTAATGGATGCCAAGGAGAAGGACAAGTCGATCAGTTTCAAGGTGGACGACGACCGCTTCCTGGAACTGACAGACCGCGAAGGCATCATCCCCGCGCCCTACCTGGCACGCGCCAAATGGGTAATGGTGCAAGACCTGGCCAAATTACCGGATGCGGAAGCAAAGGCTCTGCTCAAGCGCTCGCACGAGCTGGTATTTGCGAAACTGACCAAGAAACTGCAACGCGAGATTGAAGGAGCGGCATGATGGCCGAAACCCTGGACAGCCTCGAGACGCGCCCGCACGCCGAGCGCGAACGCGAATTGATGGAGCGCTTGCCGCTGCTGGTAGCGCAAGCACAGTCGGCGCCTGGCTGGGCGCGCATCTTGTCCGGCATCGATGCCTCGCGCATCAACAGCCGCGAAGCGCTGGCGCAACTGCCGGTCACGCGCAAGTCCGAGCTGAAGGCGCTGCAGGCGCAGGCGCGCCCATTCGGAGGCTTGAACAGCACGCCGGCAGACAAACTGGGACGCATCTTCATGTCCCCCGGCCCCATCTTCGACCCCGAAGGCCGTTCGATCGACTGGTGGCGCTTCTCGCGCCCGATGTTCGCCACTGGCGTGCGCCCCGGCTGCCTGGTACAGAACTGCTTCTCCTACCATTTCACGCCCGCCGCCTTCATGGTGGAAGGCGGCGCCGCGCGCATTGGCTGCACGGTGATCCCCGCCGGCGCCGGCCAGACCGAATTGCAAGTGCAGGCGATGGCGGAACTGCGTCCCGACACCTATATTGGCACGCCCTCCTTCCTGAAGATCATCATTGAGAAGGCCGCCGAAATGCGCGCCGACATCAGCAGCGTAAAACGCGCCATGATGGGTGCCGAAGCGCTGCCGGAATCGCTTCGCCAGTGGTTTGCCGAGCATGGCGTGCCGGAAGTCATATCAACTTATGCCTCCGCCGACATCGGCAGCATCGCATATGAGACGCGCAGCAACGGCAAGCTCAACCCCGGCATGGTGCTGGATGAAGACGTGCTGCTGGAAATTGTGCGCCCAGGTTCAGGCGAGCCTGTGGCGCCAGGCGAAGTAGGCGAAGTCGTTGTCACCTTGTTCAATCCCGACTACCCGCTGATCCGCTTTGCCACCGGCGACCTGTCGGCGGTGCTGATCGACGCCGCACCATCGGCCTGCGGCCGCACCAACACCCGCATCAAGGGCTGGCTGGGCCGAGCCGACCAGACCACCAAGGTGCGCGCGATGTTCGTTCATCCGTCGCAGGTGCACGAGATCGCGCGCCGCCATCCGGGCATGGGCAAGGCGCGCCTGGTCGTCTCCGGCAAGATCGCAGACGAAATCATGACGCTGCATTGCGAAACCGACGATCCGGCATTGCAGATGCAGGCCACCGAAATTGTCGCCACCATCCGCGACATCACCAAACTGCGCGGAGAAGTACGCTTTGCACCACGGGGCAGTTTGCCAAATGACGGCAAGATCATTGACGATGTGCGCGATTACAGTTGAGATGATGAGGCCTGTGGCGTAAATCCAACTGTTCCTAGGGCAGGCGGCGGAATGGCGGGATAATTGAGCCATTCTTGACCTGCCTCAGAAACATCATGCAAGACTTTCACCACACCCGCGCACGCGCCCTGCTCCAGAACGCAGAAGAGCTCTTCGACAAGGATACGGTACAGGTGGCGGTCAGCCGCATGGCCGACTCACTGAACGACCGCTTCGGCGATCCATCCAAACAAGAGTTCCCCCTGGTGCTGGGCGTGATGGGTGGCGCTGTTGTCTTCACCGGCAACATCCTGCCGCAACTGACCTTCCCGCTCGAATTCGACTACATCCACGTCAGCCGTTATGGCGATGAAGACCAGGGCGGCAAAGTGGTGTGGAAAGTTGTCCCGCGCCCGACCGTCTCGGGCCGCACGGTGATCGTGCTGGATGACATCCTCGACGAAGGCGAGACCCTGGCCCACGTCAAGGAGCGCCTGCTGGAGATGGGCGCCAAGGAAGTCATCATCGCCGTCTTCTGCGACAAGGATATCGGCAAGACCAAGCCTGTTAAGGCCGACCTGGTGGGGCTGACCATCCCGAACCGCTTCGTGGTCGGATTTGGCATGGATGCGTATGGCCATTGGCGCAACCTGCCGGGCCTGTGGGCGATCAATCCGGCAGACCTGAGCAAAGGCTGAGCTCAGGCTGGGAGCCGGATCACCGCATTCAGGCCGCCCTCGGGATGATTGGCCAGCACCAGCTGACCGCCGTGGCTGTCCACGATGCCCTTGGCGATGCCAAGGCCAAGTCCCATGCCCGTGTCATTGCGTTCGCGGCCGTGGGATAAGCGCACATAGGGCTCCAGCAAGCTTGGTATCGCCTCTTCCGGCACGCCGGGACCGTGGTCGCGCACCGCAATTTCTGTCCATCCCTCCACTGAACGCACGCTGATTTGCGCGCGTTCGCCGTAGAACAGGGCATTGTCCAGCAGGTTGCCGATAGCGCGCTTCAGTGCTAGCGGCTTGCCGCGCACGGCGATGCCGCTTTCATCGTATGCCACGTTGTGGCCCGCCAGTTGCGCACTGCGCAGCAGGCGGCGGATCAGCGGGTCCAGCTTCACTTCGGTCGGATTTTCGTGGATGTCGCTGTCTTTCACACATTGCAGCGCGCCCTTGACCATCATGTCCAGTTCATCCAGGTCTTCCTCGAACTCGCCGCGCAGCGCATCGTCGTCGAGCAGTTCGGCGCGCAGCTTCAGGCGCGTGATCGGCGTACGCAGATCGTGCGAGATGGAGATGAACAGGCGTTCGCGGTCTTTGATGTACTTGGCGATGCGTTCACGCATGGCGCCGAAAGCGCGCGCCGTGTTGACGAATTCGCGGCTGCCCGACTCCGGCAAGGCTGGTGCATGCTCATCCTTGCCGAAGGCTTCGGCCGCATCGGACAGTGCTGCCAGAGGGCGAGTAATCGAACGCACCACCAAGAAGGAGAGCAACAACAGCACGGCCAGCGACACGCCCTGCACTACCAGCTTGTCAGGCGACAGCGGATCATTGCTGTTCAGGAAATACGGATTTGGCATCAGTGTGGCGAGGTATAGCCAGTTGCCCGGCTCAAGTTCGGTCTGAATCACCAGGATTGGCGCAGGATCGGGCTTGAGCAGCAGGATGTGGCGCACCCACGCTTCCGGCAGCTCGCCGACGCGCACGCCATCTGGCGATACCGCCAGCTGGTCGGGCCAGGCGAAGTCGAGACGCAAGCGGCTATCCGCAGCCAGATCCTTGCGCAACGTGGCCTCCAGGGCGCCGAGCGCTGTTTGCGCCAGTTCGTTCGGCGCAATCCGCTGCACCTCAACCTCGCCACGATTGAGCGCAACGTAGAAGCGCGTACCGCCCATCTCCCGGAATTGCTGGATCAGCAGGCTGCGGTAGCTTGGCGGCAGGCTGCGGAAGAAGCGGATGGAACTTGCAGCACCCTGCCCGAGGTATTGGGCGGCCGATTTCACGTCCGCCTGCGTTTTGTCGCGCAGCTGCAAGGTCCACAGCGCGCTCACCGCCACCTGCGTCAGCAACAAGCCCGCCACCATCACCAGCGACAGGCGCGCCAGCAGCGATTGCGGCCAAAGCCTACGCATGCGTCACAGCCACCGTGGCAGAGAAGACGTAGCCGGCGCCGCGCACCGTCTTGATCAGCATGGGCTGCTTGCCATCATCGTTGAGGCGCAGCCGCAAGCGGCTGATCTGCACGTCCAGCGAGCGATCGAGCGGCCCGGAATCGCGGCCGCGCGTCTCCTCGCAGAGCACGCTGCGATCCAGTATCGTGCCGGGATGTTCGACGAAGTATTTGAGCAGCTGGAAATCGAGCCCGGTCAGCGCCAGCGGCACGCCCTCGCTGTCGACCACCGTGCGCTCCGCCAGATCCAGCGTGAAGCCGTTGAAATGGTAGGCACGCACCGTCGGCGCGGGATCGGCGCCAGCGCGACGCAGGATGGCCTTGATGCGCGCCAGCAGTTCGCGCGGGCTGTATGGCTTGGCGATGTAGTCATCAGCGCCCAGCTCGAGTCCCACCACGCGGTCCGTTTCGTCCGAGCTGGCAGTCAGCATGATAATTGGCAGGTTGGACCGCTGACGCACGATGCGGCACAGCGCGAAGCCGTCGGTATCAGGCAGCATCACATCGAGGATCACCAGCGACAACTGTTCGGCGTGCGCGTGCAGTTCGGCCAGGAAGCTTTCGCCGTTATGGGCAAGGATCACCTCATACTGGTTTTTCTCCAGGTAGGTCTTGAGCAGCAGCCGGGTTTTTTGGTCGTCATCGACGATCAGTATCTTGCGTGGCATGTTGGCTTCCTTGCTGTTTGTGTGAGCGGAGGTTCAGGGTGCGCAGGAGGCCGGCCAGGCGGCGCTGCGTATCCGCGGTTGTCACGCCGTCATCCATGTAGTAACGGTGCACCTCCGCGATGATGGCGTCGCGGCTTTCCTCGTCGGCGGCCATGCGGTGCACCAGGCTTGGAGCCTGCGCCGCCGTGCCGCGCGCGAAACCGCGCCAGGAGGAACGCGCACAGCTGTCCATCGCGTTGGGATTGGCATCGCGCCGCACCGGCACCGATCCCTTTGCGGCGCTATACTGCTGCTGAGCGAGCGGTGACATGACCGCCTTCGCCAGCTTTTCCTGCGCCAGCTGGTGGCTGTAATCGTTGACGAACATGGCCAGCGTGTCCACGCTGTACAGGTGGTAGTTGTCTGTGCCAGGCAGCGGAACACAGGAAAAGTCGACGTCGATGTTCTGGCCCAGCTCATTCAATTCTGCCTTGGCCCAATCGCCCATCACGAACATCGCCGCCTCACCGCGCGCGAAGCGTTTGACGGCGTCCGTCCACGGCTGCTCGTCGGTCGGATTGAGCATCCAGCCTTTCATGGTGCGCAGACGTTGCAAGGCTTGCGCCAGGCGCGGGTCGGCGGCGGCTTGCGGGCTTTGACGTACGAACAGTTCGCGATAGTACTCAGGGCCCCCGGTGGCCAGCAGCAGGTTTTCGAACAAGGTGGCTACCTGCCACGGTTCGCTGCTCTGTACCAACGGCGCGACTCCTGCCGCGCGCAGCTGGCGCGCCGTCTTTTCGAACTCCGGCCAGGTGCCTGGGGGCGAAAGGTTGAGGCGGTCAAACAGCTTGCTGTTGTAGAACAGGGTATTGATGCGGTGGATGCCGAGCGGCGCCGCGACGACATGGCCGCGATGCCGGACCAGGTCTCGCACGGTGGGAAACAGCGCCTTGTTCCAGTTGCCGGCGGTAGCCACGCTATCCAACTCCAGCAGCAGGCCAAGTTCCGCCCACTCGCCGATGGAAACGCCGATGATCTGCGTGGCATCCGGTGCATTGCCCGCCAGGACCCGGCTGCGCAAAACCTTGCCGGCGCCAAGTCCGGCCCCACCGGGAATTGCCGCATCCTGCCAGGTGATGCCTTCATCCGCCAGGCGTGCAGCCAGCACATTGGCTGCGTGCCGCTCCCCGGCCGAAGTCCACCAATGCAGCACCTGCAGGGAAGGTGCTGCCGCCTGGGCGGGCAATGACATCAGCATCAGGGGAAGTGAGAGCAGGCGCGCCAGGGGCGCGATCTGCAAACGCCGGTGGGACTTGTGCACCTACTACTCCAGCAGATAACGATCAGGCAATTCTATCTCCAGGAAGTCATTTTGTGTCCTTTTACGGCATAGAACAGGATCAGAGCGTAGCACGGCAACAGCAGCCAGTATGCAGCCTGCGAGCCGGAAACGTCGGACAGGTGACCGTACAGCATCGGCAGCAGCGCCCCGCCGGCGATACCCATGATCAGCAGGGCCGAGCCGCTGGCGGTGTAGCGCCCCAGGCCCTCCAGCGCCAGCGGCCAGATTGCCGGCCATACCAGGGCGTTGGCAAAACCCAGCATGGCCAGGAACATTACGGTATCCGGTACCGCCGGCACTCCAAACACGCCCAGCATCGCTTGCGACAGGCTACTGCCGGTCGCGGAACCCTCGATCACACCCAGGGAGAACACGATCCCGCACACGGCGGACAGCAACAATGCCTGTTTCTGCGACAGCCAGCGCGGGATTGCCACGATGCCGACGATGTAACCCGCCACCATGAAGCCCATGGTGTAGGAAGTGAGGATGCCGAACTTTTCCACATGCAGGCTATGGCCGTAAAGGCCGATGGTATCGCCCGCGATCACTTCCACGCCAACGTAGACGAACAGCGCCAGCGCGCCCAGCACCAGTTGCGGGAACTGCAGCACGCCCCAGCGCGAGGTGCCTGCTTCGCTGCTGGCGTGCTGTTCGGGGATCTCCCGCAGCGGCGCAAAGCGAACGATAGCTGCCATCACCAGCAAGCCTGCAGCCATCAGGCCATACGGCAGCACCAGGCGCTGCGCGAGCTGGCCGCGCAGCAGCGCGGCATCGGCTGCACTCATGCCTGCCAGCGTTGCATCCGAGTACTGGCCGAAGTCGGACAGCATCATGCCGCTGAACGCCAGCGGAACCAGCACGCCTGCTGTTTTGTTGAACAGCCCCATGATGCTGATGCGCGTGGCCGCGCTCTCGCGCGCGCCGATACAAACGATGTAGGGATTGATCGCAGTCTGCATCAGGGTCATGCCGCTGGCCAGCGTAAACAGCGCCAGCAGGAAAAGCGGGTACGAAGCAGCGCGCGCTGCGGGAATGAACAGCACCGCGCCGAACGCCATCACGGCCAATCCGATCGACATGCCGGCCCGGTAGCCGGTATGGCGCAATACAGCGGCCGACGGCAGTGCCATCAGGGTGTAGGCAATATAGAAGGCAAAGGTGACCCAAAGGGACTGGAAGTTATTGAGATTGCAGGCGATCTTGAGGAAGGGGATCAGCGATCCATTCAGCCATGTAGCGCAGCCGAGGATGAAAAACATCAGGCCGATGAAGGTCATGGCAACTGCCACGTTGCTGGCGCCAGGGACGGCTTGGGCGCCGCCCATCTCGAGGGTCTGTTCTTTGTGCATGTGAATCCGAAAGGCGAAGATGAAGAAGCCCCCTCCCGAACAGGAGGGGGCGCTGCGGCGTATCAGAACTTGCCGCGCAGGCCGACGCTGTAACGTGCACCGTTTTCGTACACGCCAACCGGCAAGCCGTCGGTAGTGTTGGTGCGGATCAGCTCATTGCCGATATTGACGGCGCTGGCGAAGATGCTCAGCTGCGGCGTGATATCCCAGTTGGCGGTGGCGTCCCACTGGCCGTAAGCGCTGGTCACGTCCTGGCCGCCCTGGTCCAGGCCACCGTAAGATTTCGAGCGGTAGTTGTACGACAGGCGCACGCTGTAGCTGTTCTTCTCGTAAAACACACTGGCGTTCATCTGGTTTTTCGAATTGCCGATCACGTTCAGCTTGCGGCCGCCCGCCACCGCGCCGGTCTTGGCGTCGGTGTAGGTGAAGTTGACCACGGTGCCGAAACCGCTGCTGCCGAATGCTTGCTGCCACTGGATTTCCAGGCCATTCACCTTGGCGCCGTTGTCGGCGTTATGCGGACGGGTCACAGGGCGCTGCACGCCTGCCACGTTCTCCATTGCCGTCGAAGTGTAGATGAAGGTATCGAGCCGTTTGGCGAAGGCGGTGGCCGACAGCAGCGAAGCGTCGGCAAAGTACCATTCCGCGCCGATCTCGAACTGATTGGCGTGGTAAGGCTTGAGCAGCGGGTTGCCGGCGGTGGCGGCGTTGGTAGTGCCGCTCACCTCCGTGCTGGCACTCAGGTCGCTGAAGGTGTTGCGGGCCATGACCCGGGAGGCGGCTGCACGCAACAGCAGGTCCTTGCGGAAGTCATACACCACGTTGATGTTCGGCAGCGCATCGGTATAGCTGCGGCCTACGCTACCCAGCGCATAGTTGCCAGTGCCGTCCAGGTCCTGGTAGGCATCCGAGGTCTGCCTGGTGCGCACCAGGCGCACGCCGAAGTCGCCGCGCCATTTGTCGAAAGCGTAATCGGCGCGCACATAGGCCGCAGAAATCTTTTCCTGGATGCGGTAATACTCGCCCTTGGCTTCCTTGTAGACCATCCCTTTGTCGTACATGGTGAAGCCCTTGCTGGCTGCCAGCGCATCATCCACCCAGGCGAACTGGGTCAGGGAGCCCGCTGTTGCGGCCTCCTGACTGATCATCGGCGACGGACCGGTGGAGAGATCGGCCAGCGTGTAAGGAATCCAGCCTACGCTGCCAGGGCCTACGGTGCCGATGGTGCGGCGGTTCTGTACCTTGTTGTCACGATACTTCAAACCGACTTTGACGGACTTGATGTAGGGATTTTCCAGGTCGAAGGTCAGGTCGGCCTGGCCGTAATTCTCCTTGCTCTCCATGCGGCGGATCCAGTCGCGTGCACCTTGCAGCGTCAGCTTGGTCGGGTCAAGGGGGCTCATGTCGAGGTACTTCACCTCGTAAGTATCCGGTGCGATATTGATGGTGGCGCGGGTATTCCCGGTGAACCAGAAATTGCGGTCATGCTTGCTGCCACCAGAGCCGGAAGTGGTACCCGCCTGCGCGTGCAGCTTCCAGTTATCGCCGTCGTAGCTGCCCTCCAGGTCCAGCACCTTCGACTTCACATAGGCTTCGCGGTAAATCGGCTCGAATGACACGCCGTTCACTGGGCCCACGATGCCGCCCACGACGGACTTGCCGCCGTCCGCGTTGTTGATAAAGCGCGGGTTATCCACACGGATATTATTGTTCGCATCGGCCAGGCCGCCGATCTGCCACAGGTAGTTCTGGTTGCTGTTGTCCATCTTCATATCGGAATTGAGGTAATTCAGCGATATGTCGGATTGCGGGGTCGGGCGCAGTTGCAGGGTGATGTTGCCGGTGGTGCGCTCGCGGTCCTGGCGGAAGATAGGCGTGCCGCCGCCCCAGGAAGCGTAAGCGTTCGGGGTAACGGCGCCATTCTGGTCGATGATGTTGTACTTGGTCGCGTCGGTGAAGTTTTCAAGTCCGTCGCGGCGCATGGTGCGCTCCTGGCGGCTCAGGGCGACCAGCACGCCGAAGGTCTTGGCCTCGTTGACCCAGTTCACCAGGCCGGAGAACTGCGGGTCGGTTTTCTTTGGCAGCTCACTGTAGGTTGCTTCCGCCGAGGCCTGCGCGGTAAAAGGCTTCTTGAATTGCAGCGGCTTGCGGGTGCGGACGATCACCAGGCCGCCGATGCTGCCTTCGTCCAGGTCGGCCGAAGGGCTCTTGAAAACATCGAGACTGCCAACCAGTTCGGACGGCAGGATGTCGTAGTTGAAGCCGCGGCTTTGCGCATCATTCTTCCACCAGTAAGCGGAGGCGACCGACTGGCCGTTCAACTGCGTCATGTTCAGGTTCTTGTCGGTTCCGCGCACGAAGATGTCGCGGCCTTCGCCCCAGGTGCGGTCGACCGAAATGCCGGGAATGCGCTGCAGGGAATCGGCCACGTTCTTGTCAGGGAACTTGCCCAGGTCCTCCGCCGTGACGGAATCCACCACATTCAGCGCATCGCGCTTCTCGGCCAGGTTGCGCTTCAGCGTTTCGCGAATGCCGCGCACTTCCACCGACTGCAGCGCCTCGCTGCCCTCTGCAGTCTGTGCCTGCACGTTATGCAGTGCCAGCGTGCCAAACATCAGCGCGATCAACTGCGGTAGTTTCTTCCTTCCTAGCGGTGCTCCGTTCATTTCTTTTTCCTTATCGTCTTTAAAGCGCTGCAAAAAATTCCCCGGCATACTCCCCATGCCGGGGCCAACACACTGCTTGGGGGAGTGTGATCATTCCTGCTGTGGCAAATACCACTTGGCAAAACCGTTCTGTATCCGCGCCGCCGCTTCGCGCGCGCCCAGCTTTCCGTTCAAGACTTGCGCGTTCACGGACCACAGTTCGCTTTCCATATTGGGCAAGCCGCGGTTCATGATCAGCGCATTGAGCCGGAAGTTCGAATCACATGTCGTACGCCAGGCAGCCATCTGCTTGGCCAGCGGGTCGCGTACGGCAATCAAGTGGTTCGACAGGGTGAAGAAGCCGATGACGCGATTGGTGTACAGGTCTGCGAACTCCTGGGAGCCGAGCCAGGCCAGGAACTTGTAGGCGTCAGCCTTGTTGCGCGACTTGCGGTTGATGCCGATGCCGATGTCCATATGGTCGGAAATCTGGCAGCGGTCGCCCGCCTGCTGCACTGGTGGTGCAAACACGCCGAGCTCGAGATCGGGGAACTGGTTGAAATAGGAGATATCCCAGGAACCGGCCGGATAGATTGCCGCGCCTCCCTGCGCAAACAGCAGCTGGGCATCGCGGTAAGTCTGCACCGGGGCCGACTTGGGCATGTACGCCGCAAGGCGCGCCTCGAACTCGAAGGCGGCAACAAAAGGGGCATCGGTGAACTTGGCCTTGCCGGCAATCAGCGCACGCCTGCCCTGCTCCCCGCCCCAGTAATTCGGGCCGATATTGGTAAACACGGTCTGGCTGGACAACCATTCATCGGCCGTGCCCAGCGCCAGCGGCGCGTACTGGCTCTTGCGCACCGCATCCAGCACGCCAAAAAATTCGGCTTCGGTGGCAGGCGGCTGCAAGCCAAGCTTACGGAAGATCTTTTTGTTGTACAGGAAGCCGTGGATCACCGAAGCGACGGGCATGCAGAAGATCTCTTTGCCGTCGTCGGTCTGCCATGCGACCAGCGAACCTGGCGCAAAGTTCTCCATGCCGGCCTTGCCGTTCAACTTTTCCAGGTAGCCGCGGCGGTACAACAGCAGCGATGTATCGAAGGGACGGCAAGCCAGCATATCGCCAGCGGTGCCGTTGCCAAGGCGCGCGGCCAGGCTGGTGTCGTATTCGGTTGGGGCCGTCGGCGAGAACTTTACCGAGATGCCCGGGTGCTTGCGCTCGAACGCAGGCAGCAGCACGGTTTCCCACAGGACCTTGTCGTCAACCCGCCAGCTCTCCAGCACCAGGGTGCCGGCGCGTGCGGCGCTGCTGCAAATCAGTGCCAGGATTAGTGCGGCTCGCAGGATACGGCTGGTTGGCACGGCGGCTTCTCCACGGGGTGTTGTCGATCAGTAAATTCATGCTAACACCGTGAAAAATGTGACACCAGCGACGCCCTCCCATGCGATGGATCGTCGCAAACCGTTGATTCTTATGAGGATTTTTCAGAAGGACTGCTGCGGCGCTTACAAAACTTTACAGAGCACCGGCCGCAGCCCGGAGATTGCGTTCACGCCTCGTAATGAGCGCTTACAAAACATTACGAAACGCGCGCATTTATTACGTGCGAAGCTGCAGGCGAGCGCGCGCAGCGTTGTATTCCGTCTTCAGTCGTTCCACCAATTCGGCGGTGGTCGGCACGTCGTGCATCAAGCCGACACCTTGTCCAGCGCCCCAGATATCGCGCCAGGCCTTGGCCGTGCCGCTGTTGAAGCTCATTTTCGTCTTGTCCGATTCCGGCAGGTTCTCCGGATCGAGGCCGGCAGCCACGATGGATTTTTTCAGGTAGTTGCCGTGCACGCCCGTGAACAGGTTGGTGTAGACCACGTCGGCCGCCGACGATTCGATGATGGCCTCGCGGTAGTCTTCCGTGACGTTGGATTCCTTCGTGGCCAGGAAGCGCGAGCCGATGTAGGCAAAGTCGGCCCCCATCGCCTGCGCAGCCAGCACCGCGTCGCCGGTCGCAATCGAGCCAGACAGCGCCAGCGGTCCATCGAAGAAGCGCCGCACCTCGCCTACCAGCGCAAATGGCGACAGCGTGCCGGCATGTCCGCCCGCGCCACTGGCGACCAGGATCAGGCCATCGACACCCGACTCCAGCGCCTTCTGCGCATGGCGGATATTGATCACGTCATGCAGCACGATGCCGCCGTAGCTGTGGATAGCATCCAACATTTCCACAGGCGGCGCGCGCAATGAGGAAATGATGATCGGCACCTTGTGGCGCACGCACACTTCCACATCGTGCTCCAGTCGCTCGTTGGAGTGGTGGACGATCTGGTTGACTGCGATCGGGCCTACCCGCACGCCGGGATTCCGAGCCTGGTAATCAGCGAGCTCCTTCTGCAGGTCGGTCAGCCAGGTATCGAGCAATTCCTTCGGCCGCGCATTCAGCGCCGGGAAAGAACCGACAATGCCCGCCTTGCACTGGGCTGCCACCAGCGCGGGGCCGCTGGCGATGAACATCGGCGAAGCAATGACAGGAAGCGTCAGATTCTGCAATACGGCGGGTAGAGTCATGGATCTGTCCTTAGAAGTTTTGCATGCCGGCTACTGTACCTTCTTTGGGATAGGTGATGTTGTAGCCCACGCTGATCTTCATGGTCTCATTCGGCGCCATGGTTTTTTCCCAACCGACCACGCCCTGGCGCTGCTCCCATGCCGAAATGCCCGGCTGAGGCGAGAAGGTCTGCTTCACCTTGATCTCTTCCGACGCACTGACCGGCGTGGATTCCAGCACCAGCAAATCGACCGGCGTCTTGTGGAAGCTGCTGATCGTGAAGACATCGGCAACCTGCTGCTCGCCACGCTGCGACAGGAAGCCGCGGCTGCCTGACTGCTGGTCGGCGCGATCCACGGTGACGCGCACCAGCTCATCGCGACCGAACGACAGCGCCAGCTTGTTCGACGACTGGGTGTTCCAGTACGTGGCGCCGACATAGCCGCCATCACGGAACAATTGAACATTCCCGTTCAACCACACGCCAGATGGGCGCTCGGCTTCCGCGGTGATCACAGCGAATTTCTCCTGGCGGGGAACCACGCGCACGCGCTGCTTGGCCGGAACCTTAATGGTCGACAGGGCCAGGGTAATTTCGCGGCCGTCAGAAGCCAAGGTGACGCGATTGGGCACGGAGAACTCCGTATCGAAGGTTCCTTGCGTCTCCAGTACTGGCGGAATAAAGTTGTCGGCCGCAATGCGAGATCCGGTAACGACCACGGGAGCGGCAGCCGGAGGTGGTGCATAGGCTGGCGCCTCCGCGATACGTGATTCCTGAGGCGGCCGCGGTGGGTAGTAAGTCAAACGCTGCGGCATAGGTTCGGGCGCTTGTGGCGACAGGCGTGGCTGGCCGGTGGACAAGCGCATCTCGACACCGCTCCAGTCCTCACCGGACTTCTGCGCCACCACCGCCATGCGCTCCAGCTCAATGGTGGAGGTGGTGGAATTCAGCGATGCACGGTAAGCAGGCTTCCAGCCCGCCCGGTTGACCTGGTAGGAAAGCTGGATCCTGCCGGCCTGCTGTGCCGCGACAGCAACCGTAATGCTGCGCTGGTCGCGCGCGCCACTGCGCGCCTTGTCCAGTTCACGCTGCGCAGCCTTGATCTTCTTTTCGACCTCGCGCAATTGAACCTGGGTGCGCTGGATCTGTGCCAATGCCTCGCGGCCGCCGCGCTTGATGGTATCGACGGCAGCGGCAAGCGACTTGCCGTCAACCGGGGCCGAGACATTCTCACCGCCATTCAGCTTGGACAGGTAATTCTTCACCAGGATGGAGGATTCGATTTCCACGTTCAGCAAATCGCGGCTATCTTCCAACGCCTGCAGTTTTGCCTCCAGCTCCGCTTCGCGCGGACTGACAGCTTCCGCCTGTCCCACGTCACGCGTCACGACCTGTCCCACCTGGACACCCGGCGAAGCCTGGATGCGCAATGTCTGCGCATCGAAATTGGCCGGCAGGCCGGTGATTTCAAGTTCCTTCATTCCTTGAGAAACCGCTGCCTGGCGTTCCACCGTGGCGATTCCCGAATACAGGGTCACACGCGTGATCGGCGCATTCGTGGCGCAGGCGAATCCCTGCACGGAAAAGCAAAGAGCTACTGCGGTGGCGATGCGGTTTGGCTTCATGTCGGCGTCACAGGCGATGGAAAACCTGATCTTGCAGCGCCCGTAAAATATTGTCAATTTAGGAACGCCACACGGAAGCCAAGGCCTTCACCTTGGTCCATATCGAGAGGCGTTCATCCGACAACGCATCGAGGAAGTCGGACAGGCGTTTCGATTTCGCCATCGTGTACACCGTCAGGGCAGTGGTAATGACGAATACCGACCCGAAGATCCACACGCGGCGCGACATCGGCGCATCGGCTTCCGCCAGCAGGTTCATGCCGAGGAAGCCGGTAGTGATGGTACCGATCATGCCGAAGATGGTGACCACCGTCAGGCGCACGACGGTGTTGGCCTGGCGCCGCAAGCTGTCCGCTTCAAGGTAGCCGTTCATATCGGCCACGCGGGTTTTCACCTCCGCATAGGCGCGCTCGATGTCGAGGTGCTGGCCGCACATGCGGAACAATGCGCGGATCTGTTGCTGGTCCGAGATTTCGGTGAACCAATAGCGATGCGTAAATCGCAGGAAGCTCTCGAAGGCATAACGAATGCGGCGCTTGAACAAGCGCACGCTGTCGGCATCGGTCACCTGCAGCTGCGTCAACGCCTCCGCCAGGCGGTCGGAGAACATCAGAAGAGATGCCTTCTGCAGGTGGGCGATCATGAACAGCAAGAAATGCTGGTGGCGAAACTGCGAAAGCACGCCGCGCTCCTTGCAGCAGAAGAATTGCGAAGCCGCGTCGCCGACCACGACCAGCGCGTAGCCGCTGCAGATGTATCGCGTGTAGGGCGCAGCGCCTCCATTGCACCAGAAACGGTCGTAAAAATAGCGGCGGTCGACACCATCCGCCTGTGTGCGCTGGGCATCGGCTGGCGCGGAAGAAGTGCCAGCCATGGTGCCAAGGGCAGCGAAATCGGCTGGCGAGAGCTCGCTCGGGCGGTCAATAGCGAGGTAGGCCATCATCGGCATGCGGTAATACTCCACCTGGCGGTAGCGCAATGCGGCCGTGGCGCCGGCCGCATCGGGCACCATCGGCTCCAGCAGGAAACGCCAGTGCGAGGCGATGCGCGGCGCCTGGTGCCGCACCACCTGTTCAATGAAGGCCTGCCGCTCCTGCGCATCCGACTGCGCCAGCAGGCAGCCTTCGGCATCGAGCCATTCCACCCCATGCATGCAATGCAGCGCGTTGCCATGCTCGTCCCAGCCGGCAGGATAGGCGCGGCCGAAGCGGTACAGCAGGTCCTGCGCCTCGGCGAGCGGCAAGTCGGCCGTGCCGACTTCCATCACCAGCAGCACGATGTCGACGTCGAAGAAGAAATGCAGGCAGAGGTTGTGCACGTCCAGCACGCGCGGCGCGGCGCCGGGCTGGGCCACCACCCGCACTTGCGCAATGTCGCGGCGGCGGAAGATGCGCCGCTGGCCGGCGCCGAACAGGAAGCG
>DASWTB010000070.1:0-5352 GCA_036402315.1 Pseudoduganella sp. | reverse complement strand
GACCCCGACTTTCATCTCGGGAGCTGACCCCGACTTTCATCTCGTAATCCGTTGCAGCACCTGGTCGGCTACGCTTTCCCAGGTGAAGGTTTTGGCGTGGGCGAGGCTGCCGGCGCTGACTTCGCTCCAGTAGGCGGGCTGCTCGAATTGGCGGATTTCCCGGGTCCAGGCGGCCGCGTCGAGGTGGGCGGCGTAGCGCGGGTGGTCCTTGGCCCAGATCTTGATGCTGTCGAGTCCGTGCGTCACGACCGGAATCCCGGCGGCCATCGCTTCGAGGATCGTCAGGCCGAAGCTTTCATGGTCGGTCGGGTGCAGCAGCAGGAAAGCCTGGCGCAGGATGCCGATTACTTCTTCCTGCCGCTTCCTGCCGTGGAAGGTCATGCTTGGCGAATTGCCATATTTGGCCAGCAGGCTGTCCTGCAGCGGGCCGTCGCCGACGATGTCGAGGTGGTAGCCCTGCTGGGCCAGGCCGCTTTGCATGAAGTAGTCGGCCAGCCAGTCCACATTCTTGCTGCCGTCGAGGCGGCCGATGTACAGCAGGCGCTTGCCGGCCGGATAGGCGGGCGGGCTGGCGGGGAAGAAGCCGGCATCGACGCCCAGCGGCAGCGACTCGATCTCGAGGCCCCATTTGCGTTTGGTTTTTGCGGCGGCCCGGTAGCCCAGGTAGAACACGTCCCGGGCCGGCACCTGGCGGAAGAAGCCGCGTAGCGAGACCCCGGGCAGGAAGTGGCGGAAGCGCGCGCGCAACGCGGGATAGCGCTTGGACAGCAGGTAGGCGTCGGCTTCGTAGAAGGTCACCACGTAATCGTAGCGCGCCAAGTCAAAGCCGCTGCGCTTGATTTCCCGGAAGAAGCTGTAGCTCTCGATCTTGAACGGGCTGGTCATCAGGATCTTGCTGAGCACGTGGTTCAGGCGCGTATCGCGCGCAATGAACGGCAGGGTAACCAGCTCGACGCCTTCGATAGCGACCAGGCGCTTGCGGCCCGGGCCGGGCTCGCCGCTGAGCAGCGTGATCTGTGCCTGGTGCCTGATGCGCTGGCAGAACTGGCTGACCACTGTTTCCGTGCCGCCGATGTAGCCGGCCACGGTCGGGCAGATGAACAGCAGCTGGGGCGACTCGTGCTTCACGCGCTGACTGCCTTTCCCTGCTGCGTCGTGGCTGGCTGGCGCGAGCTGTAGAACAGGGCGCCCTGCAAGCCGAGGAACAGCATGACCCAGGCGCGGCTGACGGAACCCATGAACACGGTATTGGTAAAGCTGCACAGCACCAGCATCAGGGCAAACGCAAACACGATGCGGCCTTCGAAGCACTGGCGCTGGCGCCAGCCGGTGACCAGCACGGCGGCATACAGCCAGAGCAGGGCGAGCAGCCCGAACACGCCGTAGAATGAGGCGTAGAACAGGAAGGCGTTATGCGGTTCGACGAAGGCCTTGGCCGCTTCCCCCCTGGGCTGGCTGGCCCAGGCGGCTTCGAATCCAGCCTGGCCACCGCCCACCAGCGGGTGCGCACGGAACACGCTCCAGGCAGTCTTCCACATCTCGGCGCGATAGCCGAGCGAGGTTTGCGTGACATTCTGCTGCAGCAGCTGAATGTCGCTGGCCGCGTCCTTGATCCTTTTTTGCACTGTCGGGGCCATCAGCAGTGCCATGGCCGCGATGATGCAGAGCAGGGCGGCCTTGGCCCGGTTTTGCTTGGCGAACAGGTTGGTGATGATGAACGGCAGCAGGGCCAGCACCACCCACATGCCGGTGCGGCCCATGCCCGAGGCCAGGCCGGCGAAGAACAAGGCCATGCCGACGCCATACACGGCGCGGATGGCCTTGCTCGTTTCATATTTATACAGAATCGAGAGCAGCACCACGCCAATGGCCAGGAACTGGGAATAGAGGATGTAGTTGGCGATCAGGGACGGCGGGTCGAGCGGCCACCAGCCCTTGTAGGGCAATTGCGCGTAGCAGAAACCGACGAAAGTGCCCAGCAGCAGCGCGCGGATCCAGGGCAGGATGCGCACCTGGCTGGCCACCAGGAAGGTCATGGCGGCGATCAGCCAATCGATATTGGTCAGCGGTTTTTGGCTGTCGGGGTGAATCAGCAGCGATACCAGAGGCAAGGCGGCCAGGACCAGCGCCGGCCAGATCCACGGCAGGCTGCGCCAGTCGCGCACCGCCTTGTTGAACCCGCCGCCCGCGGCAAACAGCAGGAAGCCGAGCGCCAGCAGGATGAACAGGAATGCCTTGGACAGGGGAAGAAAGAAGAATGCCGCCGCGTAGGTCTTCTGTGATGCATTCAACAGTTTTACCGATTGGGCCTGGTAGCCGTCTGATGTCATAATTTTTTCCGGCGATGCGGCTCTGGCTCTTGAAACAGTAGGCGACTATAGCCTACAAACCGCGCGGCCATCAAGGCTGGCCCGCTGCGGGCGCGGCGGGCGCCAGGCAAAAAAAAACCCGCTCAGGGAGCGGGCTGAATCCATTTCTGTTAAGAAGTGGAGGAGACAGGGGTAATTATGCTGCGTCGCGGCATATTGTTCCAATTTATTTTTGGAATTCCAGTCATTCCTCCTGCTTATAACACTTTGCAGCTGACCACTACGTCCGTGCGGTTGGCGTCGCCCACCACGCCGCTGCCGTTCGTGATCGTGCACTCCTGGCCGGCTGGCTGGGTAAACACGGACAGGCCGTAAGCGGTGCCCACCGGAATGGTGCCTGGGATGGCGAAGCTGGTGGCGCCCTTGGCGATGGCAATCTGGCCGCTCGAGCTGCCGTTGACCAGGACCAGGTTGTCGGCGCTCAGCGGACCCGAGCTGCCGTCTTTGGCAATGCTGGCCACCGTGCCGCCCACGGTGTATTGGTTCTGCTGGCAGATGATGCTGATGGCAATCGTGGTCGTGTGGCCGGCCGAGCCGTGGCCGCCCACCACCGAGCAGGTCATGTGGTCCGGCTGGGTCTTGATGGTGACGTTGTATTCGGTGCCGTAGCTGATGCTGTTGGGGAAGCTGAAACTGGTGGCGCCGTTGGCGACCTTGAGCTCTTCGCCATTATTCGCCAGCACCAAATTCGGGTTGCTCAGGCCGGTGATGCTGCCGGCAATCACGAAGTCGGCCTTGCCGCCGCAACCGGCCAGGGCGGCGGCCAGCAGGGCCGCGCCAATGACTTGTACTTTCATCTGTTGTCCTTATTGGGTTTTCTTGCAGGTGACGGCCACATCGACCACGTTCTGTGCCGGCATGGTGCCGGTGCCCTTGCTCACTTCGCACTTCTGACCGGTTGGCTGCGTCAGCACGGTCACACCATAGACATTCTGGTTGCCAATCGGGGTCGCGAACTGCCAGGTGCTGGCGCCCCTGGCCACGGCCAAGGTTTGGGCGCCGTTGGCCAGTACCAGGCCGTCAGCGCTCAGCGGCTCCGCCGCAGTGCCGTCGGCGGCCACGCTGGTGACGGTGCCGCCCAGGGTGTACGGGTCGGCAGCGCAAGTGACCGAGGATTGCAGGTAGGTGTAGTAATTGATCTTGCCGGTATTGTTGCCCGTTTTGCAGGTCACATTGGCCGGGGTGGTCTTGATCGTGACGTTGAACTGGGAGTCCGGCGCCATCAAGGTCTTGAAGAAATAATTGGCCGAGCCGGCGGTGGTGATTTCCAGGTCGTCGCCGCCATTGTTCTGCAGCACCAGGCCGCCGCGATCAAGGCCGATGACCTGGACGCCCAGGTTCAAGCTGCCGTTGCCCTTGCCGCCGCAGGCGGCCAGTCCGGCGACGCACAGCAGCGCGGCGGCGGCAGACAGATACTTACTCTTCATTCCACTTTCTCCAGTCGGTTGCGCGCGTCGCGCGGTCAAATCGGCGCCTATTTTAGTGCATTTGCTACTTCTTTAGCCGTTTTGGCTAGCTTTTCCCTTGTAACAGCTTGCAACCGCGGCGCGGTACAATGCGCCCATGAAGCCCAAAGCCATCCTGTTCGACCTGGACGACACCCTGTGGCCGATCGCGCCCGTGATTGCCGAGGCGGAAGTCACGCTGCACGCCTGGCTGGCGGCCCATGCGCCGAAAGTGGCGGCGCAGTGGTCGATCGATGCCTTGCGCGCGCACCGCGCCGACCTGGCGGCGGCCCAGCCGGAACTGCTGATCGACCTCGGCCAATTGCGGCGCGCCAGCCTGCACGCGGCCTTTGCCGCGGCCGGCGAGGATGCGCTCCAGGTGGAGGGCGCCATGGCGCACTTCTTTGCCGCGCGCAATGCGGTCACGCCCTACGACGATGTGCTGCCAGGCTTGCTCAAGCTGCGCCAGCATGTGCAACTGGGCACGATTTCCAATGGCAATGCCGACCTTGAAGTGATCGGCCTCGCCCACCATTTCGAGGTATCGCTGGCAGCCGCCCATTTCGGCGCAGCCAAGCCGGCGCCGGACATTTTCCGCGCCGCCTGCCAGGCGCTGGGCGTGGCGCCGCACGAGGCGGTGTATGTCGGCGACGACCTGGCGCTCGATGTGGCGGGGGCGCAGGCGGCCGGCTTGCGGGCGGTGTGGATGAACCGGCGCGGCGCGGTGCTGCCGGCGGGCGCGCCGCAGCCGGACGCGATTTGCGCCACGCTCGATGAATTGCTTGCGTGGCTGGAACAACAGTTGGCAGAATAGACCTATGCATCTCGATCTCCGTGCCCAAACCCTGCTCAAAGCCCTGGTCGAGCGCTACATTGCCGACGGCCAGCCGGTGGGCTCGCGCGCCTTGTCCAAGATTTCCGGGCTGGAGCTGTCGCCGGCCACCATCCGCAACATCATGGCCGACCTGGAAGAGCAGGGCTATGTGGCCAGCCCGCATACCTCGGCGGGGCGGGTGCCGACCCCGCGCGGCTACCGCATCTTTGTCGATACCCTGCTGACCGTGCAGCACATCGACGAGCGCGCCGTACAGGCCGGCCTGCAGGTGGCCTCGCCGCAGCCGCAAAAACTGATTGCCAATGCGGCCCAGATGCTGTCGTCGCTGACCCAGTTTGCCGGGGTGGTGGTGGCGCCGCGCCACGAGTCGGTGTTCCAGCAGATCGAATTCTTGCGCCTGGGCGAAAAGCGCGTGCTGCTGGTAATCGTGTTGCCGGGCGGCGACGTGCAAAACCGCATCCTGCTGACCGACGTCGACTACACGCCAGCCCAGTTGCAGCAGTCGGCCAATTTCATCAACCAGCATTATTCCGGGCTGTCGTTCGAAGACGTGCGCGGGCGCCTGCAGCACGAGCTGCGCCAGCTGCGCGACGACATGGGGCGCCTGATGCAGGCGGCGGTGGAGGCCGGCAGCGAGGCGATGGCCGAATCGGCCGAGGACATGGTGATCGCCGGCGAGCGCAACTTGCTGTCGGTGAGCGAC
>DASWTB010000069.1:0-1968 GCA_036402315.1 Pseudoduganella sp. | reverse complement strand
TGGCTGGCCGCCTGCGACAAGGACTGCGCCGTAGCGCTTACCTGCTCCGAGGCCGCCGCCAGAGCCAGCGCCCCGTTGCTCACTTCCGAAGCAACGCTCGACAGCTTGTCCACCATCTGCTTCATGGACGCCAGCAGGCTGCGCTTGTCCCCTTTGCGCAGCTTGATCTGCACGGCCAGGTTGCCCTGCGCGACCTCCTGCACGATGTGGGCGGCGTAAGCGGGTTCTCCGCCCAATTGTCGCAACAGCCCGCGTATCATCCACACCGAAAGCACGATGCCCGCCAGCAGGCCGCCGCCCAGCAGCATGGCGTTGGTGCGCATGGTGGCGGCCGTTTGCGCCGTGGCCGACTCGTATTCCTCGCGCGCCACCCGCTCCTGCAACTCGATCAGCTTGCCCAGTGCCGCCAGCACGGTCCGGAACGGCACGTCGGCGGCGCGCGCATCTTCCAACGCCTCTTTATGCTTGCCGGCGCGCGCCTTCTGAAGAATGGCACTGCGCAAATCCTGCCAGGCGTTCCAGGCCGCCGTATACTGCGCCGCCAGCTGCTGTTCCTCCTGGGTCAGGGTGGTGGCCATATACGCGTTCCAGTTCTTGCGGATCAGCGCCTGGTGCGAGGCATCGCCTTGCTGGGCCGCCTCCACTTCCGCCTGGCCGGTGGCGGCGGCAGTCATCACCATACGGTGCCGGGTGCGCAGCATGTATTCATTGACCTTGCTGAGGTAAATCAAGGCCACCGTCCGGTCTTCGTAGGTTGTTTTCAGGCGCGCGTTGCTGAATTCCATGCCGCGCATGCCGGCGTAGCCAATGCCGGCCATCATGAGGACCAGCACCAGGACCAGCAGGCCAAGGCGCATCCCAACCGTCAGTTTTCGCCCCATCGTCGCGCTCCTATGCCGCCAGGTTGCCGGCTTGCCTTGCCTGCAGTTGCTTGAGCAGAGCCGGGATGTCCAGGATCAATGCCACTTCGCCGCTGCCCAGCACTGTCGATCCGCTCAGGCAGGAAATGCCGCTGAACACAGGGCTGAGCGGCTTGATTACCGCCTGGCATTGCCCCTGCAGGCTATCGACCACCAGCCCGGCACGCTGGCCGGCATGCCGCACCACCAGCACGCTTTCGCGGCGGGGCGCTGCCCCATGCAGACGGAAAAGCTGGCGCAGGGCCACCGTTGGCAGCACTTCGCCGCGCAAGTCGACAAATCCCCGCTGCCCTTCGCGCTCATGCTCCACGCATTCTTCTATCGTGCCGAGCGGGATGGCAAAACGCGAGCTGCCGACCGTCACCAGCATGCAATCCATGATGGCCAGCGTCAGCGGCAGGCGCACGCGCACCGTGGTGCCGCGACCGGCCTCGCTGTCGATGGCAATGCTGCCGCGCAGTGCTTCGATATTGCGCCTGACCACATCCATGCCGACGCCGCGCCCGGACAAGCTGGTCACCGCGCTGGCAGTCGAGAATCCCGGCTCGAATATCAATGCAAACACTTCGCTGTCGTCGGGTTTGTGCTCGGGGTCGAGCAGGCCGCGTTCAATGGCGCTGGCAATGATGCGTTCGCGCTGCAGGCCGCCGCCGTCGTCACCGACTTCGATCACGATGCTGCCCGAGTCGTGGAAGGCATTCAGGCTTACGGTGCCTTGCAAGGGCTTGCCGCGCTGGCGCCGGACATCCGGGGCTTCGATGCCGTGGTCGATGGCGTTGCGCACCAGGTGCGTCAGCGGGTCGCCGATGCGTTCCACCAGGGTCTTGTCCAGTTCCACCTCTTCACCACCAAGGACCAGCCGGATGTCTTTGCCGGTCTCGCGCGCCACATCGTGCACCACACGCTGGAAACGATTGAAGGTGGCGCCGATCTTCACCATGCGCAGCTGCAAAGCGCTGTCGCGCACTTGCTCTACCAGGTCGGCCAGCGCGGAGGTGCTGTCCTGCAGGTCGGTGTCCTTGAAGCGGCTGCCGATCATCTGGGTGCG
>DASWTB010000068.1:0-12029 GCA_036402315.1 Pseudoduganella sp. | reverse complement strand
CGGCCCTGGTACTGAACTATTTCGGCCAGGGGGCGTTGCTGATCCGTAATCCCGAAGCGATCTCCAACCCGTTCTATAACCAGCTGGGCGCCTGGAGTGTCTACCCGTTGGTGGTGCTATCCACCGCCGCGGCGGTGATTGCATCGCAGGCCACCATTTCCGGTACCTTCTCGATGACCAAGCAGGCCATTGCGCTGGGCATGCTGCCGCGCATGCGCGTGCAGCACACCTCGGAAAGCGAGATCGGCCAGATCTACATTCCGGTGGTGAACTGGCTGCAGCTGATCGTGGTGCTGATCGCGGTAGTCGGCTTCCAGAGCTCGGATGACCTGGCTGGCGCCTACGGCATCGCTGTGACCGCAACCATGCTGGCTACGACAATCCTGACGTTCTTTGTGATCCGTTACCGCTGGCATCTGCCGCTGGTGCTGTGTTTTGCCGCGACCGGCTTCTTCATCGTGATCGACATTATGCTGTTCTCGTCGTCCGCGCTGAAGCTGTTCCACGGCGGCTGGTTCCCGCTGCTGCTCGGCACCGCGCTGTTCACCACCATGCTGACCTGGCGCACCGGCCGCGAACTGGTGTTCAAGAACCTGGAAAAGCACGCAATCCCGCTGGAAGACTTCCTGAACTCCCTGTTCATGGCGCCGCCAACCCGCGTGCCAGGAACTGCGGTATTCCTGCGCGGCGAGAGCGACGGCGTGCCGCACGCCCTGCTGCACAACCTGTCGCACAACAAGGTGCTGCATGAGCGCGTGGTGTTCTTCACCGTGCACATCGTTGAGGAGCCTTATGTGCCGCCGGAAGAGCAGGTGCGCGTCACGGCCCTCGGCCATGAGTGCTACCAGCTGAATATCAGTTACGGCTTCAAGGACGAGCCGGACGTTCCGGCTATCATGGCCCTGTGCGAAGAAAAAGGCCTGAAGTTCGAGATGATGGAGACTTCCTTCTTCATCGCGCGCCAGACCGTGATTTCGTCGCCGGGCGCTGGAATGGCGCCGTGGCGCGAACATTTGTTCGTGGCGATGTCGCGCAATGCGCGCGCCGCGGCGGACTACTACCAGATCCCGCCAAACCGCGTCATCGAGCTCGGCACACAAGTCGAGATTTAAAAGAAAACGGCCTTCGGGCCGTTTTTTTTTATGCTTAGCGCAGCATCTCCAGATGCGGGATGCCATCTTCGTCATACGGCTCCCCAACGGCCTTGAAGCCGAAGCTGCCGTAGAACTTTTCCAGGTGGGCCTGGGCGCCGATACGGATGCGGTGGCCGGGATGCAGCGCCTCCGCGTTGCGAATCCCCTCCGCAACCAACTGGCGTCCTGCGCCACTGCCGCGTGCAGCCTGCGTGGTCAGTACCCGTCCCAGCGACATCTCAGGATACTTGAGGCCCGGCGCAACGCAACGCAGATACGCGGCCAGCGTGCGCTTGCCGTCCACCATTTGCCAGCCGAGCAGGTGATGGGCGGCCTGGTCGTAGCCGTCCATGTCGGAGTAAAAACACTGCTGTTCGATGACGAAGACTTCCTGCCGCTGCCGCAGCATTTCGTACAGGTCTGCATTGGGAATGCTGTCGAAGTCCAGCCACTGCCATTCAATCATTGGTCGCCTCTCTTGGTGGGAGGCGACCATTTTATGCCAGCTTAATACTCGATGCGGATCTCGCCATTGCGCAGTGCCATGGCCAGCTCGGCCTTCACTTCGGCGCGGGTCTTGCCGCGGGTTGGGGCGGCAAAGTCCAGCGGGTACAGTTCGCCGTTCAGGATTTCGCCGCGGCGCAGGGCGGCGATGGTCTCAGCCTTTACTTCCGCGCGGGTTTTGGTCGACACGAAACTGGTGTCGGACTGATAGCCTTCGCCACTGTTGATGCTGGGTGGCGCTGCCTGGGCGGCAGTGGAGAGGGCCAGGGTGGCGGAAGCGATGATGGTTGCGAATGCTTTCATGATATTTCTCCTCTTGGGTGGGCCCGGCCGCCTTTGCTGCCGGGCCCTTGCTGGTTTATACGATGGTCAGGGTGACGTCGATGTTGCCGCGTGTCGCGTTGGAGTACGGGCAGACAATGTGTGCGGCGTTCACCAGTTTTTCTGCGGTGGCGCGGTCCACGCCTGGCAGGGAGATCTTCAGCTCCACTTCGATGCCGAAGCCGGTTTCGATCGGGCCGATGCCGACGGTGGCGTTGATCGAAGCGTCAGCCGGTACCGCGATCTTGTCGCGGCCGCCAACGAACTTCAGGGCGCCGATGAAGCAGGCCGAGTAGCCGGCTGCGAACAGTTGCTCCGGGTTGGTGCCGAACGCGCCATTGCCGCCCAGTTCTTTTGGAGTGGTCAGCTTGACGTCCAGGGCGCCGTCGCTGGAGACGGATTTGCCTTCGCGGCCGCCGGTGGAGGTTGCGTTTGCGCGGTACAGGATGTTGGAGATCTTTGCCATGATGAGTATTCCTTTTCGTGAGTAGTGAGCGATTAACTAGCGTGCTATTTGTTTCCAGTTTCCGGGGCGTTGTTTGCTGCCCATGTGCACACTATAGATAGTGTGCGATTTAATTGCAAGCTATTTTTAAAAAATTTTTCGCTCATCTTGAACTCACTCGGTTTGCGCCAGCAGTTGCTGGATCCGCGCTTCGGTTTGCTCGTACTGGCCTTCACCGAAGTGGGTGTACACCACTTGGCCCTTTTTGTTGACTAAATAGAAAGCTGGCCAATAGCGGTTGTTGTACGCGTTCCAGGTGGCGTAGCGGTTGTCCTGCGCGACTGGATAGCGGATGTCGAAGCGCTTCAGAGCGGTGCGCACGTTCTCGGTCTTGCGCTCGAAAGCGTATTCCGGCGTATGGACGCCGATTACGACCAGGCCCTTGTCCTTGTACTTGTCGTGCCACCGCACGACATGGGACAGGGTGTTGATACAGTTTATGCAGTCATAGGTCCAGAAATCAACTAGTATCACCTTGCCACGCAGTTGCTTCATGGTCAGCGGTTCGCTGTTCAGCCATTGTGTGATGCCGCTGAATTCGGGCGCTTCGAACGGGGCGGTTGCTGCACTGGCGCCGGCGCTGGCGCCAACCAGGGTTGCCGCGGCAGCCAGGAATTTGAGGTAGTTCTTCATGTTCACAGTCCTTTCAGGGTTGGGAGGTGTCGGGCGGCCCATGAGTAGGCCAGGGTGTCGTATTGCAGGTAGATCGCGATGGCGGTGGCTACCACCAGCACGCCGAAGACTTGCTGCAAGCGCTCGGCGTGGCGGGCCACGGAACGCACGCGCTGGGTGGCGTACTGGCCGCCGTAGATAATCCCGAGCATGGGCACGGCAGCGCCGATGGCGTATAGGGTCAGCAGCAGGGCCGACCAGGCCGGGTCTTGCGCTTTCACCACCAGCACCAGGATGGAAGCCAGCACCGGTCCGGCGCACGGCGTCCACACTGCGCCGAGCGATATGCCGAGCAGGAAGGCGCCGCCATTGCTGCCATCGTCCTGGCGCGGTGCGGCGTCGGCGCTGCGGCCCGGCAGGCGCGCGATCAGCCATTCATAAGGGGCTGGCCACAGGCGGAACAGGCCGGACAGGGCCAGCAGGGCGATGGCGGTGTTGCGCAGTACTTCCTGCGCCACTTCAATCTTGGCCGAGACCACGCCCAGCAGCATGGCGAAGCTGGCAAAGCTCAGGATGAAGCCGGCCACGATGAACAGCGGGCGGCGGCGGTTGCGCTGGTTGACGCCTGAGCCCAGCAGGATGGGCAGCATCGGCAGCACGCAGGGCGACGCGATGGTCAGCAGGCCGGCCAGGAAGGCCAGCGGAGTGTCGAGCGGGTTGGTCATGGTCAGCTCCGTGTTCTGGAATGACTCCATTGGACTCCCCGCAGGTATCCGGCATATTTCGCCGCCCCCCTTCCTGTGCAATGTTTTGTGTCACTCGCCAGGCTGTACACACTGGGATACAAATCTCCCTCAGGCATTGGGTATCATGGCTTCATGGAAAACCAAGACCACATCCTGATTGTTGACGACGACCGCGATATCCGCGAGTTGATCGGCGCCTATTTGCAGAAAAACGGCTTGCGCACCTCGCTGGCAGCCAATGGCCGCCAGATGCGCGCCGTGCTCGAGGACGACACGCCCGACCTGATCGTGCTGGACCTGATGCTGCCGGGCGAAGATGGCCTGGCCCTGTGCCGCGACCTGCGCGCCGGCAAGCACAAAGCCATCCCGGTGCTGATGCTGACCGCGCGCAACGACGAAACCGACCGCATCATCGGCCTCGAAATGGGCGCTGACGATTACCTGCCCAAGCCTTTCGCCGTGCGCGAACTGCTGGCGCGCATCAACGCCGTGTTGCGCCGCACGCGCATGCTGCCGCCGAATATGCAGGTCAATGAATCGGTGCCGATGCTGGCATTCGGCGACTGGCGCCTCGATACGGTAGCGCGCCACCTGCTCGATGCGGACGGCACGCAAGTCGCGCTGAGCGGCGCCGAATACCGTCTGCTGCGCGTCTTCCTCGACCATCCGCAGCGGGTGCTGACACGCGACCAGCTGCTGAACCTGACCCAGGGCCGCAATGCCGACCAGTTCGACCGCTCGATTGACCTGCTGGTAAGCCGCGTGCGCCAGCGCCTGCGCGACACGGCGCGCGAGCCGCGCTACATCAAGACCCTGCGCAGCGAAGGTTATGTTTTCTCGGCCGCCGTCACGCTGTCGGCAGGCGAGCCATGATGCGCCAGCATTGGCCGCGCAGCCTGTTCGCGCGCCTCGCCTTGCTGCTATGCCTGGGTGTGGCGGTGGCGCAAGGTTTGTCGTTCTGGCTCACCATGCGCGAGCGGAACGAAGCCACCACCAATATGATGATGGGTTATATCGAGCGTGAGGTCACCACTTCGGTGGCCCTGCTCGACGCCTTGCCTGCTGCGCAACGCGCGGAGTGGCTGCCGCGCCTGGCGCGCCGCAGCTACGAATTCAGGCTGGAAGAATGCGACGAGTCGTTGCCGCACCTGGAGGTGCTGGAGGCGAACGCCGTGCGCTCGTTCGAAGAAGGGGTCGGCAAGAAATACAAGCTGACCGTGCATCAGATTCTCGGCGAGCAGGAACGCTATCAGGTGCATCTGCGATTGAGCGACGGCATGCCGCTGACGATTGATTTCCGTCCCATGCGCAGCGTGCCGATGTCGCCCTGGTTTGGCGCGCTGATGGTGGCGCAGCTTGCGGTGTTTGCCTTGTGCTGCTGGCTGGCAGTGCGGCTGGCGACGCGGCCGCTGGCGCAGCTTGCCCTGGCCGCCGACGCGCTTGGCCCGGACATGCAGGGCGCCCACCTGCCGGAAAGCGGACCGTCGGAAGTGGCGCGTGCGGCGCGCGCTTTCAACGCCATGCAGCAGCGCATCGCTGGCTATATGGCGGAGCGCATCCAGATCCTGGCGTCGATTTCGCACGACCTGCAGACGCCGATCACGCGCATGCGCCTGCGGGTAGACATGATGGATGACGAAACGCAGCAGTCGAAGCTGCGGCAGGATTTGCAGGCCATGGAGCAGCTGGTGAAGGAGGGTGTGGCCTACGCGCGCACCCTGCACGGCACTTCCGAAGCGGCCACGCGCATCGATCCGGACGCACTGCTCGACAGCATGGTGCACGACTACACCGACGCCGGCCAGGACGTCACGCTGCATGGCGCGGTTGGCCATGCGATGGAATTGCGCCCGCAGGCGCTGCGCCGCGTGCTGGGCAACCTGATCGACAATGCGCTCAAGTTCGGCGGCAGCGCCGAGGTGCATGTTGCGCGAGCGGAAGGCGCGGGGACTGATCGCGGCGGCATCGTGATCCGGGTGCTGGACCGCGGCCCGGGCATCCCGGACGAGTCGCTGCAAGCGGTGTTTGAGCCTTTCGTGCGGCTGGAATCCTCACGCAGCCGCGAAACCGGCGGCACCGGCCTGGGGCTGGCGATTGCCCGACAGCTGGCAACGGCGATGGGCGGCAGCTTGTCGCTGCACCAGCGCGAAGGCGGTGGACTGGAAGCGCGGCTGGCGCTGCCAGGCTAAGCCTAGATCATCGCGCAGTCGAAGCCTTCCAGTACATTGACGATATTGGTGCCAAGTTCGCGCAACGGCACGCCGCCCTCGAGCTGGAAAGTGGTGGGAATGCCAAGCCAGGCGAGGCGCTCGCCCAGCCGCAGGAAGTCGGCGGGCGCCAGGCCAAAGCCGCCATGCGGCTCGCCGCGGAAGATATTGCCGCCCAGCGCTACGACCAGCGCCTCCGGCCGGTACATGGACAGGCGCACGCAAGCCGTTTCCAGCGCAGCAAACCAGGCCTGGGTATCGGAGCGTGGCGCCAGCGGCAGGTTGACGTTGTAGCCTAGCCCGGCGCCGGCGCCGGTTTCATCGGCATGCCCGCAATAGAATGGGAAAGTCGTGCGCGGATCGGCATGGATCGACAGGCAAAGCACATCGGCCCGTTCGTAGAAAATGCCCTGGGCGCCGTTGCCATGCTGATAGTCGAGGTCGAGGATCGCAACCTTGGCCATGCCGTCATCGAGCAGGTGCTGTGCCGCCAGCGACGCATTATTCAGGTAGCAGTAGCCGCCGCAAAAATCGGCGCCCGCATGATGGCCCTGCGGCTGCGTCAGCACGAAGCTGGCACGCTCGCCGACGCGCAAGGCATGCGCCGCGTTCACCGCGCAATCTGCGCCGCCTTTGGCCGCACTCCAGGTACCGGGGCCAATACCGGTGACGGTATCCATCGAATACAGGCCAAGACGGGCCAGGAAATCGTCCGGCTCGATATCGGTGCGCATGGTGCGTACCGCCAGCTGCCGGGGCATGACCTCCGGCCAGCCAACGAACTCCTTCTGCGCTTGCGCTTCGCTCCAGGCGTTGCGCAGGAAGGCCAGGTAGCGCGGGCTGTGCGTGCGCTCCAGTGCCGTCAACGGCACGCTTTGCGGGGTAACGATCTGGCCCAGGCCGCGCCGGCCCAATTCGGCCTGCACCGCCTTCACCCGATGGTCGGTGCCGCCGGGCTGTTGCGCGTGCTGTTCGTTAAAGAAGGTGAGCAAGGGTCAGGTGCAGTGATTCGGACACAGGTTGCTGGCACGATAGGCCTTGACGTAATCGTCGAAGCTGCCGGTCTGCGAGCGCTCCAGTTCTTGCTGCTCCGCGATGGAGACGCGCGCCATTTCATCGAAGCGCGCCACGTCTTCCGCGCTCGGCGGATGGCTGCGGAAGTACGCCGCATGCTTCTCGCTCTGGTGCAGACCGAAAGCGGTGAACGACTTGCCGTTTTCGCGCAGCGCCTGCAGCACGCGGGCCGAAGGAGTGAGCTCCGGATCGTTCAGCTTTGCCGCCTGCGCTTCCAGCGCCGCCATGTGCTCGCGGCCGCCGTGCTCGCGGTCCAGCAGTTCCGCTACCGGCTTGAAGCGCTCCAGCAAATCCAGGCCCCACTGCTTCAGCGTGACTTCCTCGCCGTCGCGGGTCAGCGTCAGGCCGGGACGGCGGCCTTCCTTCACCGTGCGCGCGAAGTTACGCGCCAGCAGTTCGCCATGTTCCGGCGTGATCAGCGGGCTCTCTTCCAGTGCGGTAAACAGCAGGAATACATCGAGGAAGCGGCCGGTTTGCACGTTGATGCCGACCGGCTCGAACGGGTCAACGTCCATGCAGCGCACTTCAATGTATTGCACGCCGCGGTTGCACAGCGCCTGGATCGGACGCTCGCCGGTATTGATCACGCGCTTCGGACGAATGGTCGAGTAGTACTCGTTCTCAATCTGGATCACATTGGTCGACAACTGGACCCACTCGCCATTTACCTTGGTGCCGATCTTCGCATACGGCTCGTAAGGCTGGTTGACCGCCTTGGTCAGCGTGGCCACATAGGAATCCAGGCTGTTTTCATGCGGGTGCAACCCTGATTGCGCCTCGTTCTGGTAACCCAGGTCGCTCATGCGCAGGCTGGTCGCATACGGCAGGTACAGCGTGTCGCCGGACAGTTTTTCCAGCTTGTGAGGGCGGCCGCGCAGGAAGCCTTCGGCCAGCGCCGGCGAAGCGCCGAACAGGTACATCAGCAGCCAGCTATAGCGGCGGAAATTGCGGATGGTTGCCAGGTAGGCTTCCGACTGGTAGGCCTTCGGCGTGACGTTGGTCGCGCCCTCATTCTCGGCCAGGATGCGCCACAGGCGCTCATCCAGCGAGTAGTTGTAATGGATGCCGGCGATGCACTGCATTGCCTTGCCATAGCGCAGGGCCAGGCCGCGGCGGTACACGTGCTTCAGCATGCCGAGGTTGGACTTGCCGTACCACGCGATTTCAATGTCCTCCTCGGCCGGCAGCGCGCAAGGCATGGACTGGCTCCAGATCAGTTCATTGCCCAATTTGGTGTAGCTGAAGCGGTGGATCGCATCCAGCCTTTCCAGCGTGGTCGCGATGTCGTGCTCCGCCGGAGTGATGAACTCCAGCAGGGTCTCAGCGTAATCGGTGGTGATGTGCGGGTGCGTCAGGGCTGAGCCCAAAGGCAGGGGATGGGGCGTACGCGCCAGGTGGCCATCTGCTTGTACACGCAAGGTTTCTCGCTCAATGCCGCGCAGGCCGCCGCCCAGCACCGCACGGTGCTTATCGTCGGCCAGCAAGGCCAGGCGGCGAGTCAATAGATTGGACAATTTGCTTCCTTTCCGATGCAGCAAATCAAATTGGTGCGAGATTAACCGAAAACCGAAAAGCGCGTACGATGGCCCCCAAAAACGGCCCGGAAGCCGCATGTTGCCGTATTTTAACCGGGCCGGCGGCCGCCGCTGACCCGTTCGATGCCCGCCAGATCTTGCCAGCTTTGCACATCAGTGTAACCGGATGACAACAGCAGCTCGCGCACGGCGGCCGACTGGTCGTAGCCATGTTCCATCAGCAGCCAGCTGCCCGGCGCCAGCCGGGGCGGGGCGCCAGCAATGATGATGCGCAGCGCGCTCAGGCCATCCGAAAAATCGGTCAGCGCGCCGCTAGGTTCGAAGCGCAGGTCGCCTTCCGACAGGTGACGGTCGCCATCGGCGATATAAGGGGGGTTGGAAACGATCAGGTCGAACTGCTCGCCCCCCACCGCAGCGTACCAGTCGCTGTGCAGGCAGCGCACCTTGGCGTTATTGCGCTGCGCATTGCGCGCGGCCACGGCCAAGGCATCCTGGCTTACATCGAGCGCCGTTACGCTGGCATCCGGGCGGCTGTGGGCGATGGCCACGGCAATGGCGCCGCTGCCGGTGCCCATGTCCAGCACCCTGCCGCGCGGCGGCAGGCGCACCAGCGCCAGTTCCACCAGAAGCTCCGTGTCGGGACGCGGGATCAGCACCGCAGGGGTAGTCTCAAAATCGAGTCCAAAGAACTCGCGCTGGCCGACGATATAAGCCACCGGCTCGCCGTCATGGCGGCGCTGCAGCAAGGCCGACACGCGTGCCGCCTCCTCGGCGTCCAGCGCACGATCGGACTGCGTAATCAGTGCCGTGCGGCTGATGCCCAGCGCATGGCAAATGAGGATGCGCTGGTCGACCGGATCGAGCAGGGGCTTGCGCTGCAAGGCGCCCAGCGTGATGCCGGCCGTGACCTGGTCTTTCATGCGCGTTTGCGCAGCACCAGCCACGCAGCGACGATGGCCAGGATGCCGAACCAGATGCAAGACCACATCGGGATCACCAGGCCCAGCACTTTTTCATTCGCGTCCTGGCACAGGCCTTCCGCATAGAACAGCCAAGGCAGGTACTCGGAAGTCGGGATCTTGTTCAGCATCGTCTCCATCGGATCGATGCCGCAGGACAGGCCAGGGTGGGCCAGCACCCACAACTGCTTGATCGCCACCCCCATGCCGCCCAGCGCGGCCAGCAAGCCCACGCCAGCCGCGATCTTCGGTTTGGAAGTAAAGGCGCCAATCAAGGCCGCGAAGCCGATCACGATGAACAGGTAGCGCTGGATCACGCACAGCGGGCAAGGCATCAGGTACATCACATGCTGCAGATACATCGCGGCGCCGATCATGCCAAAGCTCACAAAAGCGATCGCCAGCAGTACGTTACGGTTGCTCATCGTCATTAGTTATTAGGGTTGAAATTCCGCCCAATTCTCGCACAAAGCGCTGAAGGCTTCCTTAAACTAAGTCGGGGTCAGCTCCGGCAATCGGACATTAAATGCACCCGTGCATTTAATGTCCGATTGCAGGAGCTGACCCCGACTTTCATCTTAGTCGCCGAGGGCGGCGAGTTGCTCGGCCTGGTGCTCGGTGGTCAGGGCGGTGGTCAGTTCGTTCAGGTCGCCGTCCATGATCATGTCCAGCTTGTACAGCGTGAGGTTGATGCGGTGGTCGGTCATGCGGCCTTGCGGGAAGTTGTAAGTGCGAATGCGCTCGCTGCGGTCGCCGGAACCGATCAGGCTCTTGCGGGTGGCCGCTTCCTTCGATTGCTGCTCGCGCAGTTGCACGTCCTTGATGCGCGCCGCCAGCACCTTCATCGCAGAGGCCTTGTTCTTGTGCTGCGAGCGGTCGTCCTGGCAT
Organism: Pseudoduganella sp.; assembly: GCA_036402315.1. GTDB lineage: Bacteria > Pseudomonadota > Gammaproteobacteria > Burkholderiales > Burkholderiaceae_D > Rugamonas. Next base: position 1,545 of record DASWTB010000068.1, on the reverse strand, counting down.
TCCACCACGATGCCCGAGGGGAGGTGGGTAATGCGCACGGCCGAATCGGTCTTGTTGATGTGCTGCCCGCCGGCGCCGGAGGCGCGGAAGGTGTCGATGCGCAGGTCGGCCGAGTTGATGTGGACGTCCTCCACTTCATCCGCCTCCGGCATCACCGCCACGGTGCAGGCGGAGGTGTGGATGCGGCCCTGCGTCTCGGTAGCCGGCACGCGCTGCACGCGATGGCCGCCGGATTCGAATTTCAGCTTGGAGTAGGCGCCGTTGCCGATAATGCGCGCGATCACCTCGCGATAGCCGCCCAAGTCGCTCTCGGACGCCGACACAATCTCCACCTGCCAGCGCGAACGCTCGGCAAAGCGCGTGTACATGCGCAGCAGGTCGCCCGCAAACAGCGCCGATTCATCGCCGCCGGTACCTGCGCGGATTTCGAGGAAGATGTTGCGTTCGTCGTTTTCATCTTTCGGCAGCAGCATCTTCTGCAGGTCCAGCTCCAGCCCCGCCAGGCGCGCCTTGCCGTTCTCGATTTCCTCCTGCGCGAATTCCTTCATGTCCGGATCGGACAGCATGGCTTGCGCATCGTCGATGTCGGACAGCACCTGCTGGTAGTCCTTGTACAGCGCCACCAGCGGCTGCAACTCGCTGTGCTCGCGCGTCATCTTGCGGTAGCTGTCCATATTCGACGTGGCGCCTTCGGACATCAGCAGTTCGTCCAGTTCGACAAGGCGGTTTGCCAATTGGTCCAGCTTGGCCAGCATTGATGGTTTCATACGTTCCTGAATTCGAGGGGTAACACGGATAGCCGCAGTGCGCGGCAGGGAGGACTTTTGGCGCCGCTAACGGCGGCCGCGGAACAATTGTGGCAGCAGTTCGGCCAGTTGGGCGCGCTCGTCGCCCTGTGCGCGGTGCAGCGCTTGCTGCGGGCCGTGCATGAATTTGGCGGTCAGGCCTTTGGACAGCGCTTCCAGCACCGCGTCGACCGATTCGCCCTTGGCCAGCAGCTTGCGTGCGCGCTCCAGTTCCAGCAGGCGAATCGTTTCGCTGTTCTCCTGCAGGCCCTGGATCACCGGCACCACGGCGCGGTCGTCAATCCAGTGCATGAAGGACTGCACGCGGGTTTCGATAATCGCCTCGGCCTGCGCCACGGCGGCCTGGCGATTCTCCATGCCGGTCTGCACCACCTTGCCAAGGTCGTCCACGGTGTAGAGGAAGACGTCGTTCAGGCGGCCCACTTCTGGCTCGATATCGCGCGGCACGGCCAGGTCGACCATGAACATCGGCTTGTGGCGGCGGGCCTTGATGGCGCGTTCCACCATGCCGAGGCCGATCAGCGGCAGCGATGAAGCGGTGCAGGAAATGACGATATCGTATTGCTGCAGCTGGCTGCCGAGTTCGGCCAGGCGCATGGCCTTGCCGTTGAAGCGGTGCGCCAGCGCCTCGCCGCGTTCCATGGTGCGGTTGGCCACGGTGATCGACTTCGGGTTCTGCGCCGCGAAGTGGGTGGCGCACAGCTCGATCATTTCGCCGGCGCCGATGAACAGCACATTC
>DASWTB010000067.1:0-6706 GCA_036402315.1 Pseudoduganella sp. | reverse complement strand
AATCAAGGAGTGAAAAATGAAAAAGCAGATCTTCGCGTTCGCAATGTCGATCGCCTTCGCCGCCTCCGCTGCGGCACAAGTCACCGTGCGTGAGCCATGGATTCGCGCGACCGTGCCGGCCGCGCAGGCCACTGGCGCTTTCATGGAGCTGGTTTCCAAACAGGATGCGCGCCTGGTCGAAGTGCGCTCGCCTGCCGCCGGCATTATTGAAATCCACCAGATGTCGATGCAGGGCGACCGTATGATGATGTCGGCCGTTGAAGGCCTCGACCTCCCAGCCGGAAAGACCGTAGCGCTGGCTTCCGGCGGCTACCACATCATGATGATGGACCTGAAGCGCCAGATGAAGGCGGGTGAAACCGTCCCCATGACGCTGGTCATCCAGGGCAAGGGCAAGAAGCAGGAGACCGTCGAAGTGCAGGTGCCGGTCAAGCCTCTGTCTTACACCGCTCCCAAACACTAGGGAGCCGACCATGAAAAAATACCTGATGGCTGCAGCGTTGCTCGCGGCCGCGCTGGCGCACGCCCTGAGCGAGAACTGGGATCCCACTCTCGAAACGCGCTAAGGACTGCTCATGAAACTCCAATACAAACCGCTGGCAGCAATGCTGGCGGCGATGGGCTTCGTTTGCCCGGCGCAAGCGGACCATGTGGTGACGATCAGCGGTGGCCGCCCGACATCGCTGCCTACGCAGATCCCAACGACGATAGAGGGCATTACAGGTACGCAGGTTGAGGACCGCATCAATGCCTTCGACAGCGAAGATGCCCTGAAATACCTGCCAAGCCTTAACGTCCGCAAGCGTTTTATCGGTGATTACGACCACGCCGTGCTGGCCAGCCGCGCTTCCGGGACCGGCAACAGCGCCCGCTCGCTGGTGTATGCCGATGGCATCCTGCTTTCCAACCTGTTGGGCAACGGCGCGAGCTTCACGCCACGCTGGGGCCTGGTGACGCCGGAGGAAATCGAACGTGTCGATGTGCTGTATGGCCCGTTCTCTGCGGCATATGCCGGCAACTCTGTCGGCGCCGTGGTGGATTTCCAGACACGCATGCCGAGCAAGCCGGAGGCGCATGCCAAGCTGTCCTGGGCCCGCCAGGATTTCGAGCAGTATGCGACGCATTCGCGGCATACGGGCCGCCAGTACAGTGTTTCTCTAGGGGACCGCGCGGGCGCCTTGTCGTGGTGGGTAAACCTGTCGCGCCTGGATAGCGATGGCCAGCCGATTGCCTTTGCCAACAAGCTGCTGTCTGCCGGCGTCACGCCACGACCGGGCGAGCCGGCCGGGGTGCCGGTGACAGGCGCTGTCGCCGACCGCAACCCGTCTGGCAAGGATTGGTACATCCTTGGCAGCACTGGGCAGGTGAGCACGGTGCAGGACCATGCCAAAGTGAAGCTGGCATACGATTTTTCGCCGACGCTGCGGGGCAGCTACACGCTGGGCTGGTGGCAGAACGATGTGGTGCGCAGTGTCGAATCCTATTTGCGCGACGGCGCAGGCAATGCCGTGAGCAGCGGCGCAATCAATATCGGCGGCAAGCGCTTCACGCTGCTGCCATCCGACTTTGCCGGTGCGCGCGCTGACCTTGAGCATGTGATGCACGGCTTGTCGTTGAAGACGCATGGGCGCGGCAGCTTCAATTGGGAGGTTTCCGGCAGCGCATATGACTACTCGCGCGACCTTGCTCGAGTGCCGACCGGCGGAGGCCGCGGCAACCTGACCGATATGGGCGGCAGCGGCTGGAATACACTGGCGTTGCGGGGCAATGGGCGTTCCGGTGCTGCACACCAGTTGGAGTTCGGCCTCCAGCGTGAGAGCGCTAAGCTGCGCACGCATGTGAGCAGCGTGGCCGACTGGATAGCGGGTGAGGACGGTAATCACGTGTCGACCTTCAACGGCAATACTCGGCTGGAGAGCCTGTATGCGCAGGATACCTGGCGCTTGTCGCCGGAATGGAAGGCCACGCTGGGGCTGCGGTATGAAAAATGGCGCGCGTATGGCGGCGAGATCTCGGGTGCGGCCGGAAAGCTGCTGCCTTTCCGCGGCCGTCGCGAACAGGACTGGTCGCCGAAGGCCGCCCTGGCGTGGCGTGCCAGCGAAGCATGGGCGCTGAAGGCTTCCGCTGGTCGTGCCGTACGTAACCCGACTGCTGCGGAGCTGTTCCAGGGTTCGATTGTGGACGACAAGATCGTCAACACCGATCCAAACCTGCGCGCGGAGAAGTCCTGGACCAGTGAGTTGACTGCAGAGCACATGACCGCGCGGGGCAGTGTGCGCGCCACGCTGTTTGGGGAAGCCACGAGAGATGCGCTGTATTCGCAGCCACTGACTGCGGCGGTGAACACGGTTCAGAACGTCGGCAAGATCCGCACGCGTGGAGTGGAGCTGTCGCAGCAGGCAGATGATGTGTTGACGCATGGACTCACGCTGCAAAGCAGCCTTACCTATGCGGACTCGGAGATTGCCGCAAACGACGCCATGCGATCAAGCGTGGGCAGGCGGCAGCCGCGTGTGCCAAAGTGGCGCGCCAATGTGCTGGCTTCTTATCACATCGGGCAGCATTGGACCGGAACGTTCGGCGTGCGCTACAGCGGCAAGCAGTTCGGCACGCTTGATAACACTGATCCGAACGGCTCGACGTATATGGGCATGTCTGACTACCTGGTAGCCGATGCGCGCCTGCGCTACCGCTTCAATCGCCAGTGGACGGCGTCGGTTGGCATTGACAACCTGAATGGCGAGAAGTACTGGGCCTTCCACCCATACGCCCAGCGCACCTTGAGCGCCGATCTCAAATTCAACCTCTGATGCAGAGCGCCCCGCTAGCCGGGGCGTATTTCCTTGCGCTGCGCCAAAGCATTGTGCTGCGAAATTTCTACAATGATGCAATGCCTTTCCGACATGACCCCGCGTTCAAGCTTGTATTCAGCTATCCTGAATTGGTGAAATCCTTGCTTGAGCTCATACCAGAATGTCCGGCAAAGAGCGCGACCGGATTTGAACGCTTGAACTGCAGCTTTACCAGCAGCTCAGAGCGCCAGCGCAATTCGGATATGGTCTGGCGTGTTTATTGCCAAGAGTCTTTCTTCTATCTTTTGCTCGAGTTTCAGTCGACGGTGGATCGGCAAATGACGCAAAGGATGCGCGTCTATTCAGGTCTACTGTCGCAGGATCTATATGCCCAGCATAAAAACACGGAACCTTTGAACCTGTTGCCTGTCGTAGTCTATTCGGGGGCCCGCAAATGGAGATCGACCAATGCGGCGGTGCTTAAGTGGCTAAAACCTTTGCAGGAGGGAAAAGTGTACGTGCTGATCGACGAAGAGTCCGCTGGCGGCTCCATCATCGGAGATGTCATCCGCCTCGTGCGCGCTGACACGCTTTCTGATGTCGTGCGATCGCAGAATGCATTACTGGCTTGGCCAATGGCAAGTGAAGGGTTACGACAGGAAGTGATCAAGGTGGCCAGTGAGCGTATGACGTTCTTCGGCGCCAATCGGGAGGCAATCATGAATGAAGATGTTCACGTAGCGGATCGGAAAGAGTTTACCGAGGAGGAACATGCACTCATCCGAGAGTATATTCTGGGTGTCTATAACGCGGCAAAGGAAATACCTGAGTTCAAGCGCATAGTCGAGGCGAGACTGGAAGCGAAGCGCGAGGGCGCGCTGGAGGGCCGGTTGGAAGGCCGGGAAGAAGGGCGAACTGAAGCGTTTCGCGCGATGCTAAGCAAAGCGTGTGACCAGCGCGTTATTAGCGAGCGCCTTGTAAGAAGAATCGCAAATGCTGATATAGGCCAGCTGGAAAGCTGGCTGGACGGGCTGGTCGCCGGCGAAAACCTGGAAAAATTACTGGGGGAAGGTGGCCCGTGAAGCTTGCGGCGGCACGGGCCGGGACAAAGCGCTGATCAGTTCGGGCCGCCAGCCAGGCGCCTCACGCTGCCGGAGCCCATGACACTCTTGGTAATCTGCGGCTCGCCGTAGTAGCTCACATCACCCGAGCCTGCAACGCTGACAGACAGCGCTTGCTTGGCCCACACGACCGCCTGGCCCGAGCCGCCAATGCTGACCGCGGCTTCACGCGTCGCCAGCTGGCCGGTGCTGACCTTGCCCGAGCCGCCGATCGACACCTTCAGCTTGTCGGCCGTGCCGGACGCCTTCAGGTTGCCGCTGCCGCCCAGGGAAACGGTGACCGATTCGCCTTCGATATTGCGCAAGTTCATGGAGCCCGAACCGCCGACGTTGAAGGACAGTTTGCCGCCGCGCAGGCCTTCCGCATCCACCGAGCCCGAGCCGCCGACCGAAATGCGTTCCAGTTTCTTGGCGGTGACTACCACCTTCAGATTGCGGGTATCGAACTGCAGGTTAGGGCGGATGGGGCGGATTTGCAGTGTGCCATCTTCCACCACGGTTTCAATCAGCGGCAGGATATTGTCATCCGACTCGATGGTCACGCTGTCGGCATTGCCGATCCGGACCTCGACGCTGCCCGGCAAGCCCAGGCCGAGGCCGGTGAAGTTGACCGCTTCGCGTGCCTGCCTGGAGATTTTGCCGTTGCCCTGTACCCGTTCGCCGGCAAACCAGCCCATCGGTGCCGCCGACACGACGGCGACCGGCGCGGCGACAGCAAATACGGAAGCGGCGATCAGGGCGTTGCGTACTGCAGCAGACATTTTCATCGTGTTCTCCTCTGTGAATCATTGTTCGATGGATGCATCGTATCGAAGCGCCCGCAAGTGTGCCTGCCCGGTGCGACAGGACGCTGACTCGCGGGAACAGAATGCAAATGCCGGGGACAGGGCGTCGCTCCTGTATCATTTCGCCCATGCTTACAATCATCATCAAACAGAGCAAGGAGAAGTCCATCCTTGCCGGCGATCCTTATATTTACCTGTCGGCCATCGAGCGCGTGGACGGCCGTCCCGCTGAGAAGAACAAACCCGGCGCTACCGCCACGGTGCTGTCTTCATCCCGCCAATTCCTGGCTCGCGCGGCCTATAACGCCAAATCGCAGATTTCGGCCCGTGTCTGGACCCTGCGCGAAGACGAGCCAGTCGACCATGCCATGATAAAGCGCCGCGTACGCGCCGCCATTGCTCGCCGCATCCATTCGCTGCAATCGGCCAGGCCCGATGAGCTGGTACCAATCGTGCTCGGCGACGAAGACGGGCTGTCTGGACTGCTGGTGCAAAGTTATGGCGGCAAGGAGGGCTACCTCGTGTGCCAGTTCCAGTCCGCCGCGGTGGAAGCATGGAAGATCGGCATCGTGCAAGCCTTGATCGCCGAAACGGGTTGTCAAAATGTTTACGAGCGCGCCGACAAGCTGATCCGCGAAGGCGAGGGCTTGCATGTGAAGTCGCGCGCGCTGGCCGGCGAAGAGCCGCCTCAGCGCCTGACGGTCACCGAGCGCGGCCGCAGTTTTCCTTACGATATCCGCACCGGATTTGAATATCCGAAATAAATGTTGTTCACCAGCCACTTACATTACGTTACGCAAATGCAATAGAATCATGCGAACCAATTGGAGAGCACAGGTACTATGGAATACTCGCAAATTCGCACCCTGACGTATATCGAGAACGAAGACCACCCGGTCTTTGGCACTCTCGTCGAGCAAATCCTCCACCTGCTGAATTCCAAACTGGTCTTTTCCGACATCCTGATCCACCAGAACAGCCCCTTGCTGCTGCGCCAGCCAAAGGGCCTGGTGGCCGTGACCGATTCGCCGATTACGCGCGAAGAGCTGGAAGAATTCTTTGAAGTGGTGGAGCCGAACTGGCGCGAACGCATCCAGGACCGCGCCTTCGACCGCGCCATAGACCTGCATACCGCCCGCATCCGCGCCAACTGCTTCAGCTTCCAGGGCAAGAAACGCCTTGGTTGCGTGATCCGCCGCTTCCCGAAAGAACCGCTGCTGCTGTCCGGCCTGGGCCTGCGCCCGTCGGAAGAGAAGTTCGCGCAACTCTCGAGCGGCCTGGTGCTGATCATCGGCGACACTTGCCAGGGCAAGTCGACCACCATCGCCTCGATGCTGGACGACATCAACAAGAACCGTTCGGGCCACATCATCACCATTGAAGACCCGGTTGAAACGCTGATCCCGCAACGCAAATGCGTGATCACCCAGCGCGAAGTGGGCTTTGACGGCGACGTGGAAACCTTCGACCTGGGCGCCAAGGATGCGCTGCGCGAACGCCCGGACGTGATCGTGATCGGCGAGATCCGCGACGCCGAAACCGCACACGAAGCGCTGGCGCTGGCTGAATCGGGCCCGTTGGTGCTGGCTTCCCTGCACGCTCGCTCGACTGAACTGGGCCTGCAGAAGATGATACGCCTGCTGGGCAATACCGAACCGCAACGCCAAGCCCTGGCCCACGCGCTGCGCGGCGTGCTGTGCCAGGCACTGATGCCAGCGATGGATGGCGACCGCTACTACCTGGCCACCGAAAGCCTGACCGTCAATCCGGAAGTGGCCGCCGTGATCGAAAACGGCAATGTAGCCGACCTGCGCAACGTCATGGAACGCAAGTCCGCGCCAGGCTGCTACACGATGAACGAATGCCTGCGCAAGCTGCTGGCCGAAAAGAAGGTCAGCATCGAAGACGCCCGCCACGCCACCACCGACCGCCTCGGCTTCGCTGACATGGTATAAAAAAGAAAGTCGGGGTCAGCTCCGGCAATCGGACAAAATGTCCGATTGCCGGA
>DASWTB010000066.1:0-12299 GCA_036402315.1 Pseudoduganella sp. | reverse complement strand
GACAAAACTCTCCAAACGTCACAAGCCCCCATTCCGCTGCCAAAATAAATTGCGGTGGCGCAATTCCGCAACGTAACCGAATTGCAAGGTGCTCCGATATATAATGTCGGCCATGACAAATTTGACCATTATCGTTGCCACTGATTCCAACAATGGCATAGGTATCAACAACACTCTTCCATGGCACTTGCCTGAGGACCTGGCGCACTTCAAGCGCCTTACTTCCGGCCATGCGATTATCATGGGCCGCAAGACCTTCGATTCGATTGGCCGGCCTTTGCCGAACCGGCGCAACATCGTCATCAGCCGCAATCCAGACTGGCAGCACGCGGGCGTGGAGCGCGTCGGTTCGCTGGAAGAAGCGCAAGCGCTGGTTGCCGGCGCCCGCGAGGCATTCGTGATCGGCGGCGCGCAGGTGTACCAGCAAGCCATGCCGCTGGTTGGCAAGCTTGTAATCACCCGTATCGGCCGCACTTACGAGTGCGATGCATTCTTCCCGGCGCTGGCTGCGGGCGAATGGCGGGAAGTGGCGCGTGAGGAGCACGTTTCGGCAGCCGGTCTGCCTTATTCTTTTATTAGCCTTATCAGGAACTAGAACATGTCCGGACACGGATTCCACGTCCACGGCCCACACGATCACGCCGTGGAACACGCAGCACACAGCAACGACAAATTCTCCGGCAATATCGCCGTGACCACGGCTATCCTGGCCACCGTAGGCGCCATCTTTGGCTACCAGGGCGGCGCCACGCAGAACGATGCAGCCCTGTTCAAGAACAACGCGGCCATCGCCAAGACCGAGGCGGCGAACCGCTGGAACTATTACCAGGCCAAATCGGCCAAACAGAACCTGGCCGAGCTGGCCATGACCCTGCCGCACGTTGATCCGAAGCGTTACGAAGCTGAAGTGGCGCGCTATAAGGAAGAGAAATCGGCAATCAAGAAGGATGCCGAACAGTGGGAAGCCAAGTCGGCCGAGTGGGACCACAAGTCCGACCACGCGCTGCACAAGCATCACCAATGGGCGCTGGCCACCACGGCCGAACAGATCGCGATTGCGCTGGCCGCCATCACCCTGCTGACCAACCGTAAATGGCTGATGTATGCCACCTACGGCGTGGCCGCCGTGGGCCTCGGCCTGGGCGCACTCGCTGCGCTATGAAAATGCGATGCCAGGGCCGAACACCCGGCGCGGCTCCGCCGCCCCGTGCATCCGGAACTGGTACCGTGGCTATAACGTAAAAAATTCACACCCGGGGGGCAAATTCTGCGATACTCCCGGTCTTATTTTTTTGGGGCGCTTGGTCGCGCCTGGAGAACATCGATGAAATTCCGCTTCCCCATCGTCATCATTGACGAGGATTTCCGTTCCGAGAACACGTCCGGCCTGGGCATTCGCGCCCTCGCCGCAGCGATGGAAAACGAAGGCATGGACGTCCTGGGTGTGACCAGTTACGGCGACCTGGCGCAGTTCGCGCAGCAGCAGTCGCGCGCCTCGGCCTTCGTGCTGTCGATCGACGACGAAGAATTCGGCGGCGGCTCGCTCGAAGAAACCGACCTGGCGCTGGCCTCCCTGCGCGCTTTCGTTTCCGAGATCCGCCACAAGAACGCCGACATCCCGATCTACCTGTACGGCGAAACCCGCACTTCGCGCCACATCCCCAACGATATCCTGCGCGAACTGCACGGCTTCATCCACATGTTCGAGGACACCCCGGAATTCGTCGCGCGCCACATCATCCGCGAAGCCAGGTCCTACCTGGACAGCCTGGCGCCGCCGTTCTTCCGCGCCCTGGTGCACTACGCCAACGACGGCTCCTACTCCTGGCACTGCCCGGGCCACTCCGGTGGCGTGGCGTTCCTGAAGTCGCCGATCGGCCAGATGTTCCACCAGTTCTTCGGTGAGAACATGCTGCGCGCCGACGTCTGCAACGCGGTGGAGGAACTGGGCCAGCTGCTGGACCACACCGGCCCGGTCGCCGCATCCGAGCGCAATGCCGCCCGCATCTACAACGCCGACCACGCCTACTTCGTCACCAACGGCACCTCCACCTCCAACAAGATGGTGTGGCATTCGACCGTGGCGCCGGGCGACATCGTCGTGGTCGACCGTAACTGCCACAAATCGATCCTGCACTCGATCATCATGTGCGGCGCGATCCCCGTGTTCCTGATGCCGACCCGGAACAACCTGGGCATCATCGGCCCGATCCCGCTGGAAGAGTTCTCGATGGAGAGCATCGAACGCAAGATCGCCAACAACCCGTTCGCCCAGGCTGCGGTGAACAAGAAGCCGCGCATCCTGACCATCACCCAGTCGACCTACGACGGCGTGGTCTACAACGTGGAAACGCTGCGCGAAATGTTGGACGGCAAGATCGACACCCTGCACTTCGACGAAGCCTGGCTGCCGCACGCGACCTTCCACGACTTCTACAAGAACATGCACGCGATCGGCAAGGACCGTCCGCGCGCCAAGGAGTCGATGATCTTCTCGACCCAGTCGACCCACAAGCTGCTGGCCGGCCTGTCGCAGGCGTCCCAGGTGCTGGTGCGCGATTCCGAGACCGTGAAGCTGGACAAGGATGCCTTCAACGAGGCGTACCTGATGCACACTTCGACCTCGCCGCAGTACTCGATCATCGCCTCCTGCGACGTGGCAGCGGCCATGATGGAAGCGCCGGGCGGCACCGCCCTGGTGGAAGAATCCATCCTGGAAGCGCTGGACTTCCGCCGCGCGATGAAGAAGATCGACGAGGAATGGGGCCAGGACTGGTGGTTCAAGGTATGGGGCCCGGACACCTTCGCCGAAGAAGGCATCGGCACGCAGGAAGACTGGATCTTCACCGACGAGAGCAAGAAGTGGCACGGCTTCGGCGACCTGAAGCCGGGCTTCAACATGCTCGACCCGATCAAGGCCACCATCGTCAACCCAGGCCTGTCGCTGGACGGCCAGTTCGGCGAAACCGGCATCCCGGCCTCGATCGTGACCAAGTACCTGGCGGAACACGGCGTGATCGTCGAGAAGTGCGGCCTGTACTCCTTCTTCATCATGTTCACCATCGGCATTACCAAGGGCCGCTGGAACACGCTGCTGACCGCGCTGCAACAGTTCAAGGACGACTACGACAAGAACGCCCCGATGTGGCGCATCCTGCCGGAGTTCTCGGCCGCCAACCCGCGCTATGAGCAAATGGGCCTGCGCGACCTGTGCCAGCAGATCCACGACTTCTACAAAGCCTACGACGTGGCGCGACTGACCACCGAAATGTACCTGTCGGACATGGTGCCTGCGATGAAGCCATCGGACGCCTTCGCCAAGATGGCGCACCGCGAAATCGAACGCGTGCCGCTGGACGATCTGGAAGGCCGCATCACCTCGATCCTGCTGACGCCTTATCCACCGGGCATCCCGCTGCTGATCCCGGGCGAGCGCTTCAACAAGACCATCGTGGACTACCTGCGCTTTGCACGCGACTTCAACGAACGCTTCCCGGGCTTCGAAACCGACGTGCACGGCCTGGTCAAGCGCGAAGTGAACGGCCGCAAGGACTACTTCGTCGACTGCGTCAAGCAATAAATCTGCACTGTGGATCGTGCGCCGCTTTGCGGCGTGCGATTGAGTAAGCTCAACGCTTCTGCTCGCAAATTCGCACTATAGTTGTCTTCCAGTCCATCCGGAGGGGCGACTTTATGGCGCTTACAGCTTGCATCCTCGCGTCCGCAAAGGCGCCGGCTAATGCCAGCAACAGGCTGCGGATCGACCTGTCCGACGCTGGCGTTTCCCTCATCGAAGCACCGCAGGAAAGCGACGCTTCCATCCTTTTGTTCAAACAGTGGGACGGCGAACAGGCCGCCAACCTGCAAGCGGCGGGCGCGCGGCAAATGCTTGCCATCTGTTGCGAACCTGGCGAACTGGCGGCGGATGCGATGTGGGAAGTGCTCGCGGCTGGCGCCTCCGACCTCCTCTTGTGGCGCAATGGCGAAGCGATCCTGCCGCAAGTGCTGGCGCGCCTGGAGCGCTGGCACGAAGTCGCGCAACTGATGTCTTCCGACCGCATTCGCGCCTGCCTGGTCGGCCAGAGCCCGGCCTGGCGGCGCATGCTGCAAGGCTTGGTCGAAGTCGCGGCCTTCACCGATTCCCCTGTGCTGATCACAGGAGAGACCGGCACCGGCAAGGATCTGCTGGCACAAACAATCCATCGCCTGCACGGCGGGCCGGGTCCGCTGACTGTCGTCGATTGCACCACGCTGTCGCCGGAGTTGGCCGGCAGCGAATTGTTCGGGCATGAACGCGGTGCTTTCACGGGCGCCTACACAGCGCGCGATGGCGCCTTTGCCGCGGCCAATGGCGGCGTCCTGTTTCTCGACGAGGTAGGTGAACTGCCGCTGGCGCTGCAGGCGCAGCTCCTGCGCGTGATCCAGGAACAGCAGTATCGCCGCGTCGGCAGCAATGAATGGCACCCGACGCGCTTTCGCCTGGTGTGCGCCACCAACCGCGACCTGGAGGCCGATGTTCAGCGGGGCGCGTTTCGCGCCGACCTGTATTACCGCATCGCGGCCTGGCGCTGCCGCACGCCGCCGCTGCGTGAGCGCCAGGGCGATATCCTTCCGCTGGTGCAGCACTTCCTCCGACAGCTGGCCGGCCACGATGTCGAACTCGATCCGGCGGTGAAGCAGTATCTGCTGACGCGCAGCTATCCGGGCAATGTGCGCGACTTGCGCCAGACCGTGGCACGCATCTGGCACCGGCATATTGGGCCGGGACCGCTTACCATCGGCGATGTGCCGCCGGAAGAACGTCCGGGCGGCGGCGCATCCTGCTGGCCCGATGCCGCTTTCATCAACGCGATCGGGCGCGCAGTGGACCTCGGCGTCAGCCTGTCGCGCATCGGCCAGATGGCGACCGACACCGCCATCCAGCTCGTGCTGCAACAGGAAGGCGACAACAACCAGCGCGCCGCCTTGCGCCTTGGCGTGACAGACCGCACGCTGCAATTGCGGCGCAAGGCGCGCAACGCGCCGGCCTAGCTCTTTTTCAGCCGCGGCCGATCAGCCGCAGCAGGTTGCCCCCCAGGACCAGACCTTCGTCCCCTGCCCCAAGCCGCAACAAACGGATCTTCTCCAGCTCCACTCCGGGATGCAGCCACGGGCCGTCGCTCCCGAACAGGACCTTGTGCGCGCCCGCCCGGCGAATCGCCTGATCCAACAAGTCGAAGCGGCGCACGCCGGCGCTGTCGGTGAAGATATTCCGGTGCCGCGCCAGGTGGTCGATCAGGGCCAGTTGCGCCGACCAGTCGTCGGCAAAGCTGCCCAGGTGAGGCAAGATGAAATTCACGCCAGGATATTGCTCTGCCAGCAGTTCCGCCACCGACGTCACGCCGACCGGATCGTACAGCACCGGCAGCCCAAAGTGGCGCGCAACCTCGCATACCTCGCCAGTAATCGGCGCATCGTGCCGGTGCAGCTTGATACCGACAAACCCATAATCCTCTACCGCTTTGCGCACCAGCACAGCGATCCTGCCTGCGTCGCGCCGGGCGTGCACGAAAGCGAAGGCCAGGTAGCGCTCCGGCTCCGCCGCCACCAGCCGCGCCACGCTGGCGTTGGCGGCGCCGTAGTCGGAATGAAAGGCAGCCAGCAGCACGGTGCGGTCAATACCGGCTTCGCGCGCGCGCCGTGCGTATCGGCCTAGCGCGGCGTTGCTGTCCCAGGGTCCGGTCAAGCCATCACCGGGGCCGGCATGGCAGTGGCAGTCGATGATCATGACTTGCCGAAGTGCGGGGCGTGGGTACGCAAGGCTTCCAGAACGGCGCGGCGTACAGCCTGCGGGCTGCCGTCGCCGTCGCCCGCCGCTTGTGCGGCGCTGCCGGCGATGCGTACGAAGCGGCGCGCCACTTCCAGCTCGCTGTCCATTTCCGGCATCTCCTGCATTTCCATTTCCAGCGCATTGCTCAAAGCCCCGCCCAGCGCGCGGCCGAGCGCTGTGCCCACACCGGGAATCGGAATGAACGATCCCAGTGCACCGCCGACAAACGGCAAGGCCTTCTTCGCAATTCCTTTGAGGATGCCGCCCAGCGGCTTGGCGACCTTCTTGATGCCCTTCCAGACACCTTTGAACATCTTGCCGAGGAATTGCTCAAGCTCCTCCTCGCTTTGGACGCCGAGCAGCTCCATCGCCAGCTCCGTCTCCTGCTGGGAGCTAAATGCGCCGTGCTGGCAGCGCCTGCAGCCACAGGGCGCTTCGTGCTCTTCGCCCAGCACCTCGAATTCGAGCTCGCGGCGCTGGTTGGTCAGCACGCCTTGGTGGTGCCTGAACATCATATCGTGCAGGGTCCGTTCGCGCCTGCGCCGGTCGCCATCGTCCGCCAGGTTTGCCGCGACGTAGACGCTGACTTCCGATGGCCGGATGCCCATCATGCCCGCGCAGATGCGGTGCTGCGTCAGGCGCTGCCCCATATGCCGCGCCTGGCCGCTATAGCCCCTGCGCTGGCCGTTGACGGTAAATTCAAGGTAGTACAGCCCTGGCCCATGCGTGCGCGGATCACTCGGCGCCCGGTCAAGCGAAGCAACCGCCACGTAGGCCGGCCGCAGGGCCGACGGCATTCGTCCCACGGCGCCGGCTAAGGTCGGCGGCAATTCGCTATCGTCGTCGCCGCCGCCGTCGTCCGGGCCGGGTTCATCGCTGGCGGGCGGCTCAAGCAACGGCAGCGGTTCGAAGACCGGTACACGGTAAGGCCAGCCTCCGCCGAATCCCGGCACCGGACGAGGTTTGCGAGGAGGACGTACACGCAACCGTCCCATTGCGCGGCCGCCTTTTGGCCGCCATTCGAACTCCATCGTCTCAAACATGCAGCACCTCCATCAGTTGTCCGATTGAGCGGGCGGCAAAGGCGACCTCCTGCGCGCTGTGATCCGCCCGCAGCAGCAAGGTCAGGATTTGCCTTGCCGGCGTTCCCTGCAACAGCACCTCGACCCCGGCCAGCGACAGTTCGTTCCTCAGCGCCAGGCCATCGCAAGAATGCGGCACCAGGATGCGCTGGACCGGGAATTCACCGCCCATGCAGCCGATTCCAAACGCAGCTAGTTCCGCCCGCAACTGCGCAACTCGTTCCCGCAGCCGCTCGCGCAAGGCCCGGCCTGTCCTGCGGTTGGATTCCAGGGCGCAGCGTCCCGCTGAAATCGCCGCCACCGAAGGCGGGCTGCAATGGACCCGTGTCGCGCTGGCCGCTACGAAGCTGCCCAGCAATGTGCGCGGTCCCGCCAGTACCGCCAGCGGTGCGCCGAAGCCCTTGGCCAGCGAAGCGCCTGCCAATACAGGCCCGCCGCCCAGGCCGTGCTCCGCCACCGAGCCGCCGCCGTCGACGCCCTGCACGCCAAGCGCCTGCGTATCGTCCAGCAGCAGCAGGCCGCCGCAAGAGTCGGCAATATCGGCATAGGCCGCCAGCGGCGGTGCAACAGCATCGCCCGGTGTATAGCCGTCCGACAGGATTACCGGCCTGCGGCCCGCCTCACGCCAGCGCCGCACCATCGCCGCTGCCTGGGATGCGTTGCAGTGGCTGAAGCACTGCAGCGGCACGCCTTGCGCGCAGGCGCGCTCGGCACCCCAGCGCGCCACCGGATAGGCCGCGCTGTCAACCAGCAGCGCCACGCGCGCCGAAGCCAGCCAGCCAAACAGGTCCCAGAACAGGTGCAGGCTGGAAGGCAGCAGGCACGCCGCTTCGCAGTCCATCAGGCGCGCCAATGCGGCGCCCAGTTCCGGTTCTCCCGGCACCGGTTCCAGTGCTGCCGGCTTCCCCAGCGTCAGCTCATCCCAGGCCGGCAGCGACGGCGCGGGATGCCGCATGCCCAGGTACAGGGCGCTGGTGAAATCGGCGCGCACCGCCGCCTCACGCCGTACGCGGCATGGCCTCCAGCCGCTGACGCAGCAGCACCGACGGCATGGTCGCCTCCAGTTTCGGGTTCGCCGTTTCCGCGCTCAGGTCCACCCCGGTTACCGCGCGGTAGGCGTGCATATAGCCCTGGGCTTGCGGGCGCCAGAAACGCGCCCAGGCAAAGGCCTCGGTCGGGTCGTACACGTCGCTCCAATGGGTGTAGCGGATCGACAGCAGCAGCTGCTCGCCGAACATGGCGAGGTCGCGGAAGTGGGCGATGCTGGTGTCGCTCCAGCCCTGCACCTTTTTCATCGCATCAACCCGGTCCATCCACGGCTCGGGATGCGCCACCATCAGCCGCGTCGGCAGGAACTCACGGAATTCCGGACGCGCCAGCATCCATTGCTGCATCAGCATTTCAATGCGTGCCGTGGACGGCAGGTCGCCGAACTGGTTGTGCGCCCCCTGCGACAGGATCAGGTGCACTTCCTTCAGCGCGTTCAGGATCGGGAAGGCGTCGGCCTTGACCGTGGTGTCATCGTCCTGGCGATAGAACGGCATCAGTTGGCGCAGCAGGTTGTGGAAGGCCTCGATGAACTTGGAACGGCTATCCGCAGGCCGGAAGTCGCGCACCGCCCTGCCGTCCAGGTGGATGCCGTAGTGGTGGTCGTACTCGTAGTTGCGGCGCACGACGCTCAGGCGATGCTGCTCGTCCTGCACATAGCCCCACAGCAGGTTGTTCAGGGGCCGCAGCATGTCCACTTCCATGTTCGCCAGCGGGTCGGGGCCGTTGCCGTGTGCCGGCGAGCGCACGTTCTGGAAACGCCGCGTGATGGCATTCATGGTCTGCACCAGCATGCCCTCCTCCTGCCAGTAGGACCAGATCAGCTCCATCATGCAGGGATTGACCAGGCGGTCGCGGATGAAGCCAGCGCACAATTCGGCGTCGTGGTGATCCTTGTGGTCCATGTGAATCCGCACGTCGGGCAGCTTGCTGCGGATCAGGGCCAGGTAAGGCAGGATGCGCGTCTTCGGGTCCAGCGATGTCAGGTAGCGCTTGACCAGTTCGTCTTCGAGCTTGCGGTCGTCCGGCAGGTCGCGCCGGTCCAGGTAATCGGCGTCCTCCTGGGGCCGGAAGGAATAGGGAGTACGCAACACGCCGCAGTTGACCATGACAAAGGCTTCAGTGGCCGCCTTCAGGACCCGGTAGGAGTCCGAATCGCTGAACGGCAAGGTACGCCGCTTTTCAAGCAGGCGGAAGGCCTGCTCCTTTTCGTTAAAGCGGCCGCGCTCGAACTCGGGAACTTCGCCGCCGGCATCGTTGCAGAACAAGTGGTCGATGAACAGCTTATAGGTGTTGAACGACAGGGCTTCGGCGCTGTTGCGGATCAAGGTCCAGTGCGCAAGCACGGGGCGAAATTCCGCTTCCGTGCGCGATGCCTGGGTGGTGATTTTGCCGCTCACTTGCGTCGCGCTGCCTTCGTCGACGATGATCGGTTCCGAAGCGCGATAGTGGGCGGCATCGTTCGGATCAGGCGTTACCCCGTCCGGTTCCAGCGCGGCCATGTAGATGTTCACCGCGGCCTCTGTGGTGCCGGTGGCATTCAGCCGCATGCTCGATTTCACGCCCTTCCGGGCCTGGCTTTGCAGAGGAGGCTCCGGCACGTAGTACATGCCATCCATCGGGTTCGACTGGCCTGTCAGGTCGTGCGATACCGACACCCAGACGGTATCGCCCACCAGCCCGTGCGGCCGGTCCTGGTTGTCGCCGTTGGCAAAGAAAACCGGATCGAGCCTGAATGGGGGATTCAGTACAAACTCCGTCTCTCCGCGTGTGTCGGAGGTCAGGATATCGATCCGGTTGTAGCGCACAAAGCCTTTGTCAAAGGGGGTGACGTTGTTGTAGACCACATAGTAGGTCCCGATCGCCAGCCCGTCGAAGCGGGCGTGGCCATTGGGCCCGGTATGGGTCGGGCGCAGGACGGGCCAGGTGGCCATCATCTTGCTGGCCTCTTCCGGACTGCCCTTGTCTTCATTGAGCAACTGCAGCTGCTTCAGTTGCGCATCCGAAGGCTGGACCAGCAGCAGATGCGCATGCACCACAGGAACCCAGCGATTGTCCGATATCCGGGCCCGCACATTGACATCGATCTTGCCGCTTGCGACTGCGGCTGCCGCACTCGTTTTCGTCATGATGGAACTCTCCTCAAAGGTCAGTCAAGGTGTTGCGTAGCGCCCAGTGCGTCAGCAGGCGTCCCAGCAGGATGCTTTCGTGTTCCGGGTTCAGGATGCCGTCCGCACGCGCCTGGCCAATTACTGCGAAAACCAGCACCGGCGAAGCTTGATACATGCGCTGCGGCAGCCGCTGCCAAAGGCGGAACAACAAGGCCAGGTAGGCGGGCTGCCGCAGGTCCACTTGCAGCGCTTGCGGCAGCGAAGCCCCGCGCAGCAAGGCGGGACGATGGCTCGCCAGCAGGCCCGCCAGCGCCGGCATCGAATTGCGCAAGGCCATCAGCAGTTGCCGGTCTGTTTCCGGCACGCCTTCCAGTGGATAGTAGGACTCCCACAATCGCGCCATGCGCTGCCATTGCGGATGCGGATAGAGCCGTTCGCCCAGCGCGCAACTCAGCAGAACGCGGATCCATGGCACCGGGTGCGGGTCGTCGATATTGATGCGGAAGACGAAAATGCGCGGCAGGCTGACCACGCCGATCAGGCCATGGGTGGCCGCCACGCCCACCCTTGCCAGTGACCAGAAATCGGCGACGATTTCGGAAATCCAGCGCTCCCACAGCTTCCACACCGGCGCCGGGCCTGTCGCGCCGGACTGCAGCGACTGCAGCACCGGCCGCAGCGAATTGACCAGGTCCAGCAGCGCAGCCCCCTGATGCCCGACTTCGTGGAACAGCGAGGACGCGATGCTGGCCCCGACCATCCGCTCGCGCGGCACACGGATGATCGCCACCGGGTTGTCGCCGCCGCCCGGCAGCCGGGTGCGGGCGCGCCTGATGGCCGCGCCTGGCCCGCGGTCCAGGTAGCACACCACCGGCGGCGCCGTGTAGTAGCCGCCGCGCAGGGACAGGGCATCGGCCGAGGCGATGTCCAGTCCTGCCAGCCACACCCCGTTGCGATGCTCGCTGCGCTGCGTGATCACGTCGTTGAACATGTCGAACTGGATCAGGGCTGCATTGAACTTCATGCGCAGGAACGTGAAGCGGCGCTGCGCGTGCGCCGGGCTGGCGCGCCGCCCTTCGCCGCTGCGCAGCCAGTGCAGGAAGCCGCGCACCATGGCCCGCAGCTCGCGCCGCCCCGCAACCAGCTGCCGCTCGATGCCAAGCTGCGCCTGCGGCAGCAGGGCGGCAGCCGGCACCATTGGCTCGATCAGGGCGAATGGCAGCACCCGGGCCAGGCGCGTCAGCAATGACCGCGCCTCCTGTGCCAGCATCCAGGCGGCGTACGGGCTCATTTGGCTCAAGCTCCGTACAGCACGATTTTGCGGCCCTGGCGCACCCAGCGGCCAGAACTGCCATGCATCGCGCCCGCCATGCCGCGCGCGCCGCCATGCTGGCCGCCTTGTCCGCTCTGCCCGCCCTGTTGGCTGGCGCGTCCCAGCAGCCCAGGTGCGTGCTGGCGCACCGCCGCTGTGGCGGCCTGCATGGCGATCTGGCGTGGGTCGCCGCCGCGCGCCTGTGCTGCGCGGTTGACGGTATCGGCCGCCACCTTGACGAAGGTGCGGGCGCCGTCGAATTCACGGTCCTCACCGGACATTTCGCCCTCCGCCTCCAGGCCCAGGGCGCTGCCTGCCGCCGACGCCAGGCCGCTGCCGATCTTGGCGCCCAGCGGGCCGCCGAAGTAGCCGCCGATCGCGCCGCCGGCCAGCGGCAGCGCCTTCTTGGCCACGCCTTTGAGCGCGCCGCCAATCGCTTTGCCGACCGGCGAGCGGATCACATTGCCGGCAAACGAAGCTGCCTTTTTCAGGAAGCTTCCCAGGAACTGTTCCAGTTCCGCTTCATTGGTGACCGACAGCAGTTCGCTGGCCAACTCCATTTCCTCGGCTTCGGTCAGCATCCCTTGCTGGCCCATTTCGCCGCCCCATTCCGATTCGCCAAACTCATACTCGCCTTCATAGGAAGTTTCGTTGCCGAATTCCAGGGTGGTACGGTCGATGTCATGCATGATTAGCCCCCTTTGATGTGATGCTGCGGATGGTGGAACGGGATGCCGTTCCATGATGGATACGATGGTTGGCAGCAGGCCCGGTGCGTACTGCCTCGCTGCGATATTTAATGCGGCGCGTCTTACCTGGCGCGGGTCGCCGCGCGCGGCCTGTCTTGCACGGCGTGCAGCCAGGCCGGCAAAGCGCATGAACTGGCGCGCCGTTTCAAACTCGCGGTCTTCGGCGCTCAGTCCTTCCAGCTCAAGGCC
>DASWTB010000065.1:0-17467 GCA_036402315.1 Pseudoduganella sp. | reverse complement strand
CCGGAAGACTTGGTACGCCTGCTGCGCATGACCTATCACGTCCAGAAACGCATGAAGGATCTGGCGAACTCGGTGCTGCGCAAGTATGACCTGGTCGATGCCAGCTACATGGTGCTGGCGGTGCTGTATGGGTCGGAGAATGAAACTTCGACCGCTTCCAACCTGGGCGAAGCCTGTATGGAAAAGCCCGCCAACCTGACCCGGGTTTGCAACGACCTGGAAGCGCAAGGCCTGATCACCCGCGGCAACCGCCCTGGTGACCGGCGCTGCGTGATGATCACGCTGACCGACGCCGGCCGCAACCTGATCGAGCAAGTGATGCCGGAAGTCTGGTCGCGCACCACCCGCGCCTACGACGGCTACAACGGCGACGATATCCGGGTACAGGAACAGCTATTCAAGCGGCAGCTGGCCAACCTCGACGTCACCGCTTAAAAAACAAGGACATAAAAAATGGGGACGTACCCCATTTTTCCGCAATGCGGGAAAATGGGGTACGTCCCTATTTTTTTTTATGTCATTTCTGGGGCTTGGTATGCTTCATAGCGTAGTACAGGTGCTGCCACCAGTGCTCGCGTGACTGCACACTCAACATGCACTGGCGGTCGATTTCCTCTTTGAAGACCTGGT
Source organism: Pseudoduganella sp. (assembly GCA_036402315.1). Taxonomy (GTDB): domain Bacteria; phylum Pseudomonadota; class Gammaproteobacteria; order Burkholderiales; family Burkholderiaceae_D; genus Rugamonas. The sequence goes on along the minus strand of DASWTB010000065.1, from coordinate 16,837 downwards.
CGCGGCATTGCTTGTTGGCCAGCGCATGGCGCTGGTTCTCGGCATTCACCACCGCCACCACGAGCCAGAACACCAGCCCGGACAACAGGACCACCAGTGTCCAGGCAAGGTGGTTGACCCAGGTGCGCTGCACCAGGCCGGCCTCGTCAGGGGCCGACTCCCGGAATGCACGCATCACGCCTTCTTCACGCTGGTCCATGTCTTACTTCTTGGACGCTGCAGCCTTGGCTACCAGGTAGTCCGCCACTGCCAGGGCGGCTGCCTGGGACTGGTCTTCCGGCTGGCCTGGGCGGCCGGCCATCGATGGCGAAGTCACGTAACGGCCGTCGATCACCAGGGTTGGCGCGCTGTCCACCTTGTACTGGTTGATGATGGTCGCCATACGCTTCATTTTAGACTCGACGCTGAAGGATTTGTAGACGCTTTCGTACTTGGCCTTGTCGACGCCGGCGCTGACCACCACGGCAGTCACGTCTTCTTCGCGCATCAGGCGCTTGCGCTCAACGTGGATGGCGTTGAACAGCTTCTGGTTGGCGATGTCCGGGGTGCCCATGGTTTCCAGGGTCACGTAGGCACGGGCCAGTACGTCTTTTTCACCGCGGGCGAAGTGGATGCGGCGGAAGTGAACCTTGTCGGCGTTCTGCTTGACCCAGGCCGACATGCGCGGCTCGAGCGCGTTGCAGTGCGGGCAAGTGAACATGAAGAACTCGACCACCTCGACCTTTTTGCCCGGGGCTTCGGTGCGCACCGGCGTGTCGAGAACCGTATAGTCAACGCCTTGTTTCGGCTCGGCCGCGTAGGCGCCGGCGGTGGTGAACATCAGGGCGGCAGAAGCAAGCAGCAGTCGCAGCAAACGCATGGTCATCCTTAGAGGTAAATAGTAAACGCCGCGAGATTACCATTTTTTGCGCACTGTGATCAGCCCCGGGGGCCAAATTGGCGCCAACGGGGCTGATTTAAGCTTCGTTTAAGCGCTTAGAAGTCGTAGCGTGCGGATACTTTCAGTTGGCGGCCATTGTTCGGATAAATACCGCCGCGGCAGCTGAACGCCTGGCTGTAGTGGTCCTTGTCGAACAGGTTCAGCGCGGTCACCGCGAATTCCCATGGGCCGAACTTGCGCGCGTAGCGGCCGTCGACCACGGTGTAGGCCGGCATGCGGGCGTCACAGCTGTTGTCAAAGTCGCTGCCGTAACGCTGCTTGCCGACGCGCTGCACGCCGATGTCGGCGCTCTGGCCATCGGCAGGCAGCCATGCCAGGCGCACGGTCAGGATGTTCTTCGGTACCAGCGCCAGCTCGCGGCCGGCGTTAGGTCCGGAGCGGAACTTGGCATCGACTTGCTGGAAGTGGCCTTGCACTTGCCATTCCGGCGCGAATCGGTAGCTGCCATCGAGCTCGAAGCCCTTGCGCTGGGTCGGCGCCAGGTTGGTGTTGACGAAAATGGTCGGGTCGAAATAGATCTCGTTGTCCAGGTTGTGGCGGAAGATGCGCGCATCCAGCTTGGCTGCTCCTTCCGCGTAGCCCAGGCCAATCTCGGCGTCGTGCGAGAGCTGGGTTTCCAGTGGCTTGTTGGCGAACGGGGTGAAGGCATTGTCGTCGACGTTGGCGACGCGGTAGCTCTGGCCGGCCTTGGCCCAGGCGGTCAGGCCTGGCGCGGCCAGCATGCTGCCCTGCACTTCCCAGGCGTTGTTCGCCTGCTTGACATCGTAATTGGCACTGAACGGAGCCGGGTCGACGGATTCCTTGTCGAACAGTTCGCGGCGGACGCCGGCTGCCAGGCGGAATTGCTGCGGGCCGGAGAACTTCATTTCATCGCGCAGGTAGAAGGCCTTGCTGCGCTGGTCGACATCGGCTGCCGAGAAGAAGGCATGGGTGACGCGGTTCCAGCGGCCGAAATCAAAGCCGGCTACCAGCTCGTTCAGCAGGCCGCCAAACTGGCCCAGGTGGCGCACACGTGGCGAGAATTGGGTTTGCTTGCTGTCGTAGGCGGACTTGAAGCCACTGTAGACGCCTTCCGATTCCTTCTTGCGGTGCGACAGTTCGGCCGCCAGGTCGAAGGCGCCGATCTTGTGTTCCCAGGCTGCGGTGTAACGGTCGCTATCCAGCTTGCCGAAATCCTCGGGGGTCAGGGTCTGGCGCGGTTCGAGCAGGAACTGCTGCTCGCTCAGGCCGCCGGCAAAGCGCTGGTCCTGGCGCGCGATATCGGCACGCAGCGAGAAGCGGCCAGCGCCGGTGTTGAATTGCACGCCGCCGTTGAAGCGCGACTGCTTGAAGTCGTTGTTGTCCCGATAGTTGTCGGTACGCTGGTGGCCTGCCGACACGTCGTATGCGAAATCGTCGAAGCCCTGCGCCACGCTGGCCCGCACTTCGCCGCTACTGTACTGGCCCATTTCCGCGAACACATTGCCGCTGCGCTCACCGGCTTGCGGGCGCTTGGTGGTGATCCGGATCACGCCACCGGTCGCGCCTTCGCCGTAAAGCACGCTGGCGCCGCCGCGCATAATGTCGATGCTTTCCACGCGGTCGATCGGGATGGTCGACAGCGTCGCAGCCAGCTGTTCGTTCTCGTTCATGCGCACGCCGTCCAGCACGATCACCACGTTCTGGTCACTGAAAGTGCCGAAGCCGCGCAGGTCGAGGCCAAAGTCAGGGCTGCCCGTCAGGCTCTGGCGCCCGTACACGCCGCCGATCTTGCGGATCGCCTGGTTGACGTCAGACACGCCGGCGCGGCGGATATCACCCGCGGTAATGGTGGTGGCGCCAATTGGCAGCAGCGATGGGTCGCTGGCGAAGCGGGAACCGGAAACGACAACAGTGTTCGATTGGGCTTGGGCCGCTGCGGCAAAGCACAGGGCAACAGCTGCGGCAAGCGCGCAGCGCGAGGTGATGAAGGTCATGGCTGTTTGAATGAGAATTTTCCGCCTGCCTCCCCGCAGCCGGAATCCACAGAAGTCGTACCCTGCACGGGTACGCTTCCACCTCCCTGGCCGGTATCCGGGCTGGCAAGACTGACCGTTCCACCTTCCTGCACGCTGGTCCATGCAGTGGTTGTTTGGCGCGGCCTGCCGTCATGACGACGGCGCTTGCTTACCGTTGCGGGGGCAGCACATTGCGTTTCCCGTTTAACTGCCTCCATGAACAGGAGGCGGGCACCAAGGCGCCCACATTATACGCCGGTTAAAGTTGGCATAAAAGTTTGGCAATCCGCCGGCAGCCGGGCTATATTTTCGCGTTGCAAATTATTTAATGGAGAACTATGCGCATCGCTCAATTACTGGCCGTGGTCGCCCTGCTTGGCGGTGCCGCGGTCCAGGCCTCCTTGCAGGCAGGGGGCGCCAGCCCGGCCACGCTGCCCGAACCGGGCACCGGCATCCCGTTGGCGCCAGCCAAGGCAGCCGCCGTCACGGAACCCAGCGCCGCGGGCGCTTGGGGCGGCATCCGTACCGGCCAGGAAGCCACTTTGTCCGACCGTGTCGTGGACTACAAAATTGAAGCCGTGCTCGATCCCGTCAAGCACACGATCGACGGCCGCCAGCAACTGACCTGGCGCAACCGCAGCGACCAGCCAGTGCGCAGCGTGTACCTGCACCTGTACCTGAACGCCTTCCAGAATGCCAACAGCACCTTCCACACCGAGCAGCGCAGGAATGGCGGCGGCATCCGCAACAGTGACTTCAGCAAGGATGGCGAATGGGGCTATATTGAGCTGCGCAGCGTGCAGCAAGGCGGCGCCAAAGTGCCATGGAGCTTCGTCCACCCCGACGGCGGCCCGGCCAGCGACCAGACCGTGGTGCGCATGGACTTGCCGCAACCAGTGGCGCCCGGCGCCAGCACCACGCTGGACATCAGCTTTTTCGACCAGTTGCCGCGTGTGATGGCGCGCACCGGCTACTACGACACCTTCCACCTGGTGGGCCAGTGGTTCCCCAAGATCGCCGTGCTGGAATTGCCCGGCGAACGCGGCGCCACGTCGGTACGCTGGAATGCGCACGAGTTCCACGCCGAATCGGAGTTCTATGCGGACTTCGGCAACTATGACGTGAAGCTCACCGTGCCCAAAGACTTCACCGTGGGCGCCACCGGCGAACTGCAAGGCGCGCCGGTGGAAAAAGACGGCAAGCTGACCCACCACTTCGTGCAAGGCGACGTGCACGATTTCGCCTGGACTGCAGACAAGCGCACCGCCAAGCCGCTGACCGACACCTGGACCGGGCCAGGCAGCCCGCAGGTGAAGGTGACGGTGCTGTATCCGCCTGAATTCGAATCCAACGCGGCGCCCGTCATGAAAGCGGCCAAGGACTCGCTGGATTATTTCTCCCGCACGCTGGGCCCCTACCCGTACAAGACCCTGACCGTGGTGATCCCGCCGCATAACGCCAGCGAAGCGGGCGGCATGGAGTACCCGACCTTCTTCACCGCCGACAGCTTCACAGAATTGAAGCCAAATACCGCTGCCGCCGCCGCACTGGACTTCGTCACGATCCACGAATTCGGCCACGGCTATTTCTACGGCATCCTGGCCAGCAACGAATTCGAAGAACCGTTCCTGGACGAAGGCCTGAACGAATTCTGGAATCATCGCATGATCCGCGATACCGGGCGCAAGCTGCACCTGACCACGCCGTTCCTGCGTTCGATCGGCTTCGATCCGGTGGTCGACGGCTTCCAGTTCGAGCGCCAGGGAACACCGCGCGAAGAACCGGCCGACCCGCTGGGCCAGAACGCCTATACGCGCCTGCAAAGCATCGGTCCTGTGTATTCGCGTACCACCATCACCATGCACGACCTGGAAGCGCATCTGGGCAAGGAAACCATGGAGCGCGCCTTCAAGGAGTTTTACCGCCGCTGGAAGTTCCGCCATCCAAGCATTGCGGACTTCCGCGAAACCCTGGCGGAGGTGAGCGGCCAGCGCAAGCTGGTGGAGACCGTGTTCGCGCAGCAGGTGTATGCCACCACTCGCGTGGACGACCGCATTTCCGCCTTCAGCAGCGAAGAAGAGCTGCCGCTGCCCGGCGTGCGCGTGGTAAACGGCAAGCGTGTCGAACTGACCGAGGAGCAGGCCGACCAACGGGCCGACAAGCTGCGCAAGGACTGGAAGGAGGCCTTCCCGGATGCAAAAAAGGACACCGGTCCCTTCACTTACCTGACCAGGGTTACGGTGCGCCGCCGCGGTGCCGACGTGCTGCAGACGCTGGTGGTGACCTTCGCCGACGGCAGCAAGGAAACCGTGCTGTGGGACGGCGAGCAACGCTGGCGAACCTTTGAATGGCGCAAGCAGGTGAAAGCCGTATCGGCCCAGCTCGACCCGGACCACAAGCATCTTCTCGACGTCAGCAAGCTCGATGACAGCCGCACCTTGAAAAAGGACGGCAGCGCTTCGCGCCGCTGGACCTTCGACCTGGCCGCCATCATCCAATCCCTGCTTTCCCTGATTGCCACCGTATGAAGCTGACTACCAACCTCAATCATGCTGGCCGCGCCGCCCTGCAATGGCGCCTGCTGCTGGTCTGGCTGGCCGCCCTGATGCTGCCAACCGCCGTGCTGGCCCTGCCCTTCTGGCTCACGCTGTCGCCCATCCTCGACCATTCGGTGCGTGCGCCGGAACTGGCGCGGGCGCTGGATATGGCCGCCTTTACCGATATCTCGGCCGAGATCCGCCGCAACGCCACCGCAGTGCAGGCTGGCGGCCTGGCAGCCGTGGTCCTGACCCTGCTGCTATCCCCCTTGCTGACCGGCGTGATCGTCACCGCCGGCCGCGCGCACGAGACGGCGAACTTGCATCAGCTGTTCGCCGGCGGTGTGCAGGAATATCCGCGCATGTTCCGCATGCTGCTATGGGCGGTCGTACCGCTTGGCGTGGCACTGGCCATCGGTGGTGCCTTGGCCGATGCGGCACAGGATCTGGCAGCCAAGGCCACCCTGGCTTCGACCGCCGAAGCCTGGACGCTGTCCGCCAATATCGTGGCCGCCCTGCTGGTGCTGCTGGCGAACCTGACGCTGGACGCCGGACGCGCCCAACTGGCGATTGACCGTCGCCGGACTTCAGCCGTCAAAGCCTGGTGGCACGGAGTCAAGCTGCTGTGGCGCCGCCCTGGAGCAATGCTGGGCAGTTATCTGGCGCTGACGGTGGCCGGCCTGCTGTTGGCGGGCCTGCTGGCCGTGGCACGGCTGCAGGTCCAGGGCAGCAATGCCTTGCTGCTGCTTGCCGCCTTCGTGCTGGCGCAACTGATCTCGCTGGCGGTGGCGTGGATGCGGGCGGCGCGCCTGTTTGCGCTGATGACGGTGTCTGCAACGAATCGCTGAGCGGAGTATATTGGTGGGCATGACTACCTTGCCCACCTTCTTCCTGTCCCACGGCGGCGGTCCTTGGCCGTGGATGCGTGACCAATTCGGCAACGCCTACGATCAACTCGATGCATCGCTGCGCGACTTGCCGCGCCAGGCCGGCGGCAAGCCGAAAGCCCTGCTGGTCGTTACCGCGCACTGGGAAGGGCGCGACTTCCTGGTTTCATTCTCGCCCTGGCCGCCGATGATCTACGATTACGGCGGCTTTCCGCCCCATACCTACCAGATCCAGTACCCTGCTCCCGGTTCGCCGGAACTGGCCGCGCGCGTGGCCGGCTTGCTTGGCGGGCGTGCGCGGCTTGATCCCGAGCGTGGCTTTGACCATGGCACGTTCAGCGCCATGTATCCGGCCTTTCCGCAAGCCGATGTGCCGATCGTGCAGCTCTCGCTGCGGCACGGACTGGACCCGGCCGAGCACCTGGAGATCGGGCGCCTGCTGCGGCCCTTGCGTGATGAAGGCATCCTGATCGTCGGCAGCGGCCTGAGTTATCACAACCTGCGTGCTTTCAACGCGGCCGGGGCGGAAGCTTCACGCGTGTTCGATGCCTGGCTGCGCGAAACCATGGCGGCTGCGCCGGCCGAACGCACGGCGCGTTTGCTGGAGTGGGAACGTGCACCGGCGGCACGGATGGCGCATCCGCGCGAAGAGCATTTGCTGCCTTTGATGGTGGCGGTTGGCGCGGCCGAGGATGCGGCCGCCGAAGTGGTGTATCACGAAGACCGCTTCATGGGGGCGCTGGCGGTCAGCAGCTTCAAGCTGGGCTAGGGTTCAGGTCCCGCGCTTGCCCTTCATGCGCTCAGCTTCCTTCTCGGCAGCCTTGCGCTCCGCCTCTTCCGCCTTGATGCGCTCGGCCTCGGCATGGATCGCCAGCGCTTCGGCGCGGGTGGCTGGGGTTTCCAGCGAAATGCGGCCCAGCGCTCCGCTGCGGTAATCCTGCAGCAGCATGTGCGACGCCTTCTCGAAGTCCCAGTCGCCGCCGCGCAGGCGGTAGCTGCGCAACTGCGCCACGCGCTCGATCAACGCCACGCCATCCATGGCCGACACGTCGGCCTTGTAGCGCGCCTTCAGCAATTCCGGATAGCGCTTCAGCAATTCTTCCGCCAGCCACACCGCCACTTCCTCCTCGATCAGGGCATTGGCGCCGATCGCGTGCGAAGCCGCCAGCGCCATGCCGTCGGACGGCATCTCGATCTTCGGCCACAGCAGGCCTGGAGTATCGATCAGCACCGTTTCCATATCGAGGTAGATCTTCTGCTGCTGCTTGGTCACCGCCGGTTCATCGCCCACCTTCGCCACGCGGCGCTTGAGCAGCGCATTCATGAGGGTCGATTTGCCGACGTTGGGAATCCCCATGATCATCATGCGCAGTGGCTTGGTCGGCTCGTTGCGGTGCGGCGCCAGCTTGCGCGCCTTGGCAATCACCTTGGCCACATCGGACGGCTTCTTGGTCGTCATCGCGTAGGCAGTGACGGTCTTGTCCTGCTCGAAATGGCGGATCCAGGCGGCGGTGGCATCCGGATCGGCCAGGTCGATCTTGTTCAGGATCTTCAGGCAAGGTCGCGAGCGGAACTTGCGCAGCTCCTCCACCAGCGGGTTGCAGCTGGCCGCAGGCAGGCGCGCGTCAACCACTTCGATGACGACATCGACGTCGGCCATCTGTTCCGCCGCCTTTTTCTTGGCGGCGTTCATGTGACCGGGGAACCATTGGATAGACATGCTCTTGCCTTACGAATCGAATGAACAATCCGCCATTTTACCTCAAGACCACCCTGCCGAACGAGGTGTCGGTGCGGGCGCCGCTGGCCTTGGGCGAGATGCCGAAACGACAAGTTTGCAGCCAGCTTACCGCGTCACGCACCACGGCGGCGTCGAAATGCGCCGCTTCCGGCACGACGCGCTGGGGCTTGCCCTGGGCGTCGACCAGGAAGCGCAGCTTGATGGAAGCGCGGCCATCGGGCCGCTGGTCAAGGTTATCGTAGCGCAGGAAACGCTGCGAGGGGCCGCAACTGCCGGGCAGCAGCATCGGCCGCAGGGGCGCCGGGCCTTCCAGCGTCCAGGCGTACTGCAGCGGGAACACCGTGCCATCGCGCGCTGCGGCCAGTCCCGGCTTGAAGCGGCAGCGCGCCAGGCCCGCCAGCGCCGCCTGGTCCAGGATGCCCCAGCCGCTGCCCCGCGTCACTTCCGCATTGCGCACGGCGCCGTCGGCGCCAAGCTGGAACTGCAGCGTAGTGATGCCTTCGATTTCGTAGCGCACGGCTTCGCGCGGCCACTCAGGCACGGTGCACCTGGCCGGCGTGGCCAGCGACTCATAGGGAAAGGCGCTGGCACCGGCCAGCGCAAGCAGCAGCGACAGCATCTCAGATTTCGGCCAGTGCCTTCACATGGGCCACCACGCTGCGGCCCAGCGCCGACAAGTTATAGCCGCCTTCCAGGCAGCTCACGATGCGGCCTTGCGCGTGCTGGCGCGCGACCTCCATCACCTGCTGCGTCAACCACGCGTAATCGGCTTCCACCAGGCCCATGCCGCCCAGGTCGTCCTCGCGGTGGGCATCGAAGCCGGCGGAGATGAAGATCATCTGCGGCTTGAAGGCATGCAGCGCCGGCAGCCATTTTTCCTGCACCAGCGCACGCACCGTGTCGCCCTTCGAGCCGGCCGGCACCGGCACGTTGACGCGGTTTGGCGTCTCCGGCAGCACTTCGCAATACGGATAGAACGGGTGCTGGAAGAAGCTCACCATCAGTGCGCGCGGCTCGTCAAGCAGCGCTTCTTCGGTGCCGTTGCCGTGGTGGACGTCGAAATCGACCACCGCCACGCGCTCCAGGCCGCGCACGTCCAGCGCATGCTTGACCGCGATTGCCACATTATTGAACAGGCAAAAGCCCATCGGCCCCATCGGCCGCGCATGGTGGCCCGGTGGGCGCACGGCACAGAAGGCATTGTCGATTTCGCCGTCGATCACCGCATCGGTGGCCGCAAGCGCAGCGCCAGCCGCGCGCCGCGCCGCGTTCCAACTGTGCGCATTGAGCGAGGTGTCGCCATCGATCGGATAGTAGTCGCCGGTAGCCGGCAGGTGGTCGCGCACGATGGCGATGGCATTGGCGGTGTGGTTGCGCGCAATCGAAGCTTCCTCGGCCAGCGGCGCGGCGCGGTGTTCCAGCAGGTCGTCGATGTGGGCATTGATCAACTGGTCGGCAATGGCTTGCAGGCGCGCCGGACATTCGGGATGCCAGTCGCCCATTTCGTGGCGCTGGCAGTCGGGATGGCTGTAAATTGCTGTGCTCATGAATCGCGTTCTCGCATAGAATGCGAGTAATCTACCACGCGGCGGCAGGTCCACCAAACCACGCACCAAAACCATGTATACCAAATTACACGCCGTAGCACGCCAGGTCGGCCAGGTCATCGTCGGCAAGGAACTGCAAGTGCGGCAGTCTCTGACCTGCCTGCTGGCCGGCGGCCACCTGTTATTAGAAGACTTGCCGGGCGTCGGCAAAACCACCTTGTCGCATGCCCTGGCGCTGTCGCTGGGCCTGCAGTTCAACCGCATCCAGTTCACCAGCGACCTGCTGCCAGCCGACGTGGCCGGCGTCTCGATTTATGAACGCGAGCTGAACGCCTTCACCTTCCACCCCGGCCCGATCTTCACCCAAGTGCTGCTGGCCGACGAAATCAACCGCGCCACGCCCAAGACCCAGTCCGGCCTGCTGGAAGCGATGGAAGAGCGCCAGGTCTCGGCCGATGGCGTCACCCGTCCGCTGCCCGAACCGTTCTTCGTGATCGCGACGCAGAACCCGACCCACCAGGTGGGCACCTTCCCCCTGCCGGAATCGCAGCTCGACCGCTTCCTGATGTGCATCTCGCTCGGGTATCCCGACGCCGCCGCCGAACGCGCGCTGCTGATGGGCGAAGACCGCCGCCAGATGCTCAAGCACCTGGCCCCGGCCATGACGCCGGCCGAACTGTTCGCCGCGCAGCAGGCGCTGCGCCAGATCCACGCCGCACCGGCCCTGATCGATTATGTGCAGGCGCTGGCGCAAGCCTCGCGCCAGAACGGCTTCTTTGCCGAAGGACTGAGCCCGCGCGCCGCGCTGGCCCTGCTGCAGGCGGCGCGTGCCTGGGCCGCGCTGGAAGGCCGCGACCACGTCATGCCGGAAGATGTGCAAGCCGTACTGGTGCCGGTCTGCGCCCACCGCCTGCGCCCGCTCAAGTCTGCGCACGGCACGGCGCTGGCCAGCCGCGACCTGGTGCTGCAACTGCAAAAGTCCGTACCGGTATAAGCCATGCTTGCTCCAGTAAGGAGAATGCTTGACCGTTGGCTGTTCCAGCTGAAGGCAAAGGAAACGGGCGAGGTGCTGCTGGTGATGCGCCGCGTCTTCATCCTGCCGACCAGGCCCGGCATGGCGTTTGTCGGCCTGCTGCTGATCATGCTGATCGGCTCCGTCAACTACAACCTGGGCCTTGGCTTCGTGCTGACCTTCTTCACCGGGTCCTGCGCCATCGTCGACATGTACATGACAGCCAGGAACATGGCCTTCCTGCGCCTGGCGCCCGGCCGCGCCCAGCCGGTGTTTGCCGGCGCCGAGGCCCAGTTCGAACTGCTCGTGCACAACGACACGCCGCGCGACCGCTATGCAATCTGGCTCGGCTTCCATGACGAAGGCGAGCCGCGCCAATCGATCGACGTCGCATCCAAAGGCAGCGCCGCCGTGGTGCTGTCGCGCCTCACCACGGAGCGCGGCTGGCTGGCCGCGCCACGCGTGCGTCTGTCCACCCGCTTCCCGCTTGGCCTGTTCGGCGTCTGGTCGTACTGGCAGCCGGACGCCCAAGTGCTGGTCTATCCGCAGCCGGAGGCGACGCCACCGCCGCTGCCCACCACCGGCGCCGCGCGTGAAGACGGCTACGGCACCGTGGGCCTGGACAATTTTTCGGGCATCCGCAGCTACCAGCCGGGCGACCCGATGCGTCACCTGGCCTGGCGCCAGATCGCGCGCCTGCACCCGGCCGATGGCGGCAACCTGGTCAGCAAGCATTTCGAAGGCGGCGCCGTGTCCGACCTGCTGCTCGACCTGCAAGCGCTGCCGCCGCTGCTCGATATTGAAGTGCGCCTGTCGCGCCTGACTGCCTGGGTGCTGGAAGCCGAGCGGCGCGCCCTGCCCTACGCGCTCCATATTGGCCACCGCGAAATCCCGCAGGGGTTGGGCGAAGCGCATTGCGCAGAATGCCTGCATGCGCTGGCCCTGTACGGCAAGGAGGGAACATGATCGCCCGCCTGTCCGGCATGGCCAACCGCCTGACGCGCGACAAGGCCGATACCCTGCTGCTCCTGCTGGCAGCCCTGATGGTGCTGGCGCCGCACTTCGGCCACCTGCCGCTGTGGACTTCGGCCACGGTCTGCCTGACCTTGTCCTGGCGCGCCGCGATCACCCTGCGCGGCAGCCGCCTGCCGCCCATGTGGCTGCTGCTGCCGGTCTCGCTGCTGGCCATGGGCGGCGTCTACCTGACCTACCGCACCCTGCTGGGGCGCGAGGCGGGCGTCACGATGCTGGCCCTGCTGCTGACCTTCAAGCTGCTGGAGATGCACGCGCGGCGCGACCTGTTCGTGGTGATCTTCCTCAGCTTCTTCCTGCTGCTGACGAATTTCTTCTACTCGCAATCGATCATCACCGCCTTGGTCATGATCGCCACCATCATCGTGCTGCTGTCGGCGCAGATCACCTTCCAGTTCACCGGCGCCGTGCCGCCGCTGGCCGCGCGCCTGAAGCTGGCCGGGCGCATCTTCCTGATTGCCGCCCCGCTGGGCGTCATGCTGTTTGTTGTCTTCCCGCGCATCCAGGGGCCGCTGTGGGGCCTGCCGGGCGATGCTTCCGCCGCCAGGAGCGGCATGTCCGACACCATGTCGCCTGGCTCCATCACCAACCTGGCGCTATCGGAGGAAGTCGCTTTCCGCGTCCAGTTCAAGGGCGCCGCACCGCCGCCGCAACAGCTTTACTGGCGCGGCCCGGTGATGAGCAAGTACGATGGGCAAACCTGGTCGCGCATTGGCCGGCCGCTGTATCCCATTGCCCAGTCGCGCCTGGCCAGGCAGCTGGCATGGAAGGCGCCCGCCTATTCCTACGAGGTGACGCTGGAGCCGGGCCGCCGCCAATTCCTCTTCATGCTGGAGTTGAGCGAGCCCGGTACCATGGTCGATGGCGCCAGCACCGCCTACACCGGCGAACTGGAACAACTGGTGGATGCCGGCAGCGACAAGCGCCTGCGTTACAGTTCCGTGGCCCACCCGAACTACATTGCGCAGCCAGGTCTCGAGCCCCAATCGCTGGAGCGCTGGCTGCAACTGCCGCGGGGCTTCAACCCGCGCACGCTGCGCTATGCGGCGCAAATCCAGGCCCTGCGTGCCGAACGCGGCGACGATGCCGCCATCGCCGCCGTCCTCGACATGTTCCGCCAAGGCTTCGAATACACGCTGGAGCCTACCCGGCTTGGCGGCGATTCAGTCGACCAATTCCTGTTCGACACGCGCCAGGGATTTTGCGAACACTATTCCGGCGCCTTCGTCTACGTGATGCGCGCGGCCGGCCTGCCGGCGCGTGTGGTCACCGGCTACCTGGGCGGCGAACGCAATCCGGTTGATGGCTATTACACGGTACGCCAGTCCGACGCCCACGCCTGGAGCGAAGTCTGGCTGGGCCCGCAGCGCGGCTGGACGCGCATCGATCCGACCGCTGCCGTGGCGCCGGAACGCATCCGCAGCAGCCTGGCGCAAAGCTTGCCGAAAGATGTTCCTTTCGGCTTGCAAGGCTTAACCGAGCTGGCGCGCGACAAATACTCGTGGCTGTCACAGCTGCGTTTTGGCATCAGCGCGATGAATAATGCTTGGAATCAATGGATCCTCGATTACAATCCAAACAGGCAGCAAGATTTCCTCAAGGAACTGGCCGCCTCCTTTAGCAACTGGCGTGTTCTGGCTGGCCTGGCGCTGTGCGCCAGTCTGGCGTTGCTGATGAAATACCGCCGCACCGGCCGCGCGCGCGACCCGGTCGATACCGCCTACCTCACCTTCTGCCGCCAGCTGGCGCGGCATGGCGTGGACAAGGCGCCTGACGAAGGCCCACTGGGCCTGGCCCATCGCGTGCGGCAGTTGAACCTGCCCCGCGAGAAAATAGCTGCCATGACAGGATTCCTGGAGCTGTATGGCGCGCTCAAATATGGGGCGCCAGCGGCGCAAACCGATAACGCGGTCGCACGACTGCAAAGCTTGCTGAAGCAATCCCGATGAGATTTTCAAAGAAATTCCCAATCACCGTGCTGGCCCTGGCCTGCCTCGGCCTGGCGCTGGCGCCGGCGGCCGATGCCGCCATCCACAAGCCGGCCAAGGTCAAAAAAGCACCCAAGAAACCAGCGCTCGATTACAGCGGCGAGTTCGTCAATTTCGGCCAATGGAAAGACGTGCAGCAGTTCATGGGCGACCTGGAACTGAAGCACGGCGTGCCGATCGCCGAATCGGAAAAGCTGTTCCTTGAACTGCGCTATATCGACGCGGCGGTGCAGCTGGTGAAACCGGCGCCGCCGGGCAAGCCGAAGAACTGGCAAGCCTACAGCAGCCGCTTCATCGAACCGAAACGTATCAATGCCGGCGTCGAATTCTGGAACGCCAACCGCGACACGCTGGCGCGTGCCGAAGCGCTGTATGGCGTGCCGGCCGAAATCATTGTCGGCATCATCGGCGTGGAAACTATCTACGGCCGCGACATGGGCCGGTTCCGCGTGCTCGACGTGCTGGCCACCCTGGCCTTCTCGTATCCGCTGACGCCGAACCGCGAGGCCCGCATGGAATTCTTCCGCGGCGAACTGGAGGCCGCCATCGTGTCCTCGCGCCAGGCCGGAATCGACCCGCTATCGCTGACCGGCTCCTTCGCCGGCGCAGTCGGCATGCCCCAGTTCATGCCAAGCAATATTTACAAGCTGGGCGTGGACTTCGATGGCGACGGCAAGGTCGACTTGCGCAACTCACCGGCCGACGCCATCGGCAGCGTGGCCAATTTCCTGGTTGCGCACGGCTGGAAGCGCGACGATCCGGCGCGACTGGCCTATCCGGCAACTGTGTCGCCCGAGCGGGGCTGGGAAAAATACCTGGGCACCGGTCTGGAAGCCCAATACAGCGGCGAAGACCTGCTGGCCGCCGGCGTCCACCCGGATGCGGACTTGCCGCCCGGCCTGTATGGCCTGATTGATTTGCAGAATGGTTCCGCCCCGACGGCATACTGGGTTGGCAGCAATAACTTCTTTTCAATCACTAAGTACAACCGAAGTTATTTCTATGCCATGTCAGTGGTGGAACTCGCGCGCGCTGTAAAGCTTTCAATGAAGGAAACTTTGTAACTGCGTGTAACTTGTGTGATATACAAGAGTATAGAATTACCCTAACACAAAAATTCAGGTAGAATTCTCTCAGAATGTTGCGATAGGACAACGCGTTTCGAGAGCAATATACTATTTTTTGTTGCACGCAAGTACTGCTGACCGCACTGTTGTACAATTGTGTATATATTATGAAACTTGTTAAACAGGAATCCGTATCTGGATTTGGGTCGTTAGCAGGACAACTTTAGAGAAGGAACAGAAGACATGACCAACCAAGTCGGTAATGATATGAACAACGAGTCGGAAGGCGATGATCTGCTGCAGTACAATCCGAACCGCCTGCTCGACACCCTGATCGAAAACCTGCGCCTGAAGAACGATGCGGCCCTGTCGCGCGCTCTGGAGGTCGCACCGCCTGTGATCTCCAAAATTCGCCACCACCGCCTGCCGGTCGGCGCATCTCTGCTGATCCGCATGCACGAGGTTTCCGACCTGAGCATCCGTGACCTGCGCTACCTGATGGGCGACCGCCGTAACAAGTTCCGCATCAGCGACAAGCAGTTCAAGCCGAAAGAAGGCGCAGGCGGCAGCTCGACCGAAAACAAGGGCTGATTCCAGCTTTTGTTTTCACCCTCCCCGCCCGGGGAGGGTAAGCGGCGCTTTGCTTAAGCCGGGAATACCCCGGTCGACAGATAACGGTCGCCGCGATCGCAGACGATGAACACGATCGTCGCGTTTTCCACTTGCTGCGAAATGCGCAGCGCAATCTCACAGGCACCCGCTGCCGAAATCCCGCAGAAGATGCCCTCTTCAGCAGCCATCCGGCGCGCCATGCGTTCCGCCGCTGCCTGCGACACGTATTCCACCTGGTCCACGCGCGCCTTGTCGTAAATCTTCGGCAGGTAGGCTTCCGGCCATTTGCGGATGCCCGGGATCGACGAGCCCTCTTCCGGCTGCGCGCCGATGATGCGGATGTTCTCGTTCTGTTCCTTGAGGTATTGCGACACGCCCATGATGGTGCCTGTGGTGCCCATGGCGGACACGAAGTGCGTCACGCGGCCTTCGGTATCGCGCCAGATTTCCGGGCCGGTGCCTTCATAGTGGGCGCGCGGGTTGTCGCCGTTGGCAAACTGGTCGAGGATGATGCCCTTGCCGTCTTTTTGCATCTGCTCGGCCAGGTCGCGCGCGTATTCCATGCCGCCGGTTTTCGGCGTCAGGATGATGTTGGCGCCATAGGCGGCCATGCTCATGCGGCGCTCTTCGCTCAGGTTTTCCGGCATCAGCAGGATCATCTTGTAGCCGCTGATGGCAGCGGCCATGGCCAGCGCGATGCCGGTGTTGCCGCTGGTCGCTTCGATCAGCGTGTCGCCCGGCTTGATCTGGCCGCGTTCTTCGGCGCGGCGCAGCATCGACATGGCGGCACGGTCCTTGACCGAGCCGGCCGGATTGTCGCCTTCCAGCTTGCCGAGGATGATGTTGCCGCGCGCGGCAGCTTCCGCGCCGGGGATGCGCACCAGCTGCACCAGCGGCGTATTACCGATGGTATCGGCGATTGTCTTGTATCCCATGGTTCCTGCTATGTATTGTTCTGTCAAACGACCATTTTATCCGCTTCGGCGGCGAGGTGCAGGGACATGAAGACATAGCCCTGGCTTTCGCCGTCGATCCGGAACAGGTCCGGAATCTCGCCAGTCTGCACGAAACCGCACTTCCGGTACAGGTTGCGGGCCGGGGCATTGCCTGACAGGACCTCGAGGTCCACCCACTCCAGGCCCTGTTCGATCGCCCAGCCTGCGGCCGTTTTCACCAAGGCAGCGCCAAGTCCGCTGCGGCGCGCATCGCGGTGCACGCCCATGCCCAGCAGGCAGCGATGACGCGCCGCCGCCTCCGGGCGCGAACGCAGGTCGACGTGGCCAATGATTTCGCCCTCCCGCAATGCGACCCAGACCCGGCGCCAGCCTTGCTGGCCGAAATCGGCCTGCAGGCCTGTGCTGAAGCCGTTCACTTTCTCCGGCGGGAAGCCGGCGCTGGTGCGCGACATGGGCTGGAACAAGGGCGCACCATCGCGTCCATTATCGAGCAGGTGGTCGTTCAGGTAATGGAAGAAGGCGGCCAATTCTTCTGGATGCAG
>DASWTB010000064.1:0-18959 GCA_036402315.1 Pseudoduganella sp. | reverse complement strand
GCGATAATGCCCAGCACCACCAGCAGTTCGATCAGCGTGAAGCCCTTCCTGTTCACCATTTCTTGTAAGGCACGCCGTTCAGGCCTACCTCCTCCGAAGTCGAATACACGTCAAAAACATCCTCGCCTTCGCGCGGATCGTCGGCATCGCTGGCGTAGCTGCGCTTGCCCCAGCTCTGGCTATTGCTGGCGTTGGCGTCCGAATTGAAGGGGTCGCGCGGGATGCGGCGCAGGAAATAGATCTTGGCGCGCTTGGGGCTGCGCACGTCGACCACGCCCTCCACCAGCACTTCCAGCGTGCGCGGGTAGCCATTCCCCGTGATCGACTTGGGAATGCGGCCTTCATCGTAGGCAGTCTTGTAGTCGTCCAGCGCCTTGCGGATCACGTGCAGCGCGCTGCGCAGCTCCTGTTCGTTGCGGCGCTGGACCACGGTCTGCCCGACCGGGATCGCCAGCGCGGCGAGCAGGCCAAGGATGGC
Source organism: Pseudoduganella sp. (assembly GCA_036402315.1). GTDB lineage: Bacteria > Pseudomonadota > Gammaproteobacteria > Burkholderiales > Burkholderiaceae_D > Rugamonas. The sequence continues at coordinate 18,481 of DASWTB010000064.1, read as the reverse complement.
CAGCGTCACCAGCAATTCGATCAGCGTGAATCCGCGCGCGCGCATGCTTACTCTTTACGCTCCGTGCTGGCTGGCGGTTGCACGGTGTTGGCTGGCGCCGGTGCTGGGGCCGGCAGCGGCTTGGTCACGCTCGAGGCGGGGCCGGGTTGGGTGCTCGACAGCGGAAGCTTCTGCGGCGCGGACAGGTCGGCTGGCGTGGCTGGTGCGGCGCCTGGCGTCGGCACGGCGGTCGTGACAGCTTCCCGCGCAGGAGCCGAGCCAGCGGCAGGCTGCGCACCGGCCGGGCGAGCGCCTGGCAACACCACGTTCTGGCGCGGCGCCACATCAGGCTTGCGGCGGAAGTTGGCTTCGGTACCGGCCGAGAATTCCGCGACCGAAGTTTCCGGCCGCTGCAGGTTGCGCACCAGGTGCGGCGTGATCGACAGCACGATCTCGGTCTTCTGCTTGTCGTCCGTCTGCGTGCCGAACAGGCGGCCAAGGATCGGGATATCGCCCAGGCCCGGCACGCGATTGCCGGTGCTGCGCTCCTCGCTGTTGATCAGGCCTGCCAGCACCTGGTTCTCACCATCCTTCAATTGCAGGAAAGTGGATGCCTGGCGCGTGCCGATCTGGTAGGCGGTGGTGCCGGTGGCGGTCGTCACCCGGTCAATCAGGTTCGATACTTCCAACGCGATGCGGATGCCCACTTCATTATTCAGGTAGATGGTCGGTTCGGCATTCAGCGTCAGGCCGACATCGACATAGCTCACGGATTCGGAGGCAAACCCGCCGGTTCCCGGAGAAATGGTGGTGGTGATCACCGGGACCTTCTCGCCGATCACCACCTTCGCCTTTTCCTTGTTGCGCACGCGGATGCGCGGGCTGGCAAGCAGGTTGGTGTCGCCGTCGTTCTTCTTGAAGTTGAGGGTCGTTTGCAGCCCTGAGATGCCGATGGTGCCGCGATTGAGGGAATCGAGGTCGCGCAAGGTCAGGTTCTTGCCGTCTCCGCTCCTGCTTCCCAATACGGTCAAGGTGGCGCCGCTCGGCCAATCCACGCCAAGCTGCAACAGGCGGCTGCGCTTGACCTCCAGGATCTCCACGTCCAGCATGACCTCAGGTTCGGCCTGGTCCTGGGTGGCGATGATTTTCTCGGCCAGCTTGACCGCATCGGCGCTGTCGCGCAGGATCACCAGGTTGAGCTTTTCGTCCGCCACCACGTCGCGCGTCTTGAGGATGGTCTTGAGCGTGTTGGCAACGGTCTTGGCTTCCGCGTTCGACAGGTAGAAGGTGCGCACCACGGTTTCCTGGTACTCCTTCAGCTTGGCCGCCGTGTTCGGGTAGATCAGGATCGTGTTGGCATCCATCACCTGCTGTTCGAGCTGGTTCGTCATCAGCAGGAAGTAGATCGCCGACTCCACCGTGCTGTTCTTCAGCATGATGGTGGTGCGGGCGTCGCTCTTCACGTCCTTGTCAAAGATGAAGTTCAGGCCCGAGCGGCGCGAAATGATGTCAAACACCTGTTTCAGCGGCGCTTCGCGGAACTCGATCGTGATTGGCGTCTTGTATGCCTTGGACAGGCCGCTTTCAGCCGGCGCTTGCGGCATCTGCTCATTAATCTCACGCATCATGGCGCGGGCGCGCACATGGTCAGGCTTTTCTGCCAGGATGGTGCTGACGCGATTCCTGGCCGCCTCGAACTCCTTCTGCTCGAACGCGGCGCCGGCCTGCGCCAGCAGCTTTTCGTGGCGCTCCGCCATTTCCAGCGCACGCAAGCCGGCGCGCGCGCGCTCGTTCTGCGGATCCATCGACAGCACGCGCTGGAAGTTTTGCGTTGCGAGGACGTATTTGCCCTCGTTGATGAACTGGTCGGCCTGTCCCAGCAGGCGTGCGCTGGCGCGGTCGCGGGTATCGAGGAAGGCCGAGCGGTAAATCGCGTTGTCCGGTTCGCGCTTCATCGCTTCCTGGTATTTCAGCAGCCCTGCTTCCACCTGGTCTTTTTCCACCAGGTTGCGGCCATCGCGGTAGGCCATATCGGCCGCGCAGCCGGACAGCGCCAGTACCAGCACGGACAGCGACAGCGTTCTCAGACTTGGCTTCACTCAATCACTCCAATATTTAACTGCTGCACCTGGTTCATGGGCAGGTAGGTAAGCGTCAGGGTTGGCGGTGCAATGGCATCCACCCGGTACATGCCGTCGATCTGCATGCCTTTTTTCACCACAAAGGTTTGCTCGCCGCGGCCAAGGTAGACCTCCCACTGGCCCTCTGCAGCTGCCTTGCCCAGATACTGGAACGGCAATGGCGGCGCGGTGGGCGGCGGCGGCGGCGGTGGTTTCAGCTCGGCGGCCGTAGGTGGCGGCGGTGGATTCCAGTTCTGGCCGCCGAACACGCCGTCCTTGCTCTTGAACGAGCCTTCGCCAACTTCACCAATCAATTCTTCGCGCGGCACCAGGCGCATGATGGCCGTCTCGCCCGGACGCGCCGCGCCGTCCGCCGCCGCACGGGCTGCCGCAGCCGGGGCAAGCGCGTTGGCAGCACGCGCACGTGCCGGCTTGCGTTCGACTGCCTCCGCCACGGTGTCGTTGGGCGCCTTGTCGCCGAACAGCACCAGCGCAGCGGCTCCCAGCAACGCCGCGCCCATCAGCAAATGGCGCGGCTTCATGGCTTCTCCTTCAGGTACAACGTGAAGCGCATGCGCGCCTCCACCACCGGCTCGGTAATGGTCTCGCGGCGGAAGGCGATATCGTCCAGCGCCGCGAACGGAATCGCCGCCAGCGCCTGCATGCTGAACTGCCAGATATTCTGGTAGGCGCCCTTCACCGGCAACGTGACCTGGTAGGCGGCCACGCCGCTGGCCTTGTCGACGCTGAATTTGTAGTCGCCCTGCTCCAGCGCCAGCCCGGTCTTGGCGGCGATATCGAACAGCTGTTTGACCTGCTGCTCCGCCTGGCGTTTTTCGCCCAGCGTCGCATAGAAATGAGCCAGGTTCTCGTTGGCGGTCGGCGGCGGCGCGGCCTGTACCAGTTGCGGCGGCGCGGGCGGCAACGGCTCATAGGCATGCTGGCGCGCCTTGAGCGACCATGCCACTGCCAGTGTGCCTGCAAGCAGCAGTGCCAGCGCAGCGCAGCCAGCGACGCCAAGGCGCATCGCCAGCAGGCGCACACGCAACATCAGGGCGGCAACGTTCATCGCGCCCTCCATTGCACTTCCACCTGAAACCGCAGCGGACGGTTCGGGTCCTGGTCATTGACCTCATGGCGCAGCAGCGCAGCGCCGGCAAAGAATTCCTGCTTTTTCAACTGTTCGATGTAGCCGACCATATCGTCGCTGTTCTTGGCCTCGGCCGTGATTTTCAGCGTCTGCTTGCGCGGGTCGGGATCGAGCGCCAGCAGCGCCACGGCCGGCGTGTTGGCGGCGGCAACGGCATCCTGCAGGTCGCGCCACGGCAGGTTCAGTTGCAGGATGGCGGCATTGACGGCCACGGCCTGCGCTTCGGGAATCACGGTTTCCGGTTTGCGCTCCGGCGCGCGTACGGCAGCCGCTTGCTTGCGCTCCTGGGCGCGCAGGCTTTCGTCGCGCGCTGCCTGCTGTTTTGCCGCCTGCACGCCGAGCGCGGCGCCGGCAAGCAGCAAGGCCACGCCCAGCACACCGGCAGCCAACAGGACCGGATGCACCCGGTACAGCGTGGCGCGCCAGTTCGCGGAGACGAAATCGATCTGCATTGGCCTCATGCTGCAACTCCCAATGCGGCGGTGGCGATATGCTTGTCGCTGCTGGCAGGTTTCGCCAGCGCCGGCGGAACTTCTCCGCTCAACTGGATCAGGGCCGGCGGCTGCAGGCCCAGCAGCAGCGCCTCGCGCTGCGCCGCCTGCGTCAGCCAGTAATGGTCGGCGCCATGCGGGATGGCGACGTGGCGCACGGCGCGCAGCTTGCCTCCTTCACAGGCAGCCAGCGCCAGCACATTGGCTTGCGCCACACCGAACCAGGCGTCGTTTTTCAACGCGCCGGCGTGGCGGTTCCAGGCCGCCACGAAATGGGGCACGATGGCGGTAACGACCAGCCCATGCTGCACGGCGGCGTTTTCAATGGCAGCCTTCAGCAGGCGCGGAAGCGCGGCAGCCAGGAAGGGAGCGGAGGCGTTCCAGTCCGCGCTGACGTGCCAGGCAGCCGGCGTTTCGCCATACAGCGTGTGGAAGCGCAGGGCGGCAGCGCCCTCCAGGTCAGCCAGGCGGCCAGCCTGCACCGGCGGCGTCACCTGCCACAGCCGCACCAGCTCGTCGGACAGGACGAAACTGGCGGCTATGCCGCTGGCCTCCTGGCCGGCGAGCAGCCCGGCCAGCGCGCCCGGCAAGGCTTCGGCCACGCCGGCTGCCCCGGCAGCGGCCGTGGCCAGCGGCTGCTCGGCCAGCAGTTCCGGGGCGGCCGAGCCCCAGCGCCGCACGCGCAACAGGCGCAAGGCTTGCGGCGTAATTTCGATGCGCAGCGATTGCGTGAAATTCTTAAGCATGCAAAGTCACCCGCTTGATTTCCGCCAGGGTCGTATCGCCGCGCCGCACCACTTCCAGCGCTGCATGGCGCAGACTGCGCGTGCCGTTGGCATAGGCTGCCGCCTTGATCTGGCGAATCGGCCGCTTTTCGACGATCAGTTCGCGGATTTCATCGTTCAGGGTCAGGATTTCCGCAATCGAACGGCGGCCCTTGTAGCCGGTGCCGCGGCAATCCCCGCAGCCCTTGCCTTCCTTGAAGCTGTATTCATAAACGTCGGCGCGCGACAGGCCGACGCTGTCCAGTTCCTCGTCGGACGGCGTCACCTCGACCGCGCAGTGCGGGCAGTTGATGCGCACCAGGCGCTGCGCCCAGATGCCGTTCAGGGCCGATACGAAGGCGTAGGGATCGATGCCCATGTGGGTAAAGCGCCCGAACACATCGAATACATTGTTGGCGTGGACAGTGGTGAGCACCAGGTGGCCGGTCAATGCCGACTGCACGGCGATTTCCGCCGTTTCGCGGTCGCGGATCTCGCCCACCATGATCTTGTCCGGGTCGTGGCGCAGGATCGAACGCAGGCCCTTGGCAAAGGTCAGGCCTTTCTTCTCATTGACCGGGATCTGCAGGATGCCCGGTAACTGGTATTCCACCGGATCTTCGATCGTGATGATCTTTTCGCGGCCATTGTGGATCTCGGTCAGCGCCGCGTACAGCGTGGTGGTCTTGCCGGAACCGGTCGGCCCGGTCACCAGCAGCATGCCGTAAGCCTCCTGCGCCAGCGAGCGCAAGGTCGACAGCGACGCCTCGTCGAAGCCCAGCGCCTCCAGCGTCAGCGAGCCATAGGATTCGATCATGGCACGCTTGTCCAGGATACGGATCACCGCGTCTTCGCCATGGATGGAAGGCATGATCGATACCCGCAAGTCGATCTCGCGTCCCATCGATTCGACGCGGAAGCTGCCGTCCTGCGGCACCCGCCGCTCCGCGATATCCAGTTCGGCCAGCACCTTCAGGCGCGAAATGATCTGTTCCGCCACGTCGATGCCGTTGACGGCCGTGGCATGGTCCAGCACCCCGTCCACCCGGTATTTGACGGCCAGGCCGCCGGCGGTCGACTCCAGGTGGATGTCCGATGCGCCGGCTTTCAGCGCATCGTACAAGGTCGAATTGACCAGCCGAACGGCCGGGCTGGCGCCTTCCGACACCGAGGCAAACGACAGCACCGCCGCCGTCTTGCCGTCGCGCCGCTGCCCCTCCGCGCCCGACACCAGGGTGTCGACGGCACGCGCCGACTCTTCCTGCTTCGACAGGTAGGCCTGGATATCGGCCTGCAGCGCCAGCCGCAATTGCAGCGGCGCGGCCGCCGAGCAGCGCGCCTGCGTCGCCAGCCAGGTTTGCAGGTCGAGGTCGAAGGGATCGGCGATCACGCCCACCGCCGCCCCGTCGTGGGAGCGCAGCAGCACGCAATGGCGCGCCATGGCCTGCGACAGCGGCAGCAGGTCGAAAGCCGGCTCGAACCCCAGCATGTCCGCCGTTTCCAGCACGGCCAGGCCGAAAGGCTGGGCCAGCGCCCGCACCGCCATGCGCGGCTCGATGCCGGACAGCTCTTCCAGCTCCTCCACCAGGCTGCGTTTCGACAGCGCGCACTGGGCACGCGCCTTGGACAGCAGGTTTGCGTCAAGCACCGGCAGCGTCATGCCATTTCTCCGGCCAGGTCAAAAATCGGCATATACAGAAGCACCACGATAGCCCCCACCACCAGGCCGATACCGGCCATCAGCAGCGGTTCAAAAGTCCGCGTAAAACGATCGATCCAGCGCCCGATCTCGCCGTCGTAGAAGGCGGCCGACTGCGTCAGCATCGCCCCCATTTCGCCGGTACGCTCGCCCACGCGCAGCATGCGCAGGGAAATCGGCGTCGTCAGGCCATTGGCTTCGAAAGCCGACGACAGCGGCAAGCCCGCCTCGATCATGGCGCGCGCGCCCTGCAAGCCTTGCTTCACGTTGGCCGACACCATGGCCTGCACCGTATCGACCGCATTCAGGATGGTGATGCCGCCCTCGCTCAGCATGCCCAGCGTCAGGTACAGGCGCGACAGTTCATAGATCTTCACCCGCTCTCCGACACCCGGCAAGCGCGCCAGTAGGCGCGCCATGCCGCCGCTGCGCACCAGGTGGCGCACCCCGAACACGGCGCCGCCGATCAGGGCGGCGATCCCGGCCACCAGCGGCACGGTGTGCGCGGCTGCAAACTGGCCCCAGTTCAGCATAAGCTGCGACATCCACGGCAAGTTGCGTCCAGCCCCCTGGTAGACCTCCGCAAAACGCGGCACCACATAAGCAATCAGGAACAGCGACACGCCGCCGCCCACCAGCAGCAGGATGCAGGGATAGATGGCTGCGCTCACCAGCTTGGCACGCACCAGGTCGACCCGCTGCTGGTAATCGATAAAACGTTCGAGGGAGCGCGGCAGGTCGCTGGTGCCTTCGGCCGCCTTGACGATGCCGACATACAGCGGCGGAAACAACTGCGGCTGGTCGGCCAGCACCGTTGAAAAGCGCTGCCCTTCGCGCAAGCCGGCCAGCAGGCGTTCCAGCACGCCGCGGGTGGCGGGGGCCGATTCCTTTTCCAGCAGCGCTTCCAGCGCTTCCACTACGCCCAGGCCCGCGTTCAGCAGCGCCAGCAGCTCCTGGCTGAACAGAACCAGCGAAAGCGCCTTGGTCTGGCCCGCGCGCAGGCCGGCACTGCGCGGCGTGATGGCGCTGACGAACAGGCCGCGCGCCTCCACCTGGCGGCGCGCGTCAGCCTCGTCGCGGCCATCGACCACCATCTGGCCGACCGCCATGTCCTGCGACAAGGTGCGTACGTCGAACTGCATCGCTCAGGCCGCGCTGTGCTTACTGGGCGCCGATGTCGGCGTTCTCGCCTTCGCCGCCCGGCTGGCCATCCTTGCCGAGGGAGATGATTTCGTATTCAGCCTTGGCGCCTGGCGCCTTGTACTGGTATGGACGGCCCCATGGATCGGCAGGCACGACTTTTTTCAGGTAAGGGCCATTCCACTTGGCGCCTGCCGTGGCCGGCGCCGCCAGCAGCGCAGCCAGGCCTTCTTCGGTGGTCGGGTAGCGGCCGACATCCAGGCGGTAGGTGTCAAGCGCTTTATCGAAGGCCTCGATCTGCGCCTTGGCGACCGTGACTTCGGATTTGCCCAGTTGGGAGAAATATTTCGGTCCTACATATGCGGCCAGCAAGCCGATGATGACAATCACGACCAGCAGCTCAAGCAGGGTGAAGCCTTTGCTGGTCTTGCCATGGGTGCGTGCTGCAAACATCCGTACTACCTCCGCCTTGAATTGAACAGCAAAGGCTACCACGCGGGTTTAGGTTTCGACAACCTTTTCTGCGGTGTGCGGGCCGCTTGTCTCAGGTGAGACATTTTGGGCTGGAATGTTATTAAAAGTGTCGCAGATTTTTCACAACTTGAATCTTGTCATCAACTTAATTTCCTCATAGTACTAACCAAACTTTGTTTGCTTTTTTCAAAAGAAAATTAAATTTACATCATTGAATTTTTATCCACTTTCAATCGTGTCATTGTTATATTTCCTTGCAACCTGTGCAACTCAGGTTTCGCCGTTTACGACTCTCTAATAAGCAAGGGAAGGCATCATGAATCGACATTTCACTCGTATCAAACAACTGGCTGGCTGCGCGCTGGTCGGTGCTGCGGCCATCTTGACGGCCCCCGCCCACGCTGGCGTCCTCAACCTGGACGCGCAAACGCCCGCCACCTATTTCCACGGCGAAAAGTTCGTGGAAGGCGGCCTCACCTTTACTGCCAGGGAGTCCAATTTCTTCCCGGGCCTGGGCCTGGCCGCTGGCGTCATGCTCGATGGCAGCAATCCTGGCAGCTGCGGCTCGAATGTGGCCTGCCCTTCCGGCAATGGCAGCATCTTTTACTCCGGCTGGAATGACAGCTCGATCGACATCGGCCACGCCGGCGGCTTCTATTCGCTGAACTCCCTGCGCTTCTCCTTCCTGGCGCCCGGCGCCCCGGTCCCGGACGGCGTTTATGGACAGCTGGTGCTGAACGCCACCACCGACGACGGCAGCGTCGTCACCCGCAGCGCCGACTTCGCCGGCCAGGATGCCAGCGGCCTGTTCATGTTCTCGAACTGGAAGCTGGACGCCGACTTCGCCGCCCTGCGCCTGACCAACCTGAGCATCAGTGCCTGCCTGTTCGACGGCAATGGCGGCTGCGTCAATCCGGCCGACTGGGCGCTGTTCAACGCGCAATTCGCCATCGACGACCTGGATGTCGACCTGCCGCTGCCAGGTTCCGCCCCGCTGCTGCTGCTCGGCCTGGCCGGACTGGCCGCCATCCGCCGCCGCGCACAATAAACAAGATTAAGGATACAAGACCATGCAACTGCGACCACTGACCCTGGCCGTCCTGACCGTACTATCCGGCCTGGCCGTGCAAGCCGGCGCTGAAGAAGCGCGCCACTCCTACATCGTGCAACTGGCCGGCGCGCCAGTCGCCAACTACACCGGCGGCGTGAGCGGCCTGGCGGCCACCAAGCCTGCCCCTGGCACCCGCCTGGACGTCACCGCACAGAACGTGCAGGACTACATCGCCTACCTGGACCAGCAGCAGACCAGCGCCACCGCTGTGGTGCCGGACGCCCAGATCGTCCACAAGTACAAGCTGGTGCTGAACGGCTTTGCCGCCCGCCTGACCGATGCCGAAGTCCGCGCACTGAAGAAGAACAGCGCCGTGGCCAGCATCACCGCCGACGAAGCGCGCAGCCCCGACACCAACTACACCCCGAAATTCCTCGGCCTCGATACGCCGGGCGAAGGCCTGTGGGCCAAGCTGGGCGGCACCGACAAGGCCGGCGAGAACATCGTCATCGGCATTATCGACGGCGGCATCTGGCCTGAGCACACCTCTTACGCCGACCGCGTCGACAACCAGGGCAGGCCGACCTTCGACGTCAGCGGCACCCTGGTGTACGACACCCCATCGAACTGGAATGGCGCCTGCGTCACCGGCGAAGGCTTTACCGCCAACCACTGCAACAACAAGCTGATTGGCGCGCGCTACTTCAATGCCGGCTTCCTGTCGACTGGGCGCCCATTGCACTGGACCGATTTCGTTTCGCCACGCGACTCGCTGGCCGGGCCGACCGGCCACGGCGGCCACGGCACCCACACCTCCAGCACCGCCGGCGGCAACTCCGGCGCGGTCGGCACTCTGTCGGGCATCCCGGTCGGCAGCATGTCCGGCATGGCCCCGCGCGCCCGCATCGCCTCCTACAAGGTGTGCTGGACCTACCCGGACGCCACCAATCCTGACGGCACCGGCACCCGCAATTCCTGCTTCAACTCCGACAGCGTAGCGGCCATCGACCAGGCCGTGGCCGACGGCGTGCATGTGCTGAACTACTCGATCAGCGGCTCGCAGAACAGCGTCACCGATCCGGTCGAAATGGCGTTCTTCAATGCGGCAGCCGCCGGCGTGTTCGTGGCCGCGTCGGCCGGCAACGCCGGCCCGTCCAACGCCGTGGCCCACCTGTCGCCATGGCTGACCACCGTGGCCGCCTCGACCCACAACCGCGCCAGCGTCGCCACCGTCAACCTGGTCGGCGGCGCCAGCTACACCGGCGCATCCTACAACCAGTCGCCGCTGCCGGATACCCCGACCATCCTGGCGCGCGATGCCGCCATCAAGCCTTACGCCCAGCTGAGCACCGCCGACAAGGCAGCGGCCCGCCTGTGCTACACCGCAGCCGACCGCGCCACCTACGGCGGCGGCCCGGATGCAGCACTCGATCCGGCCAAGGCCAGCGGCAAGGTCCTGCTGTGCGAACGCGGCAACAGCGCCCGCGTCGACAAGTCGCGCGCCGTCAAGGAAGCCGGCGGCGCCGGCATGATCCTGATGGATGCCTCGGCAGCGCAGTCCCCGGCCGCCGATCCGCACAGCATCCCAACCGTGCACCTGAACTTCGCCGACGGCTCCGCCGCCCGCAGCTGGATCGCCGGCCATCCGGATGGCTTGAGCAATATCGGCAAATCGGTGCTGACCACCAGCGCCGTGCCGGCGCCGCAAATGGCCGGCTTCTCCTCGCGCGGCCCGAACAAGCACAACGCCAACATCCTCAAGCCTGACCTGACCGCACCTGGCGTGGACATCCTGGCCGGCGTCACTGCCGACTACAGCAGCCAGGCCGACCGCGACGCCATCGCCAACGGCACCTTGACGCCATACGCCAATTGGGCAAGCTACCAGGGCACCTCGATGTCCAGCCCGCACGTGGCCGGCCTCGGCGCCCTGCTGCGCCAGGCTCACCCCGACTGGTCGCCCGCCGCCATCAAGTCGGCGCTGATGACCACCGCCTATGACACCTTCGCCGACGGCCAGCCAGGCATGGCTGCCGGCACCCTGCCTTGGGGCCAGGGCGCGGGCCATGTGCGTCCGAACAAGGCGGTCGATCCAGGCCTGGTGTACGACTCCGGTCCAGTCGACTGGATCCGCTTCATGTGCGGCATTCCGGGTACCCTGTCGGCCAGCTTCTGCTCGCAGTATGGTTCCATCCAGCCGTACAACCTGAACCTGGCGTCGCTGACCGCCGCCTCCGTGCTGGGCAAGATGACCATGACCCGCACCGTGACCAACGTCGGCAGCGAAGCAGCGACCTATACGGCCAACGCCAGCCTGCCCGGCTTTAACGTGGTGGTCAATCCGTCCAGCCTGACGCTGGCGCCAGGGGCCAAGGCCAGCTTCACGGTCACCCTGACCAATGTCAGCGCAGCGCCTAACACCTGGTCCTATGGCAACCTGACCTGGAACGACAACGCAGGCCATGTCGTGCGCAGCCCGCTGTCGGCCAAACCGGCCATGATTGCCGCGCCCGCCAAGGTGTACAGCGAAGCGGCCACCGGCAGCACCGTCTTCGCCATCGGCACCGGCTACAACGGCGCCCTTGGTACCGCGAAGGGCGGCCTGAAAGCGGCTACCCGCAGTAACGCGAGCGTCGGCAAGGACAGCTCCGGCGATGGCGGCGTGGCGGCCTGCAACGCCGGCGGCGATGCGGGTGTGAAAGTGCATACCGTCACCGTTCCGGCCAACGCCCTGGTGGCGCGCTTCGCCCTGTACGACGTCGATACGTCTGGCCACCAGGCCGGGGTGGACGACGACCTGGACCTGGTGGTCCTGAACAGCGCAGGCACCCAGGTTGGCAGCAGCGGCGGCGCGACCTCCAACGAGATGGTCACGCTGAGCCAGCCGGCAGCAGGCAGCTACAAGGTCTGCGTGGTCGGTTATGCGCCGAACGGCGGCAGCGCGAACTACACGCTGTCTTCCTGGACCGTGGCCAAGGATGAACTGGGCGGCAACCTGAAGATCGGCCTGCCCACCACCGCGTTCACCGGCGCCAGCATGACCATCGGCGCCTCCTGGTCCGGCCTGGGCAGCGCCAAGCACCTGGGTGCGGTTGTGCTCACCGCGCCAGGCGGCAATGTCGCAACCACCGTGCTGGAAGTTGACACAACGGTGCCAGTCCCTGAGAAAAACCAGGAACGCAATGTAGCCGCCGCCCGCAACTGAGCATGACGTAGGGCCCTTGAAGACGCCGCGCTGGTCGCGGCGTTTTTTTATTCGGCCAGCGCCCCGTTCGAGCCGCCCAGCTGGCAGGTGCCTGCGCGGCACTTCGCCCCCGGGTCCATCAGGAAGCGGCAATCGCTTACCAGGCCGCTGGCCTGGTTTTCCGCCTCGCGCTCCTTGCGGAAGCGCTCTGCCAGCGCGGTGGCCTTCTCGGCACTGACCTTGGCAGTCGAATACGCCATATACGATTCCGGCCCGCCGCAGGACTTGGCGCCCACCGGCACCGTCTTGCATTGCTGGTCGGAGGTGCAGGCCGCACCGCGCCCCATCGCACGCAATTCGGCCAGGGTTTTGGATTCGCCAGGCGTCGCATGGCCGCAGGCGCTGGCGACCAGGCACGCCAGCAACAAAGAAAGTCGTTTCATAGGGAAGCTCCGTGAAGGAATGGCGCCATCATCGCGCCGGCGCGTGCACCGGTCAACCGTGTTGCTGTACAGCGCTGCGCGCCACGGCGTGGGCGCGGTTGTTGACACCCAGTTGGCGGTACAGGCGCTGCAGGTGGTTCTTAACGGTTAGCGCACTAATGCCCAGCAACCGCCCGATTTCCTCGTTGCTCTTGCCTTCGCGCAGCCACTGCAGGATTTCCGCCTGGCGCGGTGAAACAGCCGGCGCTGGCGCCGGGGCCTGAATCGCCGTCGCGATGCGCTGTTGCGCCAGGTGCAGGTAGGGTAGCAGCAATTGCAGCAGCCAGCTCTCACGGAAGCCCGCCTCGACGGGCAATCCCAGCAACACAAAGGCGCTGCCGCCGGCCGCCAGCGCTCCGCTGCCATGCACCAGGCCGTGTCCCATGGCCCCCGCCTGCAGCGGCAACGGCTGCAGGCCGCCCTGCTGCCACAGGCGCAGCCAGGCCGGCACCGGGCCCTGTACCGGATCGCACAGCAATTCGCGTTCGGACGGCGCCAGCACGGTGCTGTGCATGCACTCGACCTTGCGCGCCCTGCCCTGCTCATCAAGCTGAAGGCATAGCAGCACCCCATGCGGCAACAGCGTTTGCAGCGCGCCCTGGCTCCACAGGAACAACTCGCGCTGGGTGGCGATGCTGTGCGCGCCATCGATGGCGTGCAACAGGTATTCCTGTTCGCGGGCGTTCGGGCTCAGCATTGGACTGTCGCTTGGGCATGGAAGCGGTAGCCGCTGCCGCGCACGGTCTGGATCGTATCGTGCAGGCCGCTGGGCTGCAGGGCGTGGCGTAGCCGGCCGACGTGGGCATCGACCGTACGCTCGTCAAGGTAGACGTGACTGCCCCACACCTGGTCCAGCAATTGCGCGCGGCTGTGCACGCGGCCTGGGTGGTGCATCAAGTAGTTCAGCAGGCGAAATTCGACGCGGCCCAGGTTCAGCTGGCGGTCGCCCGCGGTCACGCTCAGGGTATGCGGGTCGAGGCGCAAACCGGCCACTTGCAGCGCGCCCGGCATGCCGGACGGACGCCGGCGCCGCAGCACCGCATGCAGGCGCGCGATGGTTTCGCGCGGGCCGAAAGGCTTGCAGATGAAATCGTCGGCCCCGCTTTCCAGCGCCAGCACCTTGTCTTGTTCGGCGCAGCGCGCGCTCAGCATCAGGATCGGCAGCTCGCTGGTGCGCAGCGCGGCACGCCACTGGCGGATCAGCGACAGGCCGGACTGGCCCGGCAAATCCCACTCCAGCAACACCGCTTCCGGCAGCACACCCTGCAGCGCCGCGTGCGCGCTCATCGCATCGCCATGGCTCTGCACCGCATAGCCTGACTGTCCCAGGTTGTGGGCCAGCAGTTGCTGTACAGCGGGGTCGCTGTCGATGACGAAGATGTTGAAGGACATGGCAATAAACGCAGGTCGTTATGCGGAAAACTATGAATCATGCCAAGTCCCGCACACTAATACAATTTTAATTAAGTATTAATATTTTGCCGAAATAAATGCCCCCGTTCACTCTATGCCTTACAAATGAAAAGGCACCTTGGGAGCCGAAACTCCCAAGGTGCCTGTGGCGTTTGTGCAACCGCGCCGCTCAGGCGCGGTGGCGGCGAGCGAAGGCCAGCATCAGCAAGCCAACGGCCGCCAGCGCCAGCGATGCCGGCTCCGGCACGTCGGCAACAGACGCCACTGCATCATTGATGCTGACAATTTGCAGGTCCGGGCTGCCGTCCGCGGCGGGAGCAAACATCAGGTCCAGGATCTTGCCTTTGATCTGGTTCTGGTCAATGTCATACGCCACCACGCCGAAATTGGAATTCAGCAGCGCGGATGGATCGCCCGACACCGTCAACATGAAGCTGAACACGCCGCCAAACACGCCCTGGTAAAGAACGTCATTCAGGTTGCTCGAATTCAGCATGGCAAAGCCGCCCGGCACGGCAGCGGCATCGCCCCACGGCGAGAAGTTGGCAGGGTCCATGTCGAAGCCTTGCAGTTGCGTCATGGTCGCGGTCGCGGCAGGCGCACCATCTACGCCATTGAAGGTGAAGTCCAGGTAGCCAGGACGGCCGACACCATAAATCGAGGTATCCAGCGTCACCAGTCGCATGACATCCGCCATGGCGTGGCTGCTGGCGCCAAATGCCAGCAACAGCGCCACGATGCGCAGGACTCGGGTGAAGAATGTGTTTTGCATGGTTGCGGTCCTTAGAAACTGCCGTTGTAGACTTTTGGCGTGTAGTTGATGGCCACACGCTTAGGATTATTGAATTGCAGCTGGACGGTCGCCTGCGCCCCAGCCGCCAGCGATGGCGCCGCGGTGATATACGGCATGCCGTCGACATAGCCGGTGGCATTGGCCAGGGTCACGCCTGCCGGCAGCCCTTGCAGCACATACTGCACCGGCGCGGCCAGGTCGGCGCCGCTGATGTTGGTCAGCCAGGCAGTGGCCGTACCGACAGTGCTGAAGCGGCCCTGCACGATGCCCGAGCGCTGGATCTGCACGCTGGAGGTCACGTCCACATACGATGGCGCCAGGTTCAGGCTGATCACCACCGGATCGTGGTCGGATGCGCGGTATGGCAAGGTGTTGTACAGGGCCTGGGCAGCAGCATTCTTGCCATCCAGGTTGTAGTCCAGCACTTCAGGCTCGTCGGCGTTGATGTTCCATTCCATGACGCCCGCCACTTGCGAACTCATGGCAACGCTGGCCAGCGCGTGGTCCAGGTAGCCGCTCTCGCCGCCAAAGACATAGGAGTGCGGCATGCCGTTCGGACGCATGAAGCGTTCGAGCTGGTTTTCGAAGCGGAACTGGCGGTCGGCGGCGGTCAGGTACAGGATCGGGTCTTCCATGCCATAGGCGTTGAAGTCGCCTATCAGCAGCACGTCAGGATCGCCGGCCGCTGCCACCACTTGCGGCACAAAGCTGTCCGCCAGTTGCTGCGCCTGCGCCACGCGGTCCGCGTTGTAGCAGCTCTGGCCATCGCCCTGGTCGGTGTTGGCGCCGGTGGCGCCGTTGCAGCGCTTGGATTTCAGGTGGTTGACGATCACGCTGAACTTCGCGCCGTTGTATGCCTTGAAGGTCTGCGCCATGGGCGGACGGTCGTTGACAGCAGCCGCATCGGACAGCGCGCCAGCGGCCAGCGACACCCTGGCAGGCTTGTAGATCATTGCCACGCGAATCGCATCGGTGCCGGTCGCCGCTGGTTTCGGCACATAGGCATATTCCACCTTGCCGTAAGCGGCATTCAGGCTGTCGACCAGGTAGCTGGTGGCATAGTCGCCGTTGTTCTGGATCTCCATCAGGCCCACCACGTCGGCATCGATCGCCTTCAGCTCCGCCACGATCTTGTCGCGCTGGCGCACGAACTCGGTCATGTCGCCGGCGCCGCGGCAATTGGCCTTGCTGGTGCCGGTGCCAAGGGTGCAGCCCTGGCCAGTCTGCCCCAGCACATCGGTGCCGTCGAGGAAGGTGGTGAAGAAGTTCAGCACATTGGCGCTGGCAACCTTCAGGTTGCCAGCAGCGACTTCCGGTGCTGCCGTGCGTGGGTTGTCGCGCGAGAAGACCGGCGCTTCGGTCGGCTGCAGCTTGAAGCCTGCACCGCCGCTGCCCAGCGCGCCGAAATCGATCACGCCAGTCAGGCCGCTGACGGTGTAACCGGCGCGCACCGTGCCATCCTGGTCCAGGTAAGGAACAGTCGCCGGCGTAACGAACAGGCCGTCGTCCAGCGTGATGATATTGGCCGCATTTTGCGCCGCCAGCGCAACCGCCTCAGCGCTGCGTGCCGGATAGCGGTTGGTCGGAATCTCACGGCGTCCGACGGACAGCGTCAGCTCGCCGCGGCTGCCCAGCGAGTCGTTGGCGTTGACGGTCAGCGCGCCTGGGAAACGCACCAGCATGCCTTCCACGTTGGCCAGGCTGGTGCCAGGCAGGTCGATATTGGTTGGGGTAACGCTGTTGCCGGTGTTCTGGGTGACGATACTGGTCACGGCCGACAGCTCGGTGTAGGAGCGCGCGGCACCGCCAGGCTTGTACTCGGTCACGGTGCCGCTCACGCGCACCAGGTCGCCCACGTTCACGGCCGCTGCCGTTGCCCCCATGTAGACGAACATGCCGTCTGAAGTATTCGGATCGCCATCGCCGGCCGCGTCCTGGATAAAGAAGCCGCTGCCAACCTTGGCAGTCACCACGCCTTCGGTGGTCAGCTTCACGCCGTTGAATGGGCTGGTTGCGCCCGAGCCTTGCACCTGCGGTACCGGCACCACGCTGCCCGCGCCCATTTCGACGGTGAGGCTGACGGTGCAGCTGGCGTCCTGTCCCTGGTCGTTGGTGAATTTGACTGCGACCGGGTAGGTACCCGCCGCCACCGATGGCGATGCCACCAGCGACACGCTGGCACTGCCGCCAATGCCGGCTGCCGGCGTCAAGCTGCCCAGGCTCAGGCCCGAAACGGCTGCAGAAGTGATGACCGCGCCGTTGACAATGCTGTCGGCATCCGAGGCCGACAGCGCGACACTGCCGCCCACGCCGAAAGTCAGCTTGGCGGTAGCCGGGCATACCGGTACGATCGGTTGCGGCACCGGGCCGTTGTTGCACACGTTGGCCGGCGCAGCAGATGTGCGGAATTGCGGTGCGACGGCCGTGAAGTCGGCCGAGTTATTGTTGGTGTCGGTGCAGCCGTTATTGGCGCGCAGCAGGCTGGTGGTCGCGCTCATGCCGGTCGCCGCCGCGGTCTCGGAGAAGTTGGCCGTGCCATAGCCAACTACGTCCTGGATCGATGCATTGCTCGGCTGGCCGCCACTCAGCGCCGTATTGTTATTAACCAGCGCCACCTTGCCGGAGGCGCCGCTCATGTTCACGCTGTTGCTGGAAAAATCGGCCGGCAGGTCGGCGCCGACCGAAGTATTGCTGCTGGCCAGTTTGACCAGGTAGTACTTGCCTGGGTCGATGCTGGTTCCGGCCGGCAGTTCGGCTTTGCCCCAGGTGGTGCCGCTGGCGGAAGCATACTGGATCGTCCAGCCGCCCACGGCCACCGCACTGCTGCCGCGATTGAACAGTTCAACGTAGTCGTAGCGCAGGGTAGCGCCGCTGTTGCCGCCCGCGCCGTACATCTGGCTGATCACCACATCGGCAGCGAAAGCCGGCTGGCAGGCCAGCAGGGCGGCCAGCGCGGTAGCGCGCAAAGGAATGCGTTTGTTCATGAAATTGTGTACCCCCAGAGTATTTACCAAACGGAATTTTTTATTGTCCTTTTGGATATTAACTGTTTGATATGACTAATTGGTGACACACGATTAGTCCGAACGGACTAACGGGGGTACGGCCGCGCCAGCGGTTCCCCTATGAACAAGCCCTGCGCCGGCCATGCCACGCTACGCCAATAAGCTTCGATGGCGGTGGCGCCGCTGAGGTAATGCTGCAACAGGATCTGTGGATGAGGAAATTTCTGCCAATGATTGCAAGGTTCGCTGACCGTGCCGTAACTGGCGGTGGCGCCCGCCTCCAGCCAGCGCAGGCTGCTCATCTGGCCGTTGCCCAGCAAGTCGCCGCCGTAGGACGTCAGGTGGTCGGCCAGCGCGCCGGGCAGGAAACGCAGTGTCTCCAGCTTGCCGACGTGCGCCGCGCCAGTCTGGTAAAACATGATGTCCTGCGCGTCCTCCAGCGTGTCCTGCCGCAGCATGTGGATAGTCAGCTTGCGCGCCGGGATGGCGCCGCTTGGCGGGAAAAACCGCGCGCGGGTATTGCGCGTGGCCTCGCTGGTCTGCAGGAAATAGGCGCCTGCCTGCGGCACACTGAAGCCGGCCGCCTTGCCGCGTTCGGCCACCGCACGCGCCACATCCAACGGCTCAGCCGGCAACAGCATCGATAGCCGCATGCCGGGCGGCAGCGCCCTGGCATTGAAATACGGATTCTTGCGGCCGGGAGCGCAACTGCGTTTGCATTGCGCGGCATCGAAGC
>DASWTB010000063.1:0-8968 GCA_036402315.1 Pseudoduganella sp. | reverse complement strand
CACAGGCCCCGCAATATAAACCACTGAAAGGAGTCGGGCAATCCCGTCGTACGGACTGTTGCGTACTACTGCTTAATTTTAATAACTACTTGAAAATCTTCAACTATTTAAACAGAAAGCGCACGCTGGTGTAGCTATACTACACGTTGGCCATCCAGTCGCGCAGCCCGTCGACCCATGGACGGGCATTCAGGTTAAGCGATTTCCTGATCTGGTTGGCGCGGTCGTACAGCACCGAGAAATCGATCGAAGGCGAGCGCTTGAAAGCGATGACCACGACGTTGGCATCGTGGACTTCCGGCAGCCACACCACGGCGTCGAATACCAGCTCCATGTGCTGCAGGTTCTTGCCATAATTGTCAAAATCGCCAAACACATTGGTGGTCATGATGCCGTCCGGGCCCAGGCAATCGAAGCAAGCCTGGTAGAACTCCGGGGTGTCGAGCACCGGGCCCCGCGCCTCTTCGTCGTACAGGTCGACTTGCAACACGTCCACCGTGCCGTGGTTGCGCGGGTCGAGCACGAAATCCATCGCATTCATCTGGCGTACCTCAAGCCGTTCGTCATTGGGTGGCAGGCCGAACTTCTCTTCGCAAATCGCAATCACGTTCGGATTGAGCTCGATCGCGGTGACGCGCGCCTTGGGGAACTGGCGGTAGCTGAATTTGGTCAAAGCTGCACTGCCCAGGCCGAGCTGCACGATGTGGCGGGGCGAGGGCAGGAACAGCGTCCACATCATCATCATGCGCACGTATTCAAGCTCGATCATGTCGGGCTTGGACAGGCGCATGGCGCCCTGCACCCAGGAAGTACCCAGGTGCAGTGAACGGACACCTTCGAATTCGGTGATGGTGGCGGGAGGAAAACCGGGCTGGTTGAATCTACGGGAAGTCATGACCGACAGTTTACCAGCCCGTAGCACACGCCTCCTGGCGCCGCCGCTTGAGGCAGCCGTGCCGCACAATTGGGCAGCTGTTTGATCTGGATCAAAGGGGCAAGATGATGGCCACCGAAAGACCGCCGCCTTCGCGATTGGCCAGCGCGATGCGGCCGCCGTGGGCTTCCGCGATTTCGCGCGCCAGGGCCAGGCCGAGGCCGGTGCCGCTACGCTTGGTGGAATAGAACGGCACCAGCGCATTGGCCAGCACCGCTTCGCTCATGCCCGGGCCGCGATCCTGCACCTCAATGCGCAGCATGCCTTGCTGGCGGCGCAGTTCGAGGCCGACTTCCTCCGGCGGCGAACCGGATTCATGGGCGTTCTTCAGCAGGTTGAGCAAGGCCTGCTCCATTTGCGCGGCGTCGAAGGCGTGCGGTTCGGCCGGCACTTCGCCGTGTTGCTTGAACTGCACCTGGTCCGACAGGGCCGCCAGGAAGGCGCTCCAGTTTTGCAGGTCAAGGCGCGGCGCGGGCAGCTTGGCAAAGCGGGCGTAGCCGAGGATGAAGCTTTCCAGGTGGCGCGTGCGCTCCTCGATGGTGGCCAGGATCTGCGGCAAGCGCTCGGTCTGGCCGCGCCGCACCAGCTCGGCGCCGGAGTGGGCGAGCGAGGTCAATGGCGCCAGCGAGTTGTTCAATTCATGGCTGATCACGCGAATCACTTTTTTCCACGTCTGTACTTCCTGCCGGCGCAATTCCTGCGTGAGCTGGCGCAGCAACAGGAGTTCGTGCGGGCGGCCATTCAGGCTGAAGCTGCGGCGCGCCAGGTGGAAGACTTCCTCCTGCTCGCTGTCGCCGATGGTGAACAGGCCGTCGCCACCGCGGCCGATGGCATCGCGCAAGGCCGGCTGTACGCGGGACAGCAACTCGGACAGGCGCAGGCCCTCCAGCTTGCGGCCCTCGTTGACCAGTTGGCGCGCGGCCAGGTTGCCGAAGACGATGGCATCGCTGTCCGTGACCAGCAGCATGGCGACAGGGGTGTGCTGGACCATAGTGTCGAGCAACAACTCGCGCTGCACCAGTCCCAGCCGCTGTTCGCGCAGCACCTGGCCCAGCTCGTTATGCGCGGCGACCAGGTCGCTCAACTCATCATTCTGAGGCCAGTGCAGGCTGAAAGAAAAATCGCCATCGCGATAGCTGGTCACGGTGCCGGTCAGTGCACGGTACAGCGAAAGCTGGCGCTGCAGCTGGGCGCGGATGGTAATCACCGCCAGCGGAACCAGGCACAGCAGCGAAATGCCGACCACGATGGTTGGATGGTTGGGCAAGAGCTGGTCCAGCCCGAGCGCAATCAGGATCCCGGTCGCCGTCAGCGTCCCCACCAGCGCCGACCACAATGTCAAGAGCGAGAGCCGCATATGTCTATACGGCCGGGCTCGTGTCACCCCTTGGGGTCACACCCGAACTGTGACACGAGCCCAGCAGGTTTGCGGATGAGCCCGTGTCACACTTGGGGTGTGACCCCATGGTGTGACACGGGCTGGGCCGTAGTGGGTGGCTCATGGGCGGGCGATGCCGAGGCGTTCCATGCGGCGGTAGAGGGCTTGGCGGGAGAGGCCGAGCTCGCCTGCGGCTTGGGCGACCACGCCGTTGGCGCGCTGCAGGGCGGCAACGATGGCGTCGCGGTCGGGTTCCTGGTCGGGGCCAGGAGCGCTGGCGCTGTGGCCGTTCATGGCGCTGGCGGCGGGCAGGCCCAGGTCGGGTACGGTGATCGCTGCGCCTTGCGCCAGCAGGCTGGCGCGTGCCATGACGTTCTTCAGCTCGCGTACATTGCCGGGCCAGCCGTGCGACAGCAGGGCGGCTTCGGTGTCGGCGCGCAAATGGCGTTCCTTGCCGAGGAAGTGGCGTGCCAGCGGCAGGATGTCGCCGGGGCGTTCGGCCAGCGGCGGCAGCCGTAGTTCGATCACGTTCAGGCGGTAGTACAGGTCTTCGCGGAAGGTGCCGGCGCGAATCATGGCGGACAGGTCGGCATTCGTGGCGCTGATCACGCGCACTTGCACCTGGCGTTCGCGGTTGGAGCCGAGCCGTTCGAAGCGGCCGGTTTCCAGCACGCGCAGCAGCTTCATCTGGCCAGCCAGCGGCAGGTTGCCGATTTCGTCGAGGAACAGGGTGCCGCCGTCGGCTGCTTCGAACTTGCCTTCGCGGGCTTTGGAGGCGCCGGTGTAGGCGCCGGCGTCGGCGCCAAACAGTTCGGCTTCAATCAGTTCGGCCGGCAGGGCGCCGCAATTCAGCACCACGAAGGGGCCTTCGCGCACCGAGGAGTTGGCCTGGATGATTTCGGCGATGCGTTCCTTGCCGGTGCCGTTCGGGCCGGTGATCAGCACCGGTACGTCGGCGCGGGCGACTTGGCAGGCCAGCGCGATCACGCGTTCGGTGGCGGGGTCGTTCCACACCATATTGCGCAGGTTGTAGCGTTCCAGTTCGCGGCGCTGGCGCAGTTCGTCGCTGCGGTGCTGGCTGAGGGCGCGGTTGGCCTGGCCCAGTTCGAGCAGGTTGCGCACCGTGGCGATCAGGCGCTTGTCGTCCCAGGGCTTGGACAGGTAATCGGCGGCGCCGGCCTTGATCAGGTCGACGGCGGCGTCGAGGTGGGTCCAGGCGGTCAGCAGGATCACCGGCAGGTCGGGGTGGCGCTTGCGGATGGCGCGGAACAGTTCCACGCCCTCTTCGCCGGAGGTGGTGTCGGCGGTGAAGTTCATGTCCTGCACCACCAGGTCGATGCTGGCGCTGCGCTGGTCGAGCAGGGCGAGGCCTTCTTCGGGGGAGGCGGCGTGCAGCGATTCGATGTCGTGCAGCGAGAACAAGACTTCGAGGGCGACTGCGACTGCGGCGTTGTCGTCGATGATCAGTACGGTTGGCATTTTGGCAGGATACATTAAAACCGGTAATTCGGTGTCTGACCCGCAGGGTCAGACACCCAACGGTCTCCAAGGTGGGGCCCAAACCCGCGACGGTAGCGCAGACCGGGTTAAGCCGAGCGGGTCGCCAGCGCCGGCGAAATGGAGGCGGCCCGCCAAGCCGGCCCATACACCGCCGCAATGCCAAGTGCCCACGAAGCCGCCGCGCCGGCCACCATATACTCCACCGGCAGGCGCGCCAGTTCCAGCCTCGATACCAGCAGCTGGTTCAGCGCCAGGGC
Source organism: Pseudoduganella sp. (assembly GCA_036402315.1). Lineage (GTDB taxonomy): Bacteria > Pseudomonadota > Gammaproteobacteria > Burkholderiales > Burkholderiaceae_D > Rugamonas. Next base: position 4,899 of record DASWTB010000063.1, on the reverse strand, counting down.
CCCCATCAATCCGCCGACAATCCCGGTGGTGGTGATCATCAGGTTCTCGGTCACGAAGTAGCGCAGGATATCGATCTTGCGCGCGCCCAGTGCCCGCCGCACGCCGATCTGCTTGCGGCGCTGCGTGACCCACAGGCTGGCCATGCCGACGATGCCGCTGGCCGTCACCATCATCAGCAGCACGCTCACCGTGAGCAGCATCCAGCACAGGGCATTGTCGGCGCGGTAGCGCTTCGCGCGCTCTTCGGACTGAGTGGTGCTGCGCACCACCACCTGGCCGTGATGCAGCTTGCGGATCGCCTCCTCGGCATCCTTCATGGCGCGGTCGCGCTGGCCCGGCTCGGCGCGCAGCGTGTACAGCGAACGCGAACTGCCGGAAACGCGCGCCGGCACCATGGTCGACATCTCGCCCTCGGCGCCCATCGCCGCAGAGGGCGTCTGCAGCGTCTCGATCACGCCCACCACGGCCACTTCGCGCGCGTCAGCGCCGGTGCCGTAGTACATCTTCTTGCCGACATAGCTCGGCGCATCCGGCCACACCTTCAGGCCGGTGGCTTTGGTGATCAGGGCCACGGTGGGGAAGGCCTTGCTGGTCTTCTGGTCGATTTCGAGCACGTCCTGCGGCGTGAAGTCGCGGCCGTCGATAATCTTCAGGCCCCAGGTTTTGACCAGGGAATCGGGGGTGACGTACATCGACGGGCTGGCGTTGCTGCGTTCCTGCTCGCGACTGGCCGCCACGCTGTTGTAGTTGCCGGAGTTCGACAGTGTGATCTGGTTGGTGTCGGCTACCGAGACGATGCCCGGCACGGCGCGCAGCGCCGCCGCCTGCGCTTTCTGGTTGGCGATCTGCTCCTCGTGGCCGCCCGGAGCAAGCGGCTTGATGCGCATGCTGAACACATCTTCTTCATTGGCGATACCGGTCGGCCGGGCCGCGACTTCCTGCCGCACGCTGACGATGTGCAGGGCGTTGGCCAGGATGGCGAGGCTGAGCGCCACCTGCACGGCCACCAGGATCGGGCCGGTCTTGGAGCGCATCAGCGCGGAAAAGATTGGTTTGATTTCCATGATTACCTCACTGCGATTTCAGTTGCAGGGCCGGGGTGACCTGGCATGCGCGCCAGGTCGGCAGCAGGCCGGCCAGCATGGCGGAGCTAACGGCCATGATGAAGGTTACCAGCAGCATGACCCAGTCCATTTTTGTGGTGACGGCGATCTGCTCCGAGATGCTGCCGATCAAGGCCAGGGCACCCAGTGCCAGCAGCAACCCGAGGATGCCGCCGGCCAGGCCGACCACGGCGCTTTCGATCAGGAATTGGGTGAAGATTTCCCTGCGCGAGGCGCCCAGGGCGCGGCGTACGCCGACTTCCGGTGCGCGCACCGAGAATTTCGCCAGCAGCAGGCCGATCGTGTTGACCAGGCAAAGCAGCAGGAAGCCAAAGGCCAGCAGGGCGGACAGGCGGCTGTCCTTGCCCACCACCTTCTGTTCCTCCAGCCATTCCATCACGTTGAACAATTTGTTCGGCGCATTGCGCTGCAGGCGTCCCAGCTTGCGCTGCTCGGCGGCGTAGGCGTCCAGCCAGGCTTGCAGCTGCGGGCGGTCGGCGGCCGAATGCAGCTCAAACCAGAACTGGATCCAGATGCACTCCGAATCGAGCAGGGCCTGGAAGCCGGGGCCGCGGTCGCTGCTGCAGTTCATATTGCCGTTCTGCCCGAACTCATGGCGGATGGCGTTGTGGAACGGAATATAAAACTGGTCTTCGTCGCCGAAGGCGCCGGGGCCGCCGATGATGCGGTGATAGCGCGGCACCGGTTTCCAGTCGCCGAACACGCCTACCACGGCGTAATCGAAGCCCAGCATGCGCACGCGCTGGCCAACCGGATTGGTGGTGCCGAACAGGCGCTCGGCCAACTTGCTGCTCAGGACCACGACGTCAGCGCCGGCCTTGTCGTCCGCTTCGCTCCACGGACCGCCTTGCACGAAGGGTACCTCGAACATGGTGAAGAAATCGCGCGTCGGCGACAGGCCTTCTGCGGTAAATACGGGCAGGTCCTTGCGCGCCGGCTCGATGGTGCCGTCCACGCCGCGGATGGCGGTGCGGCGGTCGCCTTGGCCGGAAGCGAGCATGTTGACGGCATCACGGTAGGACATTTCATCGCCTTCGCGCTCACCCGGGGTGTAGCCCTTGAGCGGGCCGTTGTCGACCAGCGGTACGATCAGGCGATCGCTCTTGTGCGGGATCGGGTCGCCCGACATCACGTGCAGGATGGTGAGGGTGGACACGCTGGCGGCCACGCCCACGGCCAGGATCAGCACCATCAGCGCGGTCAGCACCGGGTTGCGGCGCAGGCTGCGCACGCCCAGCAGGAAATAGTATTGGAACATTTCAGGCCTCCTTGGCGACCACCAGCGACGGCGACTTGCGCACCAGGTCGGACACCTGGCCGTCGATGATGTGGACGTTGCGCTGGGTGCGCTGGGCCAGTTCCGGGTCGTGGGTCACCATCAGGATGGTGGTGCCTTCAGCGTTGATCTCTTCCAGCAGCTCCATTACGCCGCGCGCCATCTGGGTGTCCAGGTTGCCGGTCGGTTCGTCGGCCAGCAGCAGCTTGGGCGAACCGGCCAGGGCGCGGGCGATCGCCACGCGCTGCTGCTGGCCGCCCGACAGTTCGGCCGGATAGTGGCGCATGCGCGAGGCCAGGCCGACCTTGGCCAGCGCGTCTTCGATGCGCTCCTTGCGCTCGGCGGCGTTGAAGCCGCGGTAGCGCAGCGGCACGTCGACGTTGTCGAACAGGCTCAGGTCGGGGATCAGGTTGAAGCCCTGAAAAATGAAGCCGAGTTTTTCGTTGCGCAGGCGGGAACGGGCGTTGTCGTCCATGCCTTTGACGTTGATGCCGTCCAGGATGTAGTCGCCGCTGGTGAAGTCTTCCAGCAGGCCGGCGATGTTCAGGAAGCTGGTCTTGCCGGAGCCGGAAGGACCGGTCACGGTGACGAACTCGCCTTGCTTGACTTCGATCTCGAAGCCGCGCAGCGCGTGGGTTTCGATCATGTGGGTGCGATAGACTTTGCTCAGGTTATTCATGCGCAGCATGGTTTGCCTCTCCGTAGGGGGTTATTTGTTGATCGAAACGCGCTTGGCGTTTTCGAAGCTTTCGGTGCCGGCGATCACGATCTTGTCGCCCTGTTTCAATCCATTGACGATTTCCACGGCTGCCACGCTGGTGGCGCCAAGCTGCACCGGGGTGCGCACGGCGATGCCGTCCTGCATCAGGTAGACATAGCGGCCGCCTTCCGATTCGACGAACGGGCCGCGCTGCACCAACAGCACGTTCGGCTTCTCGTCGATCAGCAGGCGCGCGGAGACGCGCTGGCTCTGGCGCAGGCCTTCCGGCTGCTGGTCGAAGCGAACGCGCGCCAGCACCTGGTTCTTCACCACCTCCGGCGATAGCGCCGACAGCTTGCCCTTGGTCTTCACGCCGGCCACTTCGATTTCGGCGGTCATGCCCAGCCCCAGGTCGTTGACGTAGGATTCCGGCACTTCCAGTTCCACTTCGAGCTGGGACAGGTCGACCAGGGTCATGAGCGGAGTATTGGCTTGCACTACGCTGCGGTTGGCCACCGACAGCGTGCCGATGAAGCCGTCCACCGGTGCGCGCACGGTCAGTTCGTCGACGCGGCGCTGGGCGTTGGCCAGCGACAGCTTCTGGCGCTCCATCTGCGCGGTCTTGGTTTTCAGTTCCAGCGTGACGTTGTCGCCTTCCAGTTCGGCGGCCTGCCTGGTGTGTTTGGCGCGGATATCGGCGGCGGCCACGGCGTCCTTGGCCTTTTGCATGTCGATTTTGGCGATGATGCCGTCGGTCGACACGCTCTCGTAGCGCTGCAGGGTGCGCATGGCCGAGACGCGCTCGATTTCGGCGGTGTCGGCTTCGCGCTGGGCGGCCAGCTTCTGCTTGCGGGCCAGAATCTGCTGGCGCGCGACTTCGGCTTGCAGTTCGTTGAACAGGGTCTGTTCTTTTTTCAGTTCGTCGGTCAGGTCGGGCGATTCCAGCACGGCCAGCACCTGGCCTTTCTTGACGGTGTCGCCGGCGTGCACTTTCAATTCGACCGTGGAGGTGGAGGTCGAGTACAGCGTTGGACTGACGGCAGCCACGATGCGGCCATTGACCGCGGCGTCGCGGATCAGGGTGCCGCGCGTGACTTCGCCGATGCGCAGGCGCGAGGCGCTGATCGACTGCTCGCTGCCGCTCCAGTTTTTCAGCAGGCCGAAACCGGTGGCGGCCAGCGCCACGCCGGCCACCAGCAACAGCACCTTGCGGCGCGGGAAGCGGCTGGTGGGGGCGGCGATCACTTGGTCCTGGTGTGAGGTGTCGCGAATCATGTGCTTGTCCCTGATATTGGTGATTTGGTCAACCTTGCTATTGCATGAAGTGTGCCAGCATTTAAGTCGTTGATTTTTATGCTGTCCGGTGCCATAAGGCAGCTGTCCGCGAGCGTCCACCGTGTCCGTCTGTCCGCACGTTCCGCCATTCGGACTACTTGATTTTTTAGTAAGCGGCTATACTTGCTGGCTTAACTTTATGACAAGGAGTGGTTCTGTGGAGTATCCGTTCCCGGAGAGCGCCGTGGCGCGTTACGACGAATTGGCCGGCAACAGCGGCAACGGCGCCGTGGATGGACAGACCTGGCACGACTTGTTGCTCGCGCCATATCTCCTGGCTGTAGGGGAGGGCGCCAGCATCTTTGGCCGCCAGATGCTCTATCGCCGCTTGCGGCGCGGTGCGGCAGGCGCGACGACAGGTTATGTCCGCGCCCTGCTGGCGGATGGCGGTGCGCGCGAGCGCCTTGCCACCCAACTCGCGCCGCTGCGCAAAGCCAGCGCTGAAGTCTGCGAGTCGATTTTT
>DASWTB010000062.1:0-38538 GCA_036402315.1 Pseudoduganella sp. | reverse complement strand
GGCATTCTTCTGTTCCTGGTGGAGATCAGCTGGTTCGTGGCGCTGCCAGTGTGGCGCGAGCTGCAAGCATGGCGCGCACGCTGGCGCGCCCTGCGCCATAGCCGCCGCGCCAGACGCAGTGCAGTCATCTTCGTGCTGATGGCAGCCCTGTTCCTGATCCCATGGCCGAATCGCGTGCTGACTTCAGGGCTGTTGCAACCGAGCCAACGCCTGGCGCTGTATGCACCGCGAAATGCATTCGTCGAAGCCCTGCCGGTAAGGAATGGAGAACAAGTCGTAACCGGCATACCGCTGCTGCGACTGTCCACTCCAGAACTGGCGCTGCGCGAAGGTGAGATCAGTGCGCGCCAGGATGCGCTGGCCTGGCAGTCAGCAGCGGCCGGCCTGGACGCGGCAAGCCGCAAGGACTGGCAGATCCTGCATGACCAGCTGGTGTATGCCAAGGCTGAAAGCGCGACGGTGAGCGCCGACCTGCAGCGCTACCGTCCAGTGGCGCCAAATGCCGGTGTGCTGCTCGATATCGACCCCGACCTGCGCGCAGGCGACTGGCTGAAGGACCAGGAATATCTGGGTTCGCTGGTTGCGCCCGGACGCTGGCGAGTTGTCACCTATGTTGACGAAGAGGCCGTGCGACGTATTGCCAAAGGCGACCGTGCGCTGTTCATTGCCGAAGGCATGTCCGGGCCGGCGGTGCGCCTGAGCGTGTCCAGCATCGACCGCGATGCCAGCCGTATGTTGGGCGAGCCTGAGTTGGCCGCACTGTTTGGCGGCGACGTGCAGGTGCGGGAGAAGAACGGCGTGCTGTATCCTGAGCAAGCGGTGTACCGCGTGCTGCTCGATGCGGATGCCAAGCTGCCGCCAACGAGTCCGGAATGGCGCGGCCACGTCGCCATTGCCGGGCAGTGGGAAGCGCCTGCGCTGCGCTTCCTGCGCACCGCAGCCTCCGTAGCTTGGCGCGAAGCGGGCTTTTGATTCAGATGTGGCCCTCGGTTCCAGCTTGAGAAGCTATGCGCGGCCGTCGACCGATGGCACCCCGCGCTGCCGCCGCGCGATGGTGGACGACAGCACGCGATCAATGACCTCTGGCGAGACCCCGCAATTACGCAGGTAGCGCAGCGCCTCTGGCATGCCTGCGAGTGCCTGCAGTGCTATTGCACAGTCCACCCGGCTCGCCGTCATGCTATCGCGTCGCCTCAAAGCTTGCTGCTGGCTCATGTGATGCCTCCTGGCTATCAGATTCATTATTGCATGAGCTGACGCAATGTCTATTGCACGAACAGCAATCGCTGCATCGACACAGAGCGCATTTGGATGCTCGCGATTTCACACGAGAAACACACTGGTGTTCCAGCACTTCAACGTGATCTGCCCAGTTCAATCAATTTGACGACGTCTTCATTAAACTGTTCGGTATCGATCGGTTTCGGAATGTACCAATCGAAACCGGTGCTGAGCAACTTCTCACGGTCCCCGCTCATAGCCAACGCAGTCACAGCCGCGATGGGAATGTTCTGCGTGCGAGGATCAGCACGTAATATTTGGGTAGCCTGGATACCATCCATTCCGATCATCTGTATATCCATCAGAATCAAGTCGGGAATCATCGTTTGGGCCATCTCGATTCCCGATAGCGCCCGTTCAGCGACAAACGTTTCGTGACCAGCATAAGTGAGCAAGGTCGTGAACAGGTCGATGTTCAGCTTGGTATCTTCGATGATTAGGATGCGCGCCATCATCACACTTTCGTCAAAACCGATTCCAAAGAGGCCGCTGTTCTACGGAAGCACAGGGCAGTCGGGCCACCAATCGGCATCCGGCCATTCCACTCTGATGACACCGCGGAACTCAGCCTTTCTGCTCATGCCGCCGGAGAGATCCGCCACGAGAACCAACTTCATGTAACTCGCGACGGCCAGATAACAATAATCGAAAATCCTTCGCCAATTCTCACGCTTTCTAGCGGCACGGCAGGACGGGCCGATATGGCGCCCGCGCGGCAGGCCTATGCAAACTAATCGCGCGGATGGGCCTACTGGAACTGCCCGGCAGCGGGCGGCTGCTTGACACGATAGGCAAACGTGGTCTGTCCTCCAGCTGATGTCACGTCCAGAAAGCCTCCGTGCGATCGTGCGATTTCCGACGCGATGTAGAGTCCCAGGCCCAATCCCTTCTTCGAGCCGCAAGTCGTACTTTGCCAAAACGGCTTGAAGAGTTGGTCCTGGATTTCCGACGGAATTTCCGGGCCATTGTTCGTCACTGCCATCTCAAACGTTCCGGCCCGTGAGGCCACGCTCACTGATACAGGCTGACCCGGGCTACCATGAATGATGGCATTTTTCATCAGGTTCGACAGCAACTGCGCAATTCTCGGCGCATCGCACAACAGCGCAACGCCGGACGGGATATCCGTTTCGATCGTGCGCCCAGGATATACCTGCCGTAGTTCCTCTACTACCTGGAGAAGGGTGTCTTCAAGGTTTGGATCGTGACGAAGTTCCACCGCGATTCCGCCCCCCATGCGGCCGCGGGCGAAGTCGGTCACATCATCGATTAGCGCCGAAATGCGTTTACCGCTCCGGCGCATCGTATCGAGTAACGGTACCAGGTTTTCGTCAGCTGAATGGCCAAGGATGTCGATCCCATTCAGTATGGTTGCGAGGGGCGTTCGAACGTCGTGACTCAGGGCCGCGATGAATTGTTCCCGAAGGACCGAAGTCTCGATCGCATCGTCCAGCGCTAACCGCGTTCTCCCCAGGACGGCTTCGTTCGCCAACTGCCGAGCGATCAGCTCCGCGAACAGTCCCAGCGTCTTACGCATCGCTTGCGTCGAAAGATGTGCCGGCTCGGGATCCAAGCCGCACAAGGTCCCGAAGTATTCGCCGTCGGGGCGATAAAGCGGTATCGAGAAATAGCTTCGGAAACCGTACAACTTGGGCGCAGGATGGTTGCGATACTCACTGTCGGGAACAGAGTCGATAATAACCGGCGCTTGCTTTTCCCGAACCTTTTCGCAGAGGGTCGTCTTGACGTCGAAGCTATCACCAACGTGAAAGCCAAGGTTCAGCTTGTCCAGGACCGCACAGATATAGAGCGTACTTTCAATGACACGGGCAATGCAGACAAATCGCAATCCGGTCAATTCTGCGACCACTTCAAGGATCGTTGGCACCGCTTCAATCCGAGCAATCGCTGCGAGGTCCGATTCTAATGACAGATGCATGGCGCCCCCGTTCACGAGTAAACTTGCTCCCGGTGCCGACACGGCTTTCCTGGCGTCGGCTGTGTTCGGGAGCATGCTGGGCTGCGCAGCAGTGCACGTATTAACCGACCGTCGTGAGCGTCAGCGCAACCCGCAGCAGTGGACCGGCAGGGTCCATCAGTAGAGAACAAGTAAGCGCAGCGTTATCCCTGCGCATGCTTCAAATGTCGCAGGGATGCTCCAACTCGTCATCCGACACCGATTCATAAGCTGCTCGAAAAAAATCGTCTACACCAGCCGGCTCGACCAGCTTGCAGCCAGCTTTGGACGAAGCGATGACGATAGACGCGCCACCTTGATGACGCAAAACGAATGGCCGGTCCAGCACGCGGGCCCGAGCAAACGCTTGCGCTGCGAGCCATGGGTCATCAAATTCGATCCCTCGCTGACCGCTCTTGCAAATCACGGTATAGGCCGCCGCCCGCGCAGGTTGCGCGCCAGCCATGCCTGACGTTGCGCTCACCATCTTTCCTCCGTCGCTGCTCATTGGACATCGCCTCAGCCGGAACGACTGGCTGTCAAGTTTGGACCATTATTCCATCCCGCGTCCGAAATACAAAGTTAGCTGTCGCGTTTTAATCATCACCACCTGGACGCTTGCTCTTGCTTCAATGCTTCTCTTATATCGTGAATAAGTGTGAGTTTTGTTCACTGTTATCGGATGTACTATCGTTTGCAAAGCAGCCGCATGCCGGTCTCTCCTGGAGAATTCGATGGCCCGCTACCGTTGTCGTCCGAGTTTATTGCTAAGCGCCGCAACTTTGGCCCTGCTTTCTGCGTGCGCGTCCGGCCCGCCCAAAGCGGCGGTAATCCGGGCCAACGTTACAGTCGCTAGCGATGTGAATCCCGATACCCGGGGCCGCGCGTCGCCGATCGTACTGCGCTTATTCGAGCTGAAAAACCTCGGGGCATTCCAGAGCGCCGACTTCTTCTCCCTGCTGGAGCGCGACAAGGAAGCCTTGGGGGGCGAACTGGTCGCCCGCGAGGAATTCACCTTGCGCCCTGGCGAGAAGAAGCATTTCGACCGGCCGCTCCAGACCGAGACCCGTTATGTCGCCGTCGTGGCCGCGTTCCGCGACCTGGAGAAGTCCTCATGGCGGGCGTCCATCCCGGTACGTGCCAGCCAATCCATGCCGGTTTCCATCAGCCTGGGACCGCGCGACGTTTCCATTCGCGTTGAAAAGTGAAACCACCTCACCTGGCTTTAAGGAACAACCATCATGTCGTGGGAAAGCAAAGTCATCTGGTCGGAAGGTATGTTCTTGCAACCACAACATTTCCAGCAACATGAGCGCTATCTCGAGAACCTGATCGAAGCGCGTGCCCGGCCGGGGCGATCGCATGGATGGGGTTTCTTGTCGGTGGAGGTCGACAAAGCTGCACTGGCCATGGGCAAGGTGGCGCTCACCGCCGGCAGCGGCCTGTTTCCCGACGGTACGCCCTTCGATTTTCCTGCGACCCATGCCGCGCCGCAGCCGCTGAACATTCCGGCGAGCACCCGCGACCAGCTCGTCATGCTGGCGGTTCCGATGCGTCGCAAAGGCTTCTCCGAATCGGATGCTGGCCAAAATGGCCAGGGCAAACTGGCACGTTACGACGTCACCGAACTGGAAGTGGCCGACAGCACCTCCGACTACGCCGCGCCAATCCAGGTGGGGCAGATGCGCCTTAGCCTGCTTCTCGAAAGTGAGCAGACCGATGCCTATGCCTGCCTCGGCGTGCTGCGCCTGAGCGAGCGCCGCGCCGATAATCAGCTGCTGCTCGACAAGGACTATATTCCGCCCACGCTGACCATCCGCGACAACGCCGTACTCGCGGGCTTCTGCGATGAAATTTTCGGTTTGCTGCATCAGCGCGGCGAAGAGCTGGCAGCGCAGCTGTCACAACCTGGCCGCGGCGGCGTCGCCGAAATTGCCGACTTCATGCTGCTGCAAGCGGTCAACCGGCATGAACCGGTTTTCGCCCATTACTGCCGCACGGCCCTGTTCCATCCCGAGGAACTGTTTGTCGCCATGCTGGCGCTGGCCGGCGACCTTTCCACCTTCAGCCGCGAGAGCCGGCGGCCGCAAGGACAGCCCGCCTACCAGCATGACAAGCTGGAACTGACCTTTGCGCCGCTGATGACCGAGCTGCGCAGCGCGCTAAGCATGGTGCTGCATCGCAGCGCAGTGCCTATTGACCTGCAGGACAAGAAATACGGCGTGCGGCTGGCGCAACTGCCCGACCGCGACCTGCTGAAGTCGGCGGGATTCGTCCTGGCCGTCAACGCCAAAATGCCATCCGAAACGCTCAGGTCGCGCTTCCCCAGCCATGTCAAGCTGGGCCCGGTGGAGAGGATCCGTGACCTGGTCAATCTGGCCCTGCCCGGCATCCCCTTGCACTCGATGCCGGTCGCGCCGCGCCAGATTCCTTATCACGCAGGGTTCAATTACTTCGAAGTGGAACGTGGGGGCGAACTGTGGGACCAGCTTGAGCGCTCCGGTGGATTGGCCATGCATATCGCAGGCGAGTTTCCGGGGCTGGAGCTGGAATTTTGGGCCATTAAGGGATAACCATGAGCCAGGACGATCCATTTGCGACGGCGGATGCGGAACATACCATCATGGTGCCCACGCCGGGCGCACGGCAGCGCCAGCAACCGGCGGCGACGCCACCCACGCATCAGAATGCGGAATTCGGATTCGTCCAGGCCACCCACACCTCCGGGCTGAATCCACTGCTCGCAGCGGCCAATCCGCTGTTGAACCTGGTGCCGCAGTTGCGCGCCACCGTGCACCACACAGATCCGGCTTCGGCGAAGGAATTCCTGGCCACACAGGTCAAGGAATTCGAACGCCGCGCCAAGGCCGCAGGCATCGCCAGCGAAAACATCATCGCGGCGCGCTACGGGCTCTGCACGCTGCTTGATGAGGCCGCGGCTTCGACACCGTGGGGCGGCTCCGGCATCTGGGCCAAGGATAGCCTGCTGGTCAGGTTCCACAACGAGGCCTGGGGCGGCGAGAAATTCTTTCAATTGCTGTCCAAGCTGGCCGAGACGCCAAGCGAACATCGCCAACTGCTGGAGTTCATGTACGTTTGCCTGGCGCTTGGCCTGGAGGGCCGCTACCGGGTACTCGACAACGGCAAGGCCCAGCTGGAAGCCTTGCGCGAACGCCTGGCCCAGATGCTACGGCAACTGCAGGGCGAATACGAGCGTCCGCTGTCGCCACGCTGGGAAGGTGCCCACGCTCCGCGCCGCAACGTGCTGGCAGCGCTGCCGCTGTGGGTGACCTTGTGCGTCATCGGCCTGCTGATGCTGGGCGTGTACGCAAGCTTCAGCTTCATGCTGAACCGGGCCTCCGATCCCACGTACACACAGATCCAGAATATGCGGGCCAGGCCGGCAACCATTGCGCCGACATTGCCGCCCGCTCCGGCGCCTGCCGCCAAACCCCGGCTGGCCGGCTTCCTGGCGCGCGAAATCGAACTGGGCCTGGTGGGGGTGCGTGACGAGGCGGGCCGCAGCACCATCATTATCCGTGGCGACGGCTTGTTCGCTCCAGGAAGCGCTACCGTGTTACCGGGCTATCTTGACGTGCTGGACCGCATCGCTGCAGCGCTCAAGGCGGTACCGGGGGCCGTGGTCGTCAACGGCTACACAGACGACCAGGCCATTCGCACCACACGCTTCCCTTCCAACTGGCATCTGTCGCAGGAGCGCGCAAGCGTGGTGGCCAAGCTGCTGCAAGAAAAGGCCGGCGCGGACGGCCGTTTCTCTGCCGAGGGACACGCCGCTGCAAACCCGGTCGCCCCCAATAATACTGCCGCCGGGCGCGCCCGCAACCGGCGCGTTGAAATCGTCCTGACCCCGCAACAGGAAGGCCAGTAGAGGACCATGACATGATCAAGAAGCTCCTTGCCTGGATGTTGAACCGCTGGGTCCTCGCGATCCTGGGCCTGCTTGCCCTGTCCCTCCTGATCTGGCTGGTTGGCCCCCTGATCAGCATCGCCGACTTCCGGCCGCTGGAATCGGGGCTGGTCCGCACCGTCCTGATCGCCCTCATCGTGCTCGCCTATGTCGGCAAGCAACTGTGGAAACTGTTCAAAGCCAGGCGCGCCAATGCGCGTTTGATGGATGGCTTACTGAAGCAACCGGCCGACCAGCCCGCTGCAGTGGACGGCATTACCGCCGAGGAGCTGGCCACACTGGGCAAGCGCTTCGAGGAAGCGGTCCGGGTGCTGAAGAAAGCGCGCTTGAGCCAGCCGGGAAGGAACTCGGTGCGGGATATGCTTGCCAAGCTGCGCCGGCAGTGGGTGTATGAGCTGCCCTGGTATATCCTGATCGGCTCCCCGGGCTCCGGGAAGACGACGGCACTGGTCAATTCCGGCCTGCAATTTCCCTTGAGCGAACGCTTCGGCCAGGCCGCCATACGCGGCGTCGGCGGCACGCGCAACTGCGATTGGTGGTTTACCAACGATGCCGTCCTGCTCGACACCGCGGGCCGCTATACGACGCAGGACAGCAACCAGAAGTCGGACGCTGCCGCCTGGAGCGGTTTCCTGCAGCTGCTGAAGAAATACCGCGTGAGGCGGCCGATCAACGGCGTTCTGCTGACCCTGAGCGTGCCCGAGTTGCTGGAACAGTCGGCGGCCCGGCGCACCAGCCATATCGAAGCGCTGCGGGCGCGCCTGCACGAGCTGCACGAAGAACTCGGGATCCGTTTCCCCCTCTATGTGCTGGTAACCAAGATCGACCTGCTGCCCGGCTTCATGGAGTTTTTCAGTGAGATGGGCAAGGAAGAGCGCGCGCAGGTTTGGGGGGCGACCTTTCCCTATCATGAAGCTGCGGCGGAAACCACGCCATCCTCGGGTTTTGCAGCGGAGTTCGCAGCCCTGGAAGAGCGCCTGAATGCCCGCCTGGTCGATCGCATGCAGCAGGAACGGGACCCGCAGCGGCGCGCCCAGCTCTACGTTTTTCCCCAGCACTTTGAAGCCATCAAGACCACGCTCTGCGAATTTGTCGACAGCCTGTTTGCGGCGTCGCGCTTCACCGACCAGCCGATGCTGCGGGGCGTCTACTTCACCAGCGGCACGCAGGAAGGCAGCCCGATCGACCGCCTGATGGGCAACCTGGGGCGGGCCTTGCAGCTGGAGCGCAAGGTCTTGCCGCCGAACAGCCCCAGCGGCAAAAGCTACTTCATTACCCGCCTGCTCGACCAGGTGGTCTTCCAGGAAGCCGGCCTGGCGGGCGCCAACCAGCGCTGGGAGCGCAGGCGCGCCATGCTCCAGCTCGGAGCGCTGGCGCTGGCCGGCCTGCTCTGCATCGCTGCCATCGCTGCCTGGACGATCAGCTTTGCCCGTAACCGCGCCTACATCGCCGAGATACAAGCCCGCAGCGCAGCGGTTTCGCAGCAGCTGGACCAGCTGCGGGCCGTCCCCAATACCAATGTGCTGGAGCTGCTGCCGGCGATGCAGGCCGTGCGTGACATGGCGAGCGTCCCCAACGTCCCGCAAGGCAGCATTCCCGTCTCGATGGGCTTCGGCCTGTACCAGGGCGACAAGCTGGCTGCGGCGGCCAGGACCGCACACCGCCGGCTGCTGCACGACGTATTCCTGCCTCGCCTGGAACTGAGGATTCAGCAGCAACTGCAATCGGAAGGCCAGAGCAATCCAGAGCTGCTATATGAGGCGTTGAAGGCCTATATCATGCTGCACGACGGGCGCTACATGAACCCGGCGGCCTTGAAGGACTTCATCACGGCCGACTGGGAAAACAGCCTGCCGCGCGAGGTCACCCTTGGCCAGCGCCAGGAGCTGGAGCGGCACCTGGATATGCTGCTGGCGAGCGGCGACATACTGGCCCCCAACCCGGCCGATCCAGCTCTCATTGCCGGCGCCCGCCAAGCCCTGGCCCAGACGCCTTTGGCCGAACGCATCTACAACCGCATCGAGCGCCAAGGCGCCGGCGGCAACCTGCCCGAGTTCACCATTGCCAACGCGGGTGGTCCGTCCGCCCTGCTGGTCTTCACGCGCCGCAGCGACGCGGCGCCGAACAAGGGAGTGCCCGGAATTTACAGCGTGAATGGCTATCGCCAGGTCTTCATGCAGGAAGCGGCGCGCGTCACCGGCCAGTTGGCGGACGAGGAAGGCTGGGTGCTCGGTCTGCCCGAGCGCGAACGCGGCCTGGCCGCACCGGACAAGAAAACTGCCCTGGTCAATGAGGTCCAGCGTCTGTACCTGCAGGATTACGCCAGGACCTGGGCCAGTTTCGTCGACGATATTGCACTGGTGCGTGCCGGCAGCCTGAAGCAAAGCATCGAACAAGCGCGCATCCTGTCGGCGCCCGACTCCCCGTTGCCCCTGCTATTGCGCGCCATCGTCAAGGAAGTGACACTGGTGCAGTTGGACGAAGCTGACAAGACCGTGGCCGACAAGGCCGGCGAGAAAATCAAGTCCACCCGTGAGGAACTGCTCAAGCTGTTCGGCCGCGAAGCCGCGCCGGCCGGCGCCGCCGCCAGCCTGGCGTTGCCGGAAAATATCGTCGACCGGCAATTCGACGCCCTGCGGCGCCAGGTCCGCAGCCCGGCACCGGGGCAGCCGGCCCCGATCGATGCCAGCGTTGCCTTGATCAACGAGCTGTACCTGCTGCTCACCGCGACCGATGCCGCGCTCAAGGGCGCCACCACGCCGCCGCCCAGCGACGTGCCGAACAAGGTCAAAGCCGAAGGCAGCCGCATGCCTGAACCGCTGCGCTCGGTCATGCTGACCTTGTCGGCCGGCGGTGCCAGCCACGCGCTCGGCGTCACACGCAGCAACCTCAGTCAGGCGATGCAAGCCGCACTCGGCGACTTCTGCAGCAAGGCCATCGCCGGCCGCTATCCATTCGCCAAAGGCAGTGCGCGCGACGTCACGCCGGATGATTTCAGCCGCCTGTTTGCCCCCGGCGGCCTGATGGACGACTTCTTCCAGAAGAACCTGACGCAATACGTCAACACCGCCACCCGGCCCTGGAGCTTCCGCCCGGTCGGCGACGCGGTCCACGGCCCCAGTTCAGCTGCCCTGCTGCAGTTCCAGCGTGCCCAAGTCATTCGCGACGTATTCTTCCGCAATAGTCCGGCCATCAGCATGCGGCTGGACCTGAAGCCGATGGCGATGGATGCCTCGATTACCCAGTTCATCCTCGACGTGGACGGGCAACTGGTGAAGTATAGCCACGGCCCGCAAGTGCCGGCCCCGATCCAGTGGCCCGGCCCGCGCGGCAGCACGCAGGTGCGCTTGCAATTAAGTCCGGTCAGCACGGCCGGCGCCTCGGGCCGGACCTACGAAGGCGCTTGGGCACTGTTCCGCCTGTTCGACCAGGTGCAGCTGGATGCCACCGGCCAGCCCGAAAAATTCCTCGCCACCTTCAACGTCGACGGCCGCAAGGCGCAGTTCGAGGTGCTGACCAATAGCGTGCGCAATCCTTTCCGCCTGCCGGAACTGGAGCAGTTCCAATGTCCGGGAGCGCTCTGATGCGAGACGGGACGCCGCGCCTGCCTGGCTGGTATGGCAAGATTCCCGCCCTTGGCGATTTCGCCTCGCGGCGCCTGCCGCCGGCATTCATTTCAGTATGGGACGCCTGGCTGCAGCGTGGCATGGCGGCCAGCCGCAGCAGCCTGCAGGAGCGCTGGCTGGAGACCTACCTGAACGGGCCGCTCTGGAGCTTCGCGCTCTTCCCGGGCGTGTGCGGCGACTCCGCATGGGCTGGCATACTGATGCCCAGTGTCGACAAGGTCGGACGCCACTTTCCGCTAACCATTGCGGTGGAACTTGAGGCGCAGCCGGAAATCATGGAACCCATCCTGTCGGCACAACGCTGGTACTCCGAATTGGCACAAGTGGCGCTGGATAGCCTGAATGCCGGCTTCAATCTGGAAAACCTGGAAGAACGGCTGGCCGCAAGCCCCTTTCCCCTTGCGCAACCATCGCAGGAACCGGATGGTGCGCGCCACCTGGTGCGTTGGTGGGATCGTGCGGCCGGCTCGGCCATGGCACTGGAACTGCCGGCGCGAGCGGCACTCCGCGAACTGTTCCAGGCGGCGGGCCTGAGCTACTACGATCGCACCGGACGGGGTAACAGCTTGTGGTGGACCGAAGCCGCCGCCGGCGATTCGATTCGGCTGCTGGCATTTCCTGGCCTGCCGGGAGAGTCTGACTTCGCCACCCTGCTGGGGGCCGGCGGCTGATCGCGCCGGCTCGCCGTCACGCTTGATCCTCATCCAGCGCACGTTCGGTACCGGCCATGCTGTTGTCCCTGCACGCCACAAGCAGCGCCGAATAGTTATCTTGCCGGTAGCCTCCTTTCGCCCTCACGGCAATTTCCAGCTGGCTTAGCCAGCTTTCAGGTGTCTGCGCCATGTGCAGCGACTGCTCCATGCCGCGCTCGTCAAGATGCTCCCAGAAACCATCGGTACAAAGCAGCAGGATGTCGCCATCGGACAAACTAAAGGCCGACGGATGGATGCAAGGCTCAAGCGCGGCAGCATCGCCCAAGGCCGCCAGCAGGACGCTTCGCTGAGGCGAGCTGCGCAAGTCCTCCCGTTGCATATAGCCGGCATCGACCATGCCTTGCAAGACGCTGTGGTCGCGCGTCTGGAACACGATGCGCTGGCCGCGGAAACAGTAAAGGCGTGTGTCGCCGACATGCCCCCAGATGGCGGTCCCCCGTTCGGTATCGAAGGCAAGGACGACAATGGTGGCACGCATCTCGGAATACTCCGGCATGCTGTGCTGCGCCTCGACGATTGCCGCATTGGCCGCCTCGATGGCCTGCAGCACGCCTTCCGCGCTGCATTCCGGGCAGCGGTGAAACCACCCAAGGGCATGCTCGACCGCCAGCCGGGAGGCGATTGCCCCGCCCTTATGCCCGCCAGCACCGTCGGACAAGATGCAGAAGCACGCTGCCGGACTTGACCAACAGCCGTATGCGTCTTCATTGACCGCACGGCCACCCGGCTCCGATAGCACGGATATCGTGAGTTCCATCGCTAGGTTTTATCGCCCTTGAGCTTCGCCATTTGCGCTTCATAAGCGCTGAGGAATTCCCTGCCGAACCAGGTCTGGAAATCGTCTTCGGCTTCCTTCGTAAGGTCGTTGTACAGCGCAAGATACTGCGCCCACAGCCTGGCCTTGCGATGGGCAGGCAGCAGCGAGTCGGCCAGGGTGCGATCGGTCAGGCGTTCTTCCAGCTGCTCCGGGTCGAATCGATGCAGGACACGCGCCAACGCTGCCCGCATGCCGGCCATCACGCCGAACTGGTGGGCGCGCAAGTCATCGTATGCATCCTTCATCGCCTGTAGCGGCGGCATGAAACCCTTTCCGCGTGGCGCCAACAGGCTATGCAGCGCCACCTCCACATTCGGTGAGAACTTGAGCGGGTTGTTTTCGCGCATGGCAATCACGGTCATTTGCGCGTGCATCTCCTTCTTGGTCAGCGCCCTGGCCATCAGCAAGTCCAGCGTTCCTTTCGTCGACTCGCGCAGCAGCTGCCCGAACATCGCCATCATTTCCGGCGTCAGCGCTGCGCCCATCTCCAGGTCCGGCACACCGGCGCCTTCCAGGAACGCCCGTAACAGGGCTGCATCGCTCTCCCTGCTTGCCGGGGCGGCGGACGCCAGCGGCAGCGCCACCTCCGGCGCCGGAACCGCTGTCCCGGCCGTTGACTTCTCCGCCGCGTTTGCCCGCCCGGCATGCGGCTTCGATGGCGAACGCATCACCATGGTCTTGATGCCGCCCGCTTCCTGTTCATTGCCTGCGTCCCAGGACACCACCATCGCCATCGGATCGGCCGGCACCATTGCCGGACCTTGCCTTTGCGAAGCCGCGCTGCCCTGGATGTCCTGCCGCGCCTTTTGCTCATTGCCGACCGGGACCGGCGGCGGAATGAAGGCAGCATGTATTTCAAGTGCATCATCGCGCTGGCTGTTTGCGCCTGGCTGTGGCGGCGGCGCGGCGCGCAAGGCCAGCAGCGGATCAAGGAATCTGGCGTCAGCCGGCTGCTCGGCTAAGGGATGGCCATCCGGAAACAATCCACCGCCAGAATTGCTGCCAAGACCGAACAGCTGGTTGATGTCGGAACTCGATGCCGGTTCCAGGCCAAGGCCTGAATCTTCTCCCGCACTTCGGCGCAGGGCCTGCGCCGCGACCGGCTGCCTGGCCGGCGCCAGATCGGAAAACGGATCGAAGTCTTCAGGAATACCAGCTTGCACACGAACCGCGCTCTTCGGTTCCTGCTGTTGCGCAGGTACACAGTTTTCAAACAGGCCGAGCGGATCGTCCACGGGCGCCCCGGTCAGGCCCGCTGCGCCAGGGCTGGCGGCGGGCAAGGCTTGCGGCAGTACTTGCAAGGCGTAGGCCCCAATGCGCAGCTCGTCGCCAAAGGCGAGTTCTGCCTCCCTTCCGTTGCCCAGAGGGATGCCATTGACGTACACGGGCGACGCACTGCTCAAGTCGCGAATCACATAGGTTCCGGCATGGAAAGCAATGGAAGCATGTGCTCGCGACACGAAACGCTCAGGATCGGGCAGCACTAAAGCATTGCCGGCGCCGCGACCGATTACGCCGCCTTCTTCGCCGAATTCGGCGCTCAATGCTGCCGCTATTGGCTGGCCATTGAATGACACTGCTTTGATCATAATCATCAGAGGCCTCACAACAAAAATTTGACGACGCCGTCGAGATCAATGATTAAATTTTAACAGCACATGCAGCCACCGAACATCGCCCGGACATCAATAAGACACTCTCGTTTCGCATGTTTCGGCATACGAATCAACCCAGCCACAGCCAAGCGCTCACTAATGCGAAGATACCGCCGGCCAGCAACCATGTCTTGCTGGACGGCGCCACACGGCCACCGTCGCGCAAGAGTCGCCAGATGGCTGCTGCCAGGAACACAGCGGACAGCACGGCAAGAATCGTCCGGGCATTCATGCCTTACTCCATCCGGCCAAGCCAGCGCGCCTGCCGCCAGGCCGGCGCACGCGTTGGAAACAGCTGCGTACCCGGCTGCAGAAAGCATAGAATTTCCGCCGCGGCCATGCGCTGGCGCTGGCAGCCACCGCGCAGCACCCGCCGGCAATGCACGGTGGTAAGCGGCTCGCCCATGAAGTAGCGCTCTCCTGCCGCAAAGCGCGCCTGATTTGCTTGCCACCAGGCGTGTACTTTCGAAGGTGCGGGCCACGCCAGGCCATCGTCTTCATCCATCGTAACGTTTTCGTCATCGGGGTCGTCGTTTGGGCCAAAGTACGCAGAACCTACCCTTTTATCGTCCAGGCCAAGACTGGAGAAATCCAACCCGGTGGCGAGGCTGAGCGCTTCCCCTGCCAGCCTTGCAAGCTCGGGGACTTCCATCTGCTTGATCAGCCAGGAAAAATAGAACGGATCCCCAACGATCCCGGCGCCCTTCACCAGCGAACGCACGCGACTTGAATCCGCAGCAAGGTCTTTGAGTATCTGATGCCCTTCTTTGACCGGCACGACTCCTAGCACCAGGAATAGGGCCTGATCCTGGAAGGGGCCATCGGTGAAGGCCAATTCCTTCAGCACTTTGAGGGCCGAGATACGGTCGCCCAGGAGAATGGCCGACCAGGCAGCGTTGAACCGGCAAGCACCGACAGCATCATTGAGATGTTCCTCGCAGCGCGGCCTCAGCTCGGTCCTCCCCAGTTCACCGACCGCCCGCAGCGCCCGGGCACGCAGCACGGTGTCGGACGACTCCAGGAGTACTTCGTGAGTTTGCCCCAGGGCTACCTGGTGCATCACGCAGGTGACCAGGCCGATCCAGCGTCGGAAAGGCGAATGGGAAGCGAGCAGTTCCTTTACCGTGCCTTGCAAAAATTGTGACGACACCCAGCCAAGTGCGCCAGCCAAACCGTCCCGCATCGCGGGGACGGCTTCGGCGAGTGCCAGCAACATGGCGATCTGCTTCGCGTCCCGGTTTTCTGTCGCCATTACCATCGCGGCAAACATCGCGCCGGGATCTTCGCCCGCCAACAGCGCCTGGCAAATTCTCCTTCCCGGCTCGCCAGCAATGCGCAAACCATCAATCTGCGCCGAAAGCCGCTCGTCGTGCCGTGCGAGCGCGCGCAGGGTGATATCGGGAGCGGAAACGAGAACATGCCGTTGCGTCCAAAGAAAGGCCGCTTCATCCGCATGTTGGCTGACGACGGCTTCGATGTAGGAGGCTTCTGCGGCTGCCAAGTTCATGTGAAAGCCTCAATAAATGTGAAGATCCTGGATCGGTGCAACGGTGTAATGCAAACGATGAAATCCGTTGATCAAGGCATCAAATGACGCTTCGGCGACTCCGACATCGTCCATGAACAAGGAAATCCGGTCCGACAGTGAGTCGGCTTCACTCGCCGGAAAAATCGTTACGCTGCGCGATGTGAAGTCCTCGCTTTCGAATCCACCCGCCGCCGCGACAAAAAGCCAGGAATCCCACAACTGTACAAATTGCTCCCTCAGCCCCTCCTCGACGGCATCGCCAGCTAAATCAATATCGATCACCACTTCGGCCGCTTCCGGCTCGACCACGCACTGGAATGGCGGCGGCACGTACAGTCGTGGCGGCTCATGCTGGACCTGCATCATGCCGTTGCCAGCGTCCATCGCGAGATCCAGGTGCGTCACTGGCGACACATTCAGGTGAATGAAATGAACCAGGTTCTCCAGCACTATGCGGGTTTCGGCGGCAACATGAACCTGCTCGAAGCGCCACGCACACAGATCCGCAGCAATGCGTTCCGCTCCCAATACCAGGCCCGAATCGGTGGGCGTTATGCGCGAGCCTGAAAGCGCGCCAGCACCGCCGATTTCAACGAAATGTCCCATCAGGCGCTGCACCAGCCGCAACCCGTCATCATCCGGCGTCGCGCCGTCGGCGAATCGCATCGCAAGCGCCAGCTTTCCTGCAGGTGTCGTATCGACGCAGCGGATGCTGAAAGGACGGCTGATCATGAATTGTCCCAAGCCTTGGCGGGCAGATCATCGAATCGGGAGAGCCATGCCTCGATATCAAAGTCAGTGTGCCCCGACCGTGGATGTGGACAACGAACTGGTCGCAGCAAGCGAGCAATATTAGGCAGCTGTCCAATGTCTTTCGCGCCGCGATTGACATCGCCGATAGGTGGCAGACGGGCGCCGCGAATCCAGGTTCCGTTGCGCAGTGGCTTGATTTCCGCGTCAGGGACAGCGGCGCGCATTGCTTCAATCCCCCCCAACTTTTCCGTCAACTGGGGCCCCAGAAGATTGATCCAGTGACTTGTAACGGTGTGCCCTCGCATCGCCGCCGCCATCCAATAATCGGCAGTATCGAAGCCCAGATAGCGAGGAAGTAAAGGCGCAGAAGCGTCCAAGGCTTCATCGGACAATGGTAAAGCATGCTTAAACGCAAAGCCTGCATGTCCGCTGAAGAATGGAAGCAATTCCGCCGCATCGCGGATCACCCCAAGTAAGCGTTCTTCGCCCCAGATATCAAGAATGTTTTCGGGAAATTCCAAGCGCACAACATTGCTGCGATGGGGAACGCTATAGCTCGGATTCACAGCCTTAAATAAAATGTCATAAGCTCCCGCTTGACCAAGCTCGGCTTCGGAATAGTCGAAAATGAAGCCTTCATAATCCGCAGGTAAACTGCGTAATAGCCTCAAGTCCTTGTCTATCTGCCTGCTCGTCAAGGTTTTGTAATAACCGTCCTTTGCGCTGTAAGTGCGGAAGACTTCTTTCGGAACGACAGAGAAGAAGAAATCGATCAGGTTTGCGACACCTGAGCACGTGACAGCCAATGGCTCATCAATATAGAACGTCAGTATTATTCCAGGACGAACCAACAAGTGATCGTGACCATCCAGGTCAATCCTATGATAGAGCGGTGAAAAGTCAAACGTTGTTGTCGAATACATCCAATGTCTCCTATCGTTCATTACGGGCAAGGGTATTTAGGTGGGCATTTTTTGTAATTATGAATGATCTTTGGGTTGGCACTTTTCGGGTTTAGCGCTTTACTCAAATTGTCATATCTATCCTCCTGCGTTATGCCACCCTTCAATTGCCTCCATCCTGGCGGACCTTTATACTTAGCCGACGAACACTTGAATTTAAAGTCGAATAACTGTGTGACCTTTTTATTCTGGTCCACTGCTGCTGCGTCCGGCCATAGCGATCCATGTAGAGTGCCGGCACGTAAATGCTGCGTCCGCGTTCCGAGCAAACGTACCAGCGGTGGACCGATCCTGTAACCACGCTCGCCATTGATACTCGGCGGTTTTCCTGATGCCCGGTGCTGCTGAATTGCTTTTTCACAGCAGTCATGTTTTGCAACACCTAGTGCCCTGCAACTCCTCTTCCTTCTTCTAATCCGATTGCACTTGCAGGCTATACACTGAAGTAATTTTTCTTCGGGCGAAAGCGGCGGCGATACTGGAGCAGGTGCCTGTTGATTGCCAGGGGCAGTCGCCGAATTCGCAGTACTGCCGCCGTTATTTGTCATTGCATCGCCGAGCAATTGAATGTTCTTGCCTTCAGCCTTTACCGTCATCGAACCGGGCGCAACGAACTCAGTCTTGCCTTGTACTGTCGCCGAGACAATACCACCGCCGGTTCCTTGGCTCGCCACGTCGCCTGAGGGCTGGCTCATGTAGTGCGAACCTTTGATTGCAACTTTCGTACCTTCTATCTTGACGGTCGAAGTCGCATCATTCAAACGATCCGATGACTGCCCGATGTTGGGCAACGGGGTTGCGACGAACGGCGCCGGCGGCCCCGGCATCTTGCAGACATTTGGCAAAGTCGCCGGCGCCACGTCCGAACTCCCCTCGGTAACGGGAGTTTTGGGTGGATTGACGCCGACACTGGTCATGATGAGCTAACAGCTTTCAAGCATGTCCGAGATTCATTAATACCGCCGTGCGGTATCCGCTTTCCGATCCGGCCCATAGCAACGGCGACGATCCTTTCGCATATCCACGCTGCTTCGCGGAAATCGCCAAGGAAGCAAAGCACAACCCGGACGCTGCCCCTACATCGCCCCAGCAATCGGCGGGACTCAAATAGTCGTGCGCATCGACGAATGCATCCTGAACGCGTAACAAGGTGTACGCGAATTCCTCATTGCGGTAACGTTCGCCGTTCAGATCGCAATAGGTGGCACTGATCGCCCCATGCGGCAAGTTGCATCGAGCAATAATGTCCTTGATGACGGTACTGAGTCCTTCCCCGATGCAAACTCCGGTGCTACGGATAGGATGCGGCTCCAGCGCGGTTGCCGCAGCGCGCACACTCCCTAATACCGGTAAGCCATAGTGGTTCGCTGCATGCCTGCTCGCAAGCAGGCATGCGCCAGCCGCCTCGCTCGGCGGAAAGCCATTGCGATTCGCTGCCGACATCAACAAGCCGCACTGATCAAGCCATTCAAGTGTGTCAGGATCATGATACGAGTCAACGCCGGCCGCAATGCACACCTCAATCTCGCCTGTGGAAATACTTTCCGCTGCCGCCTGCATCGCCATCAAGCCCGCAGCATGCCCACGCGGCAGGACCTTGATTGCCGGTGGAAGTAAGCCGAATCTATCCGCAACGGAAGCGGAAAGTGACTGGTGCAGGCCGACCGGCATTCCAGCGCGCGGCTCCGGTATCCCTATCCAGCAGCCGAGCTTCATCTCGCGCGCAGCCGGCAGGCCGTGTTTCAACGCTTCTCCAATGGCAGATATCAGCAGCGTCTCCAATCGCAAAGTGAGCACCACATCAATACCGAGCCCCGCATCACGTGCCAGGCACATTCGCTCGCCAGTCTTGTCGATGAAATGGGGATGCACACTGATGGCAGAAATAGCGCCTCTGACAGCAGCCGCAGACGCTGTCGCGTCAAATCCCAGAGGGCTGCGCATGCCAGTCCCGCATATGCAAACTTCCTGACCAGTGGCAGGACACCATGAGTACGCGTTTGTCATACGGTGAATTACCTTTCAAATCATGCGTTTCTCGCTCACCACCGTGGCATCCAATTGGTCAACACGGTGATTGCACATCAATGATGTCTGCCATGCCATGACTACTCTCGGTATTTCCGGTTCGACGATGACCGTACATAGCTGTCCGCGATGTACGATACGCTCAGCGCCGAAGTAGGTCTCGAAAAATGGATAGATCCGAGGTAAGTGAAAGGACAGTTGCCCATCGCGCGATAAATTGATCAATTGAATCGCTTCTCCACCGAGCAAGAAGCCTGGCACTTGCTGATCGGCCGGGGCACACTGGTGATAGCGCTGATCGAAATCTTCGGCCCATAATGGAACGCGGTGCGCTCGCCAGTTTTCGTCATAGGTGCCCGCCAGTTCGCGCCTCGGCGTCCATTGGCATTCGATTGCATTCAGCCCGGCCGGCGCAGGACGGTCTTTCCAGGAACTGATTAACTGATCGGGATATTCAATATTCGGCAGCTGCATATCCACGCAGCCTTCGGCAAGAACAGCGAATCCGGTGCCTACGGGATTGCGGCTTTCCAATCGATGCTCGGCGCGGTCGGCGGCGGATCGGTCCCAACCACCGTAAGACCGCTCATACTGGATAGGCATGGACTCGAACGGCTCCGGACTGGACATCGTGGCGCCGCCGACCAGGCTGCGTTGCCAGACCCGGTCGCCGAAAACCCGCAGCCGTTTATGGATCGAAGCGACGGACAGCTCCACATCGACTGATCTTGCCGGCCGCCCGCCAGGGGTCCAGGCCATTCCATTAACCAGAATATCCGTACCTGGCTTTACCCCCATTAGGTCCGCTTCATAAATCAAACTGCTCTTGCCAAGTTCGCCGGTCGGCAGCCCCATGCGCCAAACAGGTACCTGTTGCTCCGCCAATCGTGTCGAGCCATCCGGCAGGATGTCGAACGTAGCCTTCATCACAACGAGCCAGATCTTGTTGGCATCCTTGTCCTGCACCCATGTACGTTCGGCTTCGTAAGGTGTTTTGTTATTGATCATCCACATTGGACAGGCTCTCAGTTGATTTGTACTGCACCGCCTTTAATCAGGTTCACGCCGGTAGAGCGGCTGAGCATATACGTTCCCTGGATGACAACCTTGCCCGCCTTGGTCAGCGTGATGCTCGCTTTTCCGCAGCGCAGGACCAACTGCTCCCTGGCACTCACGATAAGGCGCTCTCCGTCCACGTCGGCTTCAACTTGACCAGGCCGGCCGCCAAGCGGCCAACTGTCGCCTGTGCGCAGCAACCCCATGATGATCGGCTTGCCAACCGCTCCTCCTTCAAACACCAGCACAACCTGGCTACCGATATGCGACGCGTGCAAGTCAACTACGCTACGCGCCGGCACGCCCGCCGTTCCTTCCTGGCCCGAGAACAGGACCAGCGCAGTGCGCCCTTCATTCATCAGGCCAATCATTTCGCCGACAACGATACCGGGCCCGCCCACGCTCAATGAGCGCATCAAATCGGCCGCTGCCGCAGCTTCCTCGACAATTGGATCCCTGCCACTCATATTCACCTCCACTCGGGGACTTCGCTATCAGTTCTGAAGAATCTTCGATCCCTTCATCACAATATTCCCGCTCGCCTTGGCATTGATCTTGCCCGAGCCTTTCACCGTGACGTCCTTCCCCTCAATGACAATCGTGCCGTCCTTCTTCATCGTAATGCTGGCACTCCCCGTCTTGATGGTGACCGAGTCGCCGGCATCGATCACCAGGTTCTTGCCAACCTTCAGCGCATCGCTCTCGCCAACCGATGTAGTGCGTCCCTTCGTCACATTGCTGGACTGGGCGCCGCCGACAGTCTCGGACATGTCGGAGCCTACGTTCACACTCTGACTCGCCCCCACGTCGACCGACTGGCTGACACCGACATTCACCAGCTGGTTGGCGCCGACAGTGATCATCTGCATCGCACCGATCGTGACCTCCTGTGCAGCGCCCACCGTAATCGTTTCGTTGATGCCCACCGTATGGGTGCGTTGCGCGGCAACGGTCGCTGTTTCGTTGGAGCCAACGGTGATTGTGCGGTTCGAGCCGATGGTGATGGTCTCGTTCGATCCCACGTTCTCGGTCCGGTTTGCGCCGATCGTGATCGTCTCGTTGGCGCCGACCGACTCGCTGCGGTTCACGCCAATCGCAATCTGTTCATTGCTGCCCACCTGCTCCGTCCGGTCGACGCCGATTGTAATCGTTTCGTTGTTTCCGACGGTTTCGGTACGGTCATGCTTCACCTCGGTCGTCTCGTCGTTGTCGATCGTCTTGCTGCGGTCGTGCCCAACCCAATGTGTTTCGTCGTTTTCGACTTCGAAATCCTGGTTCTTCTCTGCATGCAGGTAGACCTGCTCCGCGCCCTTCTTGTCCTCGAAGCGCAGCTCGTTCGCATTGGCGCCCGTGCCGGACTTGGAGGACCGGCTCAGGATGCCGGTCTGGGTCATATTCGCCGGCAAGGCATAGGGCGGCATCTGTTCGGCGTTGTACACGCGCCCGGTGATGATCGGCCGGTCCGGATCGCCTTCCAGGAAATCGACGATCACCTCCTGCCCGATACGCGGAATCGACACCATGCCCCAGTTTTTTCCGGCCCAGGGATGCGAGGGGCGGATCCAGCACGAGCTGCTTTCGTTCTTCTTGCCGTAACGGTCCCAGTGGAACTGCACTTTTACCCGGCCGTATTTGTCGGTGTAGATTTCGTCGCCGGACGGACCCACGACGATGGCGGTCTGCGGCCCCTGGACGAAGGGCTTGGGCGTGCTGCGCTGGGGCCGGAACTGCTGGCGGCTCGCAAGGGCGGTGAAACGGCAGCTATAACTGGCGCCGGCGCCGGCCGCCTCCTGCGTTTCATAGGCGTTGTACTCCAGCCGGTGGATCGCGGCCGAGACCAGGTATTCCCGGTTCTGGTCGGCGCGCGGCTGGCCGGTCAGCTTGAACAGGTGGCCGACACTCAGGCCGCGTGCATTGGTGTCGCCGCGCGCCATTTCGTAACGGCTTTGCAGCTCGTCGATCCTGGCCTGCACATACCGGCTACCGTCCGCCGCCTGCACATAGCATCCCGGATAGTCGTAAATCTCATAATCGGACAGCACGTGCTCGCGTTTGACCTTGGTTTTCACCGCCAGGTCCACGGCCGGGCGCTCGAAGTCGAAGTCCGTCAGCTGGCAGTTGCCGGGATGGATCTCGCGTGCATAGCGCCATTGCCTGACGTATTCCTGTTCGGGGCGCACCACCCGGTCGGAGTCGATGAAAGGGAGCGTGTCGCAGCCGGCTGCCGGCTCGTGGGCGCTGTAGGCATCGACCAGCACCAGCGTATGGCGGCCCTCGGCATGCGTGAAATAGTAGTAGATCCCCTCGTTCTCCATCAGCCGGCTGACGAAGTTAAAGTCGGTCTCGCGGTACTGCACGCAATAATTCCACTTATGGTAGCTGTCGCTCAGGTTGCTCCTGAAGTCGGCCACTGAATGGTCGTTGAAGACCTGCTTGATAATTTCGGGAACCGTCATCTCCTGGAATATGCGGCAGTCGGCCGTACGCGTCAGGAACCACAGCCAGGGCCGCACCATGGCGCGGTACATGTGGTAGCGGCCAAACATGCCGGACTGCGAGAAACGCGTCACGTAGCCATTGAAATGTCGTACGCCTTCGCCTTGCATTTCCAGCTTGACCGTCACATTCTTGCCCAGGATCTGGTCGACATTGATGTCGCCCTGTTCGCTCAGCAGATCCAGTTCGAACTCGCTCAGGCGCGACAGCTCCTCACTCGCATTCATGCGGTGGAAGAGCAGCACGTCTTGCCCTAACGGCGTTACGATCTCGATCGCCCTGCGCATTCGGCGCCCCCCGGTCTAGTCGAAGCTGTATTCAAATTCCCCGTCCCGCACGGAGACCGCGATGCGCGCGGCCTGCCCGTCTCCCATGCTGCGCGACAGCAGCTCGGCGCTGATCCTCGGCAGCATGGTATTGGTCAATATCGCGTCCACCACGCGTGCGCCGCTCTCCAGTTCATTGCAGCGGGCCGCTATCAGTCCCGGCACGTCGTCGGTATAGCTGAAGCTAATCCTGTGCTGTTCGGCGATGCGCCGGCCAATGCGATCCAGTTGCAGGCGGATGATATTACCCAGCATGGCGTCCGACAGCGGTGCGTAAGGCACCACCACCAGCCGCCCGAGCAAGGCGGCGGGAAACACCTTCAGCAAGGGCTCACGCAAGGCCCTGGCAATGCCCTCCGGCGCCGGCAGCAATTCCGGGTCCTTGTACAGTTTCATCAACAGTTCGGAGCCGACGTTCGAGGTCAGCAGGATCAGGGTGTTCTTGAAATCGATATGCCTCCCCTCCGCGTCTTCCATCCATCCCTTGTCGAAGACCTGGAAGAAGATTTCATGCACGTCCGGGTGCGCCTTTTCCACCTCATCCAGCAGGACGACGCTGTACGGTTTGCGGCGCACCGCCTCCGTCAACAGGCCGCCTTCGCCATAGCCGACATAGCCTGGCGGCGAACCTTTCAGGGTCGAGACCGAATGCGCTTCCTGGAACTCGCTCATATTGATCGTGATGATGTTCTGCTCGCCGCCATAGAGTGCCTCGGCCAAGGCCAGGCCGGTTTCTGTCTTGCCCACACCGGACGGGCCGCACAGCAGGAACACCCCGATCGGGCGTTCGGGGTTATCGAGTTTGGCGCGCGATGTCTGCACCCTGCGCGCGATGGTATCCAGTCCGTCCCGCTGCCCTACCACCCGCTGGTTCAGCGTATCGGCCAGTTTCAGCACCGCCTCTACTTCGTTCGCGACCATGCGGCCAAGCGGAATGCCGGTCCAGTCAGAGGCCACCGAGGCTACCGCCTGGGCGTCGACAGCGGGCAAAATGAGGGGCGACTCCCCCTGCAAGGCAGCCAGCTGCCGCTGCAGCGAATGCAAGCGGTCCAGCGCCGCGTCGCGCTCAGCGCCGCTGCCCTCAGCTTGCGCCTGCCCATCCAGCGCAAGGCCCTCGGCCCGCAGGCGGGAACGCAGGACCAGGATCTCGTCGACCAGGCCTTTTTCCTTGAGCCAGCGCATCTCCAGACCCTCGAGACGGCTGCGCTCTTCCTGCATCTTCTGCTCCGCGCTTGTGCGCCGCTCCGTGACGTCAAGGCCAATTGCCTCTTCCCGGCCGATGATGTCCAGCTCCGTATCGAGCGCTTCGATGCGCCGCTTGCTGTCTTCCACCCCTGCCGGTGTCCCGTGCTGGCTGATGGCCACGCGCGCGCAGCTGGTATCGAGCAGGCTGATGGCCTTGTCCGGCAGTTGGCGCGCCGGGATGTAGCGGCGCGACAGCCGCACCGCCGCGTCGATCGCCTCGTCCAGGACCTGGATGCGGTGGTGTTTTTCCAGCGCGCCCGCCAGCCCGCGCACCATCAGGATGGCTTTTTCCTCATCCGGCTCCTCGACCTGCACGACCTGGAAGCGCCGTGTCAGCGCCGGGTCTTTCTCGATGTATTTCTTGTACTCCGCCCAGGTGGTGGCCCCGATCGTGCGCAAGGTGCCGCGCGCCAGCGCAGGTTTCAACAGGTTGGCCGCATCGCCGGTCCCCGCTGCGCCGCCGGCCCCGATCAGGGTGTGCGCTTCATCGATGAACAGGATGATCGGTTTGGTCGACGCCTGGACTTCGTCGATCACTTGCCGCAAGCGGTTTTCGAATTCTCCTTTCATGCTGGCGCCGGCCTGCAACAGGCCGATATCGAGCATGAGCAGGGACACCTCCTTCAATGGCGGCGGCACATCGCCACAGGCAATGCGCGCAGCAAAGCCCTCCACTACGGCGGTTTTGCCGACACCTGCCTCGCCAGTCAAAATCGGATTGTTCTGGCGGCGCCGCATCAGGATGTCGATGATTTGCCGCACTTCTTCATCGCGGCCGGTGACCGGATCGATTTCCCCCTTGCGGGCGCGCTCGGTCAGGTCGACGGCGAAGCGTTTCAACGCTTCCTGCTTGCCCAACTGGGCGGGCGCCATGGCGCCGCTGGCCTCGCCTGGCGCGGCGCCAAGCGAGCTGCCGTCGGTCGCATGCAGATGCTCTTCCGGCGAGCCGGCAACAATGGCGGCAAAGTCCTCGGCCAGGCTGTCGGCCTTGATGCGCTCGAACTGGGCCGAGATATGCAATAGCGCATTGCGCAGCGACGGCGTTTTCAGGATCCCTACCGCCAGGTGCCCGCTGCGTACCCGGCTTTCCCCGAACATCAGCGTGGCGTACACCCAGCCCCGTTCCACGGCATTCTCGATATGCATCGACAAATCGGAAATCGAGGTCGAGCCGCGCGGCAGGCGGTCCAGCGCCGCTGTCATGTCGGCCGCCAGGCGCGAGGCATCCAGTTCAAAATGGCGGGCGATGCGGTGCAGGTCCGAATCCGGTTCCTGCAGGATCTGCTGCACCCAGTGCTCCAGTTCGACATAGGGATTCCCGCGCAGCTTGCACAGCACCGTCGCGCCCTCGATCGCCTTGTACGCCAGGCTGTTCAACTTCCCAAACAGTGCAATCCGGCTGATTTCACCCATGGTGTTTTCCTTTTGACGATGACGCGGCCAGCAGCCGCTCAGGGTTCAGCACCAGCTCGCGCGCATCTTGCGTGCGTTCTCGCGTGCCGAGCCAGGTGCTCCAGCCCAGGCGCTGGAATTTCCCCAGGCGCGCCGGCGGAACCTCTTCACGTTTCAATACCAGCCGCACATCCCATTCGAGCTCGAGGCAGAGGTACTGGCGCACCCACGCCACCAGTTTCCTGAGCGCCTGCCCGCCCGGCAGGAATTCTTCCAGCTGGCGCAAATCCAGCGGACCGAAACACAGCCTGAATTTGTGCTGCCGGTCCCAGACCCGGCGGCCAAGCACAGCGCCGTGCCCCACGGCTGCCTGCGCCGGTACGCGCCGGCCGGCCAGGCGGGTGCGGTCTTCCGGTCCCAGCGCCAGCCAGTGGCCGACATAAGGTTCGAGGGTTACCGGCAGGCGGAAGTAGCCACTCAGAAGCGCCACCAGGCCGTCGCTGTTGCGTACCTGGCGCGCCAGCAGCCCGGCGTAAAACAGCTTGGCACAATCCTGCACGGCGTCGCGCTCGCGCAGGCTGGCGTCGCCCAGGCCGCACAGGGCGCCGATATAGATCGAGAAGCGGTCGTCCTTCGGCCGGTCCAGGCTGACGGTCGGCTGGGCCTGGGCCCACGCCCGGTAAAACAGCGCCAGGAAGCGATGATGGAACAGGTCCAGGAAGCGCGTCAGGGCAAGGTCGCCCGCATGCTGTTCACGGCTGCGGGCGAACTCTGTCAGGTGCAAGGGCAAGGGTCCGTTGGGTCCGAGCAGGCCGAAAAAGCGCACCGCCAGCCGCGGTACCGCCGAACCCTGTGCAATGCCGAAAGACGACAGGGTCGCAGGCGCGAAGTCCATGGCCGCCTCCTGCGCCAGGCGCAGCGCTTCGTCGGCAGGGCGTAGCGCCTGGCCTATGCGCGGCAACTGCGGGAACAGGCATTCGATCCGGCGCAAGGCCTGGAAGAAGTCGTGCCGGTACGGTGCCGTTTCCAGCGCCTGGAAATACGTCAGATGATCAAGCCGGTCCCGCATCTGGGCTCCCAATGCATGATTTCGCCACGTCCGCTCGAACGCAGCACCGTTTCAGCGAACGAATTGATCGATACGTAGCGGGCGAAGAACTGCTCCATGACGCTGCCGAACAAAAACGCGCTGCCGCCCTGGAAGCCCATCTCGTCGACGTCCAGTTCGATCCGCAAACCGCGCCCGAACGAAATCGGGCCGCCGCCACGCAAGCGCCGCACAACCGGCACCGCCCGCACGGCTTGCAGCGCGTCGATCTGGCGCTGCAGGCTGCCGCCTGTGCCGCATGCATACAAGGCCAGCATCTGGCGCAAGGCCTGAGCCCCTTCCCCCTCATCAGTGTTCAGCAAGGACAGGTAATTGAGCGACAAATGGCTGATGAAACGCCAGGCCGCTGCCCCTTCCCACAGCGGGGAATACGGTTTCGACGGCCCCTTGAGGCAACGGATCCCGGCAACCGGCGCGGCGTGGTCAAGCACGAAGTCGGAAGCGCCCATCCCAAACGGAATATGCAGCGGCAGGTCGCGGTTGGTGCACAAGGTGGTGATGGAGAGCTGCCGCAAATCGTGGCGATATGGCGCCTCGTCCGGGTCCACCAGCGAAATGAACACTTCGCTGCCCACATAGCTTGAACGGAAACCTGTCCTTTTTTGCGTTTCGGACAGCACGCGCGGCTCGCGCTGGGTGGTGAAGTAGGCCTTGTGCTGCCGGCCCTCGGCGTGGTACGCCGCATAGAACGGCGCGAAACTGCGTTCGCTGTCACTGCCGATGCCATGGCCCGTCACGCTGGTCACTTCGTAGACTTCATAGTCCATGGGCCGCGTGCGGTCGGCCACCACATGGTAATCGTGGCTGCTATCGCTCAGGTGCACCCGGTCGGCCCGCTTGGGAAACAGGTTCACCGCCGGCGCGCAGAACAGCGAGAAGCAGGACGCATCGACTACGCTTTCCAGCGCCGCCTCGCCGCGCTCGAACAGCAGCACCACTTCCATCTCCTCGCCGGCATGGCGGCGCAGCGCCGCGCCAAGCCCGTGCAGGTCGACGAAGAGAAAGCGCTGCGGGAAGGCGAAGTATTCCTGCAACAGGCGGTAGCCCTGGAAGGAACGCAAGCTGGCCGGCAGCAGCGCCTCCTCATCGCGGTAGCCCAGCGGCCTGATATTGGAAGCCGGCAGGAACTCGTACCAGGACCATGGTTGACTTGCCGGTGCGGCCAGCGCCCCCACGCAGGAACCAAGGCATAGCTCGTGCAATTTATAGGCGACGTCGTCGCTGCCGGATAGATAAATCGGCAGGTGCTGCAACGCCAGTTGCTGGAATTGCAGCCCGGCAGTGGT
The DNA here is from genome assembly GCA_036402315.1 of Pseudoduganella sp. Lineage (GTDB taxonomy): Bacteria > Pseudomonadota > Gammaproteobacteria > Burkholderiales > Burkholderiaceae_D > Rugamonas. The sequence goes on along the minus strand of DASWTB010000062.1, from coordinate 10,381 downwards.
TTTCAGCCGCAGGCGCACCCCGCCCTTGATGCGCTGCGCGACCGGCAGCGCGGCAAGCGGCAGCTCCGGCGCAAAGGAAAAATACTTCGCCGACGATAACTCAATGGGCCACAGGGTGACGTCGTGCGCGGTGCGGAATTCGCAGGCGACGATGTCGCCTTTGCCCGGTGCGCTGCGCAGGATGCTGCCGCGGGGGACTTTCACGCCTTGCGCCAGGTTGGTGTCGTCCGGTTGCGGGCGGAACTGCGACATCAGCATGGATGGCGTAGGCGCCAGGAAATTGGGATAGACGATTTCCTGCAACCGGCGGGTAAAGCGCGGAAACTCGGCATCGAGCTTGAGTTGCACCCGTGCTGCCATGAAGCCCACGCCTTCCAACAGGCGCTCGACATAAGGGTCGCTGACTTCGATACCATCCATCCCCAGGCGGGCGGCGATCTTGGGAAACTGCTGTGAGAATTCCGCGCCCATCTCGCGCAGATGCTGCAGCTCCTGGTTGTAGTAGCGTAGCAGGCGCGGGTCCATGTCAGCCGCCCTTGCCAAGATCGAGCAGCTCCACCACACCTGTTTCCAGGTCGACCTCGGTGCGCAGGCTCAGCTCCAGCGGCGCCGGTTGCGCCCACAAATCGCCGCGGATTTCGATGCGCACGATATTGTGCTGGTCCAGCATCGAATCGAGCGCCAGCGCCCGGACCTGCAGCGAGGACGGATTGATGCGGGGTTCGTAATCGAGGATGGCCTGCATGATGCTGCGTTCCATTCCCATCAAGTCTATGGTGGAAGCGGTTTCACCGGACATCGCAGGCAGCCCGAAATTCAGCACGGAGTGCTGCACTTGCTCATATCCGTCAAGCCCGGCATCGCTGCCCGGCCGCACCGCATTGAACAGCCATGCCAGATCGCGCAGCACAGCGGTCCGTAGACGGTCCTTGCCAATCAGCCGGCTGGCGTGCGCCTCATGCCGCTGTTCCGGCGCTTCGTCCACCAGGCGGTCCAGCAGCGCCGGTTGCAGCCGCTCCAGCGGCGTGAGTTCGGCCATGTGCTATCCCATCCTGATACTGCGTATATCCATCAGCGGCACTTCGCACACATCGGTGGCGAGCATTCTTTGACCCAGCCCGTGATACGTGTCCGGCGCCACCTGCAGCCACTCGGTCTTCCGGCCCAGAAGCAGCGCGCCGTCGCCGCTCGCCTCCGAACCGGGATAGCGGGTCGGAATCAGGCCGACCGCTTCCCCGCCGTTGGTAAAGGCGAAATGGGCCGGCATCCAGACCACGTCACGCAAATCCTGCGGCGCTTCGATGGCAATCTCGCGCAGGTGCGAGAAAGGCAGCCAGTAGTATTTTCCGTTGATGACGGCCTCCAGCACGGGCCCCAGGCGCGGATCCGCATCGGCAATCCAGGCGAACGCCTGGCCATCGATGGTACCGCTTGAAACCGGGGCGCGATCGAAAGCCATCCCGCGCAATTGCCCCGCTTGTTCCAACTGGCCCCGTCCCGCTTGCAGCAAAGATTCGATCAGCAGGGCCAGCCATTCCTCGGGCTGCCCGAAGACCATCGGTGAGGTGCGCCCATCGAAGACACGACCGCGCTGCGCTTCGCAGCGGATGGCGTCACCATACATCTGCGCCATGACCAGGGCCGAAGCATCGAGTTCGGCGGCCACGCCCAACTGCGTCAGCGCCCTGTCCCACTGCCCCAGCACCAACAGCAGCTGGAACAGGAAGATGCGCAGCTTTGCATCGGCCGGATGGAGGCGCACCAACTCCTGCAGCAGCTGCAGCGCAGCGGCTGGATCGCCATTGCGCAGGCATTGTTCGGCGCCCTCGGTGTCCCTCATGTGCCCCCCATTTTCAAGCGCGCCGCCACGGCTGGCGCAGCGCGCTTCAAGATTGGCCCTCGTAGATGTCCATTTCGAACGAGGTGCTGCCGCGGTACCCTCCATCGGCGCCCTGCGGCTTGTACTCCACAACCCTCTTGCTGAACGCGATGCTCACCTCTTCGGTCAGTTCGGCCAACTCGCCGGGCGGACTCGATTGCACGCTGATGGCCGCGATGCGGGCCTTCGCCATGCGGATCGTGAAATACTCGACCGGTTCGGCACCGCCGGCCTTGCGTACCGTCAGTACGGCCTCCTTCAGCACTTCGTTATTGCGCAGCGCCGACATCAGCGCGGTGCTGGCCCGGTCCACCCGCTTGGCGACCTTCAGCTCGCGCACGGCCGTCTTGCCGGTGGCCTGGCCGTGCATGTAATTACCTTCCATGCCCCAGGACCATGCCAGCACATCGATTTCGTCCGCATGCGACGTGTCCTGCGCTTCGCCCTTGATGGCACCCTGCCGGGCGCCATCAATTTTCAGGAACATATCGCCTTGCGCCATCGCCTCTCCCGCCCCGCCTCTATGCCTTGACGTTCTTCGCGATATGCCATGCGGCTTCCACCGCCGCCTCGCCTGCGCCGTCCGACTTCTGCGGCGTGTACTCGACTTTGAACTCGGCGAAATTCAGCCGGATGTTCTCGGTCAGGCGGTCCTCGCCGCCGCTGCCGCCAGTCTCAATGGAGGAAACCAGCACTTCCTTCATCGTGATCTTGATGTATTCCAGCGGGTTTTCACCGGCCTTGCGGATGGTCAGCTGGGCTTCCTTGTGGTGCTTGCCATTGCAGGCCGCCATGATCAGGTTGGGCGAGGACTTGTCCACGAATTTGGTCAGGTTCAGGTCGCTCACGCTGACCTTCCCTGCCCCGCCGCCACCGCCGGAATGCATGGTGCCCGACTGGCTCAAGCCCCAGTTCCAGGCCAGCACATCGATTTCGTCCTTATGCTTGTCGTCGCGCGACTCGCCTTTGATATCGTCCAGCTTCAAAAACATATCGACAGCCATAGCGTTTCTCCTTGGATAAGTGAATGTCGTTCAGCTCCAAATGCCCGGGTTCATGCCGCCTTTGCCGACGGCAACTTCGAAACCAGGCTGAGCGACACGGTCAGACCTTCTAGCTGGAAATGCGGTCGCAGGGAAAACTTGGACGTGTAATAGCCCGGATTGCCCTCCACTTCCTCGACTACCACCTCGGCGGCTGCCAGCGGCTTGCGCGCCTTAGTGCTTTCCGACGAATGCGCCGGATCGCCGTCAACGTAATTCATGATCCAGTCCTGCAGCCAGCGCTGCATGTCTTCGCGTTCCTTGAACGTGCCGATCTTGTCGCGCACGATGCACTTCAGGTAGTGCGCGAAGCGGCAGCAAGCGAACAGGTAGGGCAAGCGCGCCGCCAGGTTGGCGTTGGCGGTCGCATCCGGGTCGTCGTATTCGAAGGGTTTTTGCAGCGATTGCGCGCCGATGAAAGCTGCGAAGTCCGAGTTCTTGCGGTGCACCAGCGGCATGAAGCCATTCTTCGCCAACTCCGCCTCGCGCCGGTCGCTGATGGCAATTTCGGTGGGGCACTTCATGTCGACACCGCCGTCGTCGGTCGGGAAGGTATGCGCCGGCAAGCCCTCCACCGCACCGCCGGCCTCGATTCCGCGGATGCGCGAACACCAGCCATACAGCTTGAAGGAACGGTTGATATTCACTGCCATCGCATAGGCCGCATTGGTCCAGGTGTACTTGCTGTGGTCCGCGGCCCCCGTGTCTTCCTCGAAATCGAAATCCTCAACCGGCGAAGTCTTGGCCCCGTATGGCAAGCGTGACAGGAAGCGCGGCATCGCCAGCCCGATATAGCGGGCATCCTCCGACTCGCGCAGGGAGCGCCAGGCCGCGTACTCCGGCGTGGTGAAAATCTTGGTCAGGTCGCGCGGATTGGCCAGCTCCTGCCACGAGTCCATCTGCATGACAGTCGGCGAAGCGCCGGCAATGAAGGGCGAATGCGCCGCAGCCGACACCTTGGCCATCTCGCCCAACAGCTCGACATCCGGCGGGCTATGGTCGAAGGCGAAATCGCCGACCAGGCAGCCAAAGGGCTCGCCGCCGAATACGCCATACTCTTCTTCATAGACCTTCTTGAACAGGGGGCTCTGGTCCCACTTGGTTCCTTTGAAGCGCTTCAGCGTTTTGCCGAACTCCGACTTGGAAATATTCATGACACGGATTTTCAACATCTCGTCTGTTTCCGTGTTGTTGATCAGGTAGTGCAGGCCGCGCCAGGTGCCTTCCAGTTTCTGGAAGTCCGGATGGTGCATGATCAGGTTGATCTGCTCGGTGAGCTTTTGATCGAGCGCTGCGACAATTGCCTCGATCGACTTCAGGACATCGGTGCCGATCAACTTGGTTTGCGATAGGGCTTGTTCCGCGAGTGTACGCACCGCCTGCTCGACGGCGGACTTGGCCTCGTCGCTCTTCGGCTTGAACTCCCTTTGCAGCAGGGATGCGAATTCGCTCTCCGCCAAAGCGACGCTCTCGGACTTCTCGGCGATCAGTTCGGTATCAGACATTTCCATAACTCCGATAAAGGAAGGCGCGATTGATGGGATGCTCAGTTTGCCGCGCCATCAGCCGGCTTGGCATTTGCCGCCAGCGACTTGAGCAGGGCCGGATCGTTCAATACTTTGGCGATGAGGTCTTCGGCGCCGGACTTGCCGTCCATATACGTCATCAGGTTGGACAATTGCTGGCGCGCTTCCAGCAGCTTGTTCAGCGCATCGGTCTTGCGCGCCACCGCCCCCGGAGAAAAGTCGTCCATATCTTCGAAGCTGATATCGACGCTGATATTGCCTTCGCCGGTCAGGGTGTTGGGCACCTGGAATGCCACGCGCGGCTTGATGGCTTTCATCCGGCTATTGAAATTGTCCACGTCGATATCGAGGAACTTGCGTTCTTCCACTGGCGCCAGCGGCTCCACAGGTTTGCCCGACAGGTCGGCCAGAACCCCCATCACGAAGGGCAATTGGATTTTCTTCTCTGCACCGTACAATTCCACGTCGTACTCGATCTGCACGCGCGGTGCGCGGTTACGGGCAATGAATTTCTGACTGCTGTCTTTTGCCATGAGCTGCTCCCAATTGGTCAGGTCTTCTTAACGCCAGCGATATCCTGGATCCGTCCCAGACTGTCGGGCGCCAGGTCCTGGATGATTTCAACAAAGCTCTTGTTCATCAGCCTCTGGGCGCGCCGGATCAGCAAAGGTGCCGGATTGCCGGGCTCCGTCCGTTCGAAGAAGAGGCAAATCTTTTCAAGCTGCCGGATCGCGTCCTCACGATCGCGGATTTCACCCGGAACGGCCGCCTGTTCTGCCGTGGCTTCGCCCTCGACTGGCGCCGCACCGCCCATGGCCTCGTCATACGCCTGCACCACCGCTTTCAGCATTCCTTGCAAGTCAGCCAGATCGGGTGCTGATCCGGGTTCGAACTTTTCGGCCAGCAGCGCCCGCATCGCATCGATGCAGGCAAGCCCTCGGCGCGCAGCTTCAAAGGCGCTTGGATCTTTCGAGGCTGCGACCGTAATGGCGGCCGAAACCTGCGCGAGCTGTGGTGCGGTTTCGCCGCTGACGGGCTTGTACTTGCCGATGGCAATCAACAGGTCGCGCACACTCACGCGGCCCATCGCGCCGGCCGGGACGATCAAGGCATTGCGCACATCCACCAGCAATGCATTGCTATCGGCCAGGAAGGCAAGTGTATTCAAGCGCACTGTCGGATCGTGCTCTCCTTCGATCTCAAGCCGGGGGTGCACGTCGTCCCAATAGCGCTCCAACATGGCGCGCACCAGTGACAAGCCTTCATTCAAGCCGGCAATGCCTTCGGTGCGGACCAGTGCGCGCGTGAGTAGTGCCGCAACACGCAAATCCTTGGTACGCGAAAACAGTTTGAGCGACTTCTGTTTCAGTTCCGACCAGTCAGGCGGTTCGGCAGGAACGACATTGTCACCAAGCCGCTGTTCCGCCTTGCCGCCTGCAATGCGCTCAAGCTCCTGGTACAAAGGATCGTATTCAAGATATGGTCCGCACGGAGGTTGTTCAGTTACTTCTGCCAGCAACTCATTCATATCAAGCACGCAGCAACCCTCCACCTTCGGTTGATACTTCAACATGCTCAGTCACTTTCAATACAGCCCGTAGGTAAAGCAGATTCTCAACAATCCCTTGCGCAAATTGCGTGGCGTGTTCTGCAATTTTATCTCCGAAATATCATTCAAATCTCTCCCTTTGTCACCCGCCGCAAGATCGAAATCACAATCAAAAATGTAGCGACTGATTTTGCATACGGCCTTCTGTATCAGGCTCTATGGCGAACTGCACAACACATTTTTTCCTGCACTTGAAGCGCGACTAATCGTTATACTTCCCCATAAGAGCGTGAGCAAGTTAACAGCATTCTCTTTACGATAAGCATTCCGTCCAAGCCAGGATCAACATGACTGACCACTCATTCAGCGACAACGACCAGACCGTACTGAGACCCGGCCGCGTGTCGCCGCATGCACTCGCTCCCGGCACCATGCTGGCGGAGTTTGAGATCATGGGCGTGGTTGGCCAGGGCGGCTTCGGCATCGTCTACCGCGCCTACGACCATTCGCTCGGGCGCGAAGTGGCGGTAAAGGAATACATGCCGGTCTCCTTCGCTGGCCGGCAGGACAATACCCACGTGACCATCCTGTCCGAGCACTACGCGGAGGCTTTCCGCGTCGGCTTGCAAAGCTTCGTCAAGGAAGCGCAACTGCTTGCCAAGTTCGACCATCCATCGCTGGTCAAGGTATACCGCTTCTGGGAGGCCAATGGCACCGGCTATATGGCCATGCCCTTCTACGATGCGCCCACGCTCAAGCAACTGCTTAAGCTGGAACGCACGGCTTTCACCGAAGAAGCGTGGCTGAAAAAGTTTCTCGGCCAGATTCTCGATGCGCTGCAAGTGCTGCACGACAAGCGCTGCTATCACCGCGACATTGCACCTGACAATATCCTGATGATCGACGGCCGCACACCACTGCTGCTCGATTTCGGCGCGGCTCGCCATGTCATCGGCGACGTCACGCAAACCCTTACCGTGATCCTGAAGCCAGGTTACGCGCCAATCGAACAGTATGGCGACATGAACCACATTAGCCACGGCCCCTGGACCGATTTATATGCATTGGCCTCGGTGACGTACTACATCATCACTGAGTCGGTGCCACCTGCAGCGATGTCGCGTCTGTTGTCCGATTCGATGGTGCCGTTGGCTGTCAGCGCAAAGGATCGCTATAGCGCACCGTTCCTTGCAGCGCTCGATGCTGCGCTGAACTTGCGACCCGAGCATCGCCCGCAAAGCGTCAGCGAGTTCCGCGCCATGCTGGGCCTGGAAGCGCCTTCGGAGCACGGCCCGGTTTCGATCCCGTTCGCCCGCGTGGCAGATCCGGACGTGACAGCCTTCATTGAACGCACATCGCCCACCTCGGTGCGGCCAACCCACCCGGTGCAAGGCTCGCCTCGCACCGCCCCGGGACCGGGAGACCCGCCAGTGGAACGACCGATCACACAGGCTCAGGAGGCTGCGCAGGCAGATGTCCAGGCAACACCAGATGCACCGCCCGAAAGCAAGACACCGTGGCGGCAAGTAGCAAAGATTTCCGGCGCCATTGCGGCGCTTTGCGTCGTCGCAGCAGCCCTATTCTGGCCATCCACCAAGCCCCAGCCTCCGGCACAAGTGGCAAGCAAAGCATTGCCCAAGCCCGCAGCGCCCGCCGCAACTGAACCTGTCGCGCCGGCACCACCACCGCCCTGCACACTGAAGCTCAACGACGGCTCGCCTGCTTGTCCGCTCATGGTGGAAATTCCTGAAGGAAGCTATCGCATGGGTGCGATGCCAGGCGACACTCAAGCGGCAAGCGAAGAATTTGGCGACGTTGCCAGGAAGATCGCCGCCTTCAGCATTGCTGCACATGAAGTCAGCATCGAACAATGGCAATTGTGTGTTGCCGACGGAGCCTGCCCGGCCATCAAATCACCGGCAAATGCGCAGGCAAAACTGCCTGTGACGCAGGTGAGCTGGGACGCCAGCCAGCAGTTCGTCCGCTGGCTTTCGAACAAGACAGGCGTCCAATACCGCCTGCCTACCGAGGCCGAATGGGAATATGCCGCACGTGCAGGGGCGAGCACAGCATACCCCTGGGGCGATGCGATCGGGCAGGATATTGCCCACTGCGGGCAATGCGGCAGCCACCTGCCGATCACCGGGCCCGCACCCGTTGGCAGCTTCAAGGACAACCGAGGCTTGTACGATATGGTTGGCAATGTTTACGAATGGGTCGACGACTGCTGGTACGGCAGCCATGCCGACTCCCCCACCAAGCGCAATCAGAGTGACAGTGCCACTTGCCGGAAGAAGGTGCAAAAAGGAGGAGCTTATGATTCTGTCGAAGCCGATGTCCGTCCTTCCGCCCGGACCTGGGATGACAGAGCCAACTCCAATGCGCGAGTCGGCTTCCGCGTTGCCCGCTAAACCTGCTTATTCGTTTCAAAGAGAGTCATTATGAAACGCACGCACGCCTGCTTCATCATCCTGCTTGCAGCTGCCCTCGCGGCATGCTCGAATATGGCGACTGCACCGCAGGCCACGCCAGCGAAAACGCCTGCGGCTACCGAACCTCCCGCATCGGCGACGGTTCCGGCGCCGCCGGCTGCCGAGAGTAAACCCGAGCTCAATGTAAAGGAATTGGAAGAGGAAACGCAGCGCCTCCTTTCGATGCAAAAGAGCTACTTCAATGTCTTCAGGATCGATGAAGCCAGTATTGGCCTGAAGCCTCGACAAAACGCAGTCGGCGTCTACGATCTGCAAAAGCCCCCGCGCGGCGAACGCATGCGGCTGACCGTCTCGCAGCAACCCAAGAAACCTGCACGGCTGGCGGTCGGCACCTATACGGTGACACTCGACACGGTCGTCGACTATATCGAGATCCAGACCTGCCAATCGGCAGCCTGCGCCGGAAAACGGCAACGCATCGTCAGATCGCTGCCAAAACAGCTCAATATCCAGATCTCGCCGCAGAACCAATACTTTGGCAGCCGAGATTTCTCCCTGGCCGAGCTGGCGAACGCCGAGGGCAAGGACAAGAACTACAAGAGCATGTACCAGGATGTCGTCATCACCATCAAACGCATCTCTGTGGTGCCGGTGCCGCCGGCACAGGCATGAAATAAGAACGGCGGGATCGTCATTGATCCTATCCTTCGGAACGCACCTTCGGGTGCCGTTTCTGCTGCGTCGCGGACGTTTCCTCAGCCACCAACTTTCGCGCCGCCATGAGCTTCTCCGTTGACACGGGTAGCAGGACCTGAACAGGACTCCTCCGGACTAAGTGCCCGGTTCAATGCAAGCGACTCCGCTTTTGCGCGTACATTTTTTCGTCTGCCAGGAGAACGTAATGCGACAGGGCCTGGTCCGCGCAGGAGTCCACCAGCACGACGCCGGCACTGATCGAAACGCAATACGGCCGCTCCTGCATCAAGTTGAATGCGCGCAGATTGGCTTCAAGACGCGACAGGATGACCTCTGGCTGCCCATCGTCGAGCGTGTATGCGACAAATTCGTCGCCTCCGAGGCGTGCCACGACATCGGCATGGCGAAACGACTGGCGGAACACAAGCGCAGCGTCCCGGATCATGGCGTCTCCGGCCTCGTGCCCCAGTTCGTCATTGACACGCTTCAGGCCATCAATGTCCGCGAAGATCACAGCGCTCTTCGCGCGTTTGCGCCGCGCAACTTTATAGATCTGTTCGGCCTGCAGGAAAAAACCGCGCCGGTTGTACAGCCCCGTCAGGACGTCGGTCAACGACAGCATCCGCATTTCGCACACCGCCTCGTCCCTTTGCTTCAGTTCTTCGGCATGAATCACTGAGGTGTCGGCAATTTCCTGGCGTTGCTCGCGCAAAATCCGCTCGAGTGTAGTCTGCGACTCGATTTTTCCCAATGCGGCCCCTGCCAACTGCAGAATGTATGAGAGCATTCGGTGGTACGCATCGTATGTATCTGCATCCACGTCATGTTTCCAGCTGATTGCAAGAACCACCGCTGCGCTGTGCGCCGGCACGGCCAGTACCATCCGGCGTCCCGCTCCGTACTCAAGCTGCTGCTCTCCGTTAGGCAGGGCGTCCGCAGCAGCTACGGCGGCGGTCATGCGCAAGGCGGCGCTGTATAGCGGATGGTCGGTACCCGCCGAATGCGCAATACCATGGCTGTCGAACGCCACGAGATCCATTGGATCGCTGCGCAGGAGTAACAAGGCAGAGTCGAACCGAACCGTCTCTGCCAGCGCACGGCCGATCAGCGCCAGTGAACCTTGTGCCTCGTCGGTCTGAAGCAGGTCGCGCGCCAGTGTCAACAGTATCCGCAACTGGGCCGGCCCGAGCTGCCGCGTTTGCATCCGATGCTTTCTTACAGGGTGTTCCTTCATGCTAATCCTCCGCCGCGTCATG
>DASWTB010000061.1:0-2971 GCA_036402315.1 Pseudoduganella sp. | reverse complement strand
CTGCAGCGCTTGGTCCCGGTCCATGCTGTCGTGGCTGGTCGCGTAAGGTTCGTAATAGCCGACATAGCGGTCAAGCCGGGCTTGTGCGCCCGCATCGATCAATTGCATCCATTCCAGCCAGTCCGTCAAATTGCGCCGCAGGCTTTCGGCGCCCACCACATCCCCGTGCACCACCAGTCCGAACGTGCGCCCGGCAAGGTGTTTGGGATAGGACCAGCCTGCAAGCTCCAGCGCCTTGGCTTCGTCTGGCTTCTTGCCGTGGGTGCTGCTGGGATCGGGATTGCCGCCATCTGCGCATACCAGGCGGTCGATCATCAGCTTCAGGACGGAAGGCGCCTGGTACCAGTACACCGGGGTGAAAATGATCACGCCGTGCGCCGACACCCACTTTTCATAAATCTCATTCATCCAGTCGTTGACCTGGCCGAGGCTGTGGTTTGGATAGCAGCTGCAGGGCCAGTGGCACAGTGGCATGGCAGTGGACACGCAGCCCTTACAGGGATGGATGTGCAAGCCGGACTCGGACGTGAGCCGGCTCAGGTCAAGGATGTCAACGTCGGTTCCGTCGACGCGTAACACTTCTTCGGCCAGCTTGAGCATGCGCCAGGTCTTGGACATTTCGCCGGGACAACTGCCGTCATTGCGGGCCGCGCCGCAGATGAGCAATACGCGTGAAGGCGCGGCGGGATCTTTCTGGCGCTGCTCGGCGGCAGCAAGGCGTGCGGCAGCCGTCTTCCATTCAATCGACAGTTCATAGGTGGGATCGGCGTATCCCGTTCCCGCAGGCTCGGTGCACGGCGATTTGCGGCTGTCGCTGAAGTTCTGCCAGGCGATGCCTTCCAGGCCGGCCAGCTCGCCGCGCATCCGGTCGAACCGCGGGTCGCAAAAATTGCGCTGGAAGCGCAGTTGAAACTCGGCCCGTCCCAGCTTGGCTGGAGCCTGGCCTTTTCTGACTTTGGTCATTTCCAGCTCCTGTGTCCGCCCCAGAATATGCCATGGGCGGCGCGGTCCAGTCGGTTAGCCAGCGTACGCAGGCACCGGGCGCGCGTTTTGTGGCATGATAACGATAACACATAGAGAAATAGGTGACAAAGTAATGACCAGCTATCCCCGCAGGAAATTCTTGCTCGAAACCGGCACTTTGGGACTGGCAGCGGCATTCGGCGCTCCTGCCGAAGGGGCGCAGCCGCGCTCCACGCTGGTCAAGGCCCAGCCGTTCCCCTTGTCGCACGTCAGGTTGACGCCATCCCCTTGGCTCGATGCTGTGGAAACCAACCGGCGTTTCTTGCTGTCCCTGGAGCCCGACCGCTTGCTGGCGCGCTTCAGGGAAAATGCCGGGCTGGCCGCGAAAGCGCCGGTGTATGGCGGCTGGGAAAGCGACACGATTGCCGGCCACACCCTCGGACATTACCTTAGCGCGCTATCGCTTATGCACGCACAGACTGGCGATGTCGAGGTTCGGCGCCGCGCGGAATATATTGTGGCGGAGTTGGCTCTTTGCCAGGCACAGAGCGGCGATGGTTACGTGGCCGCGCTGGGGCGGCGCGTCGACGGCCAAGTGCTCGCTAACGGGAAAACGTTGTTCGACGATGTCATGCGCGGGGAGATCGACCCTCGCTTTGGCAACCTGAATGGCGGGTGGGCGCCGCTGTACAACATCCACAAACAGCTTGCCGGCCTGCTCGATGCGCATCTCCATCTTGAAAGCGCACAGGCACTGGCCGTTGCAGAAGGCATGGCGGGTTACCTGCACCGTGTTTTTGCCGTCTTGAACAAGGAGCAGATGCAGCAAGTACTCGATTGCGAGTATGGCGGCCTGCAAGAATCGATCGCGGAGCTATATGCGCGCACAGGCGACCAGCGCTGGCTGCGCTTTGCCCAGAGACTTCGTCACGAGAAGACTTTCCGGCCCGTGGCGGAGGGGCGCGATGAGCTTGATAAGGCGCACTCGAATACGGAAATTCCCAAGTACGTTGGCGCGGCCCGCCTGTATGAATTGGACGGCGACGGCGACAACGCCGCCGCCGTCAACTTCTTCTGGCGCACCGTGACGGGCCATCGAAGCTACGTCATTGGCGGCAACGGCGACCGGGAATGGTTTTATCCAAAAGGGCAGATATCCAGATACATCACGGACCAGACCTGCGAACACTGCTCTACCTACAATATGCTGAAGATCACGCGACACTTGTTCCAATGGGAGCCGCATGGCAAATGGTTCGATTTCTTCGAGCGCGCGCACCTGAACCACACGCTTGCTGCGCAACATCCCGGCACGGGCATGTTCGCGTACATGATGCCCACGATGGCGGGCGCGCGGCGTACCTGGTCGGAGCCACGGGACCAGTTCTGGTGCTGCATGGGTTCTGGCATGGAAGCACATGCCAAGCACGGCGATTCGATCTATTGGCATGGACGAGGTGAAGACAGGGAAGAACTGTACGTCAACGAATATGTTCCTTCCGTGCTCGAATGGCCGGGCGTGGGCCGCTTCCAGTTGCAAAGCGGGCTTCCCCATCGCGGCACGGTGACTTTCACGCTCAGCAAGATCACTTCAGCGAAGCCGATCGTATTGAAATTCCGCTTGCCTGCATGGGCCAAGGCGCCACGCATGACCGTCAATGGCCGGGCCACGCCAATCAAAGCGCGCGACGGCTATGCGCAGGTGGCGCGGCACTGGCGTGCAGGCGATCGGGTTGAACTCGTGCTGCCCATGGCGCTACAGCACGAGGCGACACCGGATGACCCCACTGTGCAAGCCTTCATGTATGGGCCAATGGTGCTTGCGGCCGACTTGGGCAACGCTGGCGATCCGCTGCCACCGGAGGCTTGGCCGGCGGTATTCGCGGATGCTGGCGGAAAACCAATCCCCGCCGCGGCGGACGGCATACCCCGGTTCAGGCTGACGACGACAACCGGAGAGCGCTTGACTCTCCGGCCCTTCTATCGCCAATACGATACGCGGACCGCC
>DASWTB010000060.1:0-5976 GCA_036402315.1 Pseudoduganella sp. | reverse complement strand
CCGTTCGACCAGTTGAGGCGCGAGGACAAAGGCTTTGAATACACGGTATATGACCTTTCCGAGCTTCATAAGATCAAGCTCGAAGAGGTTGAGTTGGTGTACGTGTTGCGCATCTACACAGCCCCGGTCATTGAGATTGTTCGCGCTGCCAAAGCGCTCGGTATCCCCGTGGCTTTTGAGACCGATGACAATTATTTCGCGCTTCAGTTTCACAACGGCGAGCCAAGCCACGGCCAGTTTGAGAACCAGGACCTCGCAGACCTGATCTCTCTGGCCGATCGCACGGCAGTGTACTCGGCGGCGATGCGGGATGCCGCCGTGGCGCACAGCGATCGGGTGGAGGTCTTCCGGCCTTATCAGTTGCTACCGGCTGAAAAGCCGAGGTACAAGCCAACCTCGGTAATCGGCTTCATGGGTAGCCTGAAGAAGGATGTGGATTTCGAGTTTGTGATCCCGGCACTGCAGAGGATCCTGGAGGAAGATCCCAATGTCTCGCTCGAGTTCTTCGGCTTCGTGCCGGCGGAATTCGAACGAAATGAGCGCGTGGTATCGCATCCTTTTAATCCGGACTACGATCAGTTCATCTCGTTTTTCCGCTCCAGACAGTGGGCCGTGGCACTGGCTCCGCTCGCGGATACCGAGTTCAATCGTAGTAAGACAAATAATAAATATCGGGAATATGCCGCGGCAGGATTTCCGGGCGTTTACTCGGACGTTGAAACCTATCGCAACTATGTCAAGCATGAGGTGACCGGTTGCCTGGCTCCCAACGATGAGGACAGCTGGTATCGGGCCATCCGGACGCTCCTCTACAACGAAGATCTTGCAAAGTGCATCGTGTCTGCTGCCTATGATGACATTGCGCGCAGCTTCTCCTTCGAGGACCATTGCATAAACAAGAAGGGATTGATCTACCAGCTTGTCGATGACCGGCGGGCGCGTGCTGATATCCGCTCCATGAGCCAAAAAACGGTGTGGAGTGTTCCAACGCCGCTCAATCTTCGCTCCAGCCTGGATCTGGATGGGAAGGATTTCGTGGCTGCTGCGTTCAGTGGTTTGGCGGGTATGGTGGCAGGGGTGTCGACTATTCCCATGATGGATTTCACGGATGGCGATGGCGTGATCGGTGCGGAGATCGTTGTTAATAATGAGATAGCGGCCCAATCCGTTATTCCGCTCAACCACGTCAAAAATAGATCGTTCCTGCGACTCAGCTTTGGGAAGCGCATCGAGGTCGAGGGCACCGACAATGTCGAAATCCGCATCTTCACGCGTGGTGCAACAAGCCGCATTTCGCTGGCTGGGTCGGCTCGTCTTAGCGGCATCCGCCGCCGTATTGTGCCGGCTATCGGCCTTGAGTTGTCTGATGAATGCTGAGTCGCTATGCCAGCGCCACTCCTTATGCCGATGTCGGGCGTGGTCTGTATGAGCGCTAACAGTAGTCTTGACGCTGGCCATGGCGCTGCCGAAGCCGCGCCAAGGCTACATGCCCGTCTTGTTATCGAGGGCGAGATTCCGACTACGCATATTATCGGCCGGCTTATTGGCGAGGCCGCCGGTAATGCGGCAGGCGTCTGCAAGTTACTCGTATCCAACTTCCTGCCGAGTCGGATGCAGAATAACGCTATTCCATTGCTTATTCGCGTCGGCGATCCTTCCGCAGCGCCGATGGTGAAATGGATGCTGCGTCGCAAGATGCCATACCTGTACTACATCGACGATAATTTTTGGGAGCTTCAAGGCGAGGGGCCGCTGATTGCCTATTATCAGGCCAAGGAAGTGCGCGAGACCCTCGAACTGGTAGTTCGCAACGCCCATACGGTTATCGTCAACTCGCCCCACCTTGGGAAATACCTGCGGGATCGTTTTGAGGCGTCCGTAATCGTCTTGCCTGCGCCTTTCGACTTCAGCCTTTTGTCAGGGCTGGAGCCGCCGCCTAGGCACGAACATGAGGTCCGGATAGGATTTGCGGGTAGCGCGACGCGTGAAAAGGACTTCATAGCTATCCTTCCTGCTCTGGAGCAAGTGCTGGCCGAAAGGCCCCAGGTGACGATGCATTTCTTTGGGTATTGTCCTCCGTCGCTTCACGGTAAGGACCGTGTCGTCTATCACGCCCACATGGGCAGTTATGAGGATTTCATCAGGTTCAAGCATGCCAGCGGCCTGGATATTGGCCTGGCGCCAATGGCGGATACCGAGTCGAACCGATACAAAACCAATAATAAGTACCGTGAGTACGGCGCACTAGGCATCACCGGCGTATATGCCGACAGTCCGCCTTACCGTGACTCGGTGGAGAACGGTGTTAATGGGCTGCTCGTGCGGCAAGACGCTAGGGCGTGGTATCAGGCAATCGTCGAGTTGGTGGATAACCCGCAGCAGCGTGCAGCGATAGCAGCGGCGGCGTACGAGGATGTCCGACAGCACTATGCACAGGATAGGGTGGCCATGCAGTGGCGGGGCTTGCTGGAGGAATTCCAGCGCTCGGTACGGATGCCACGCTTGAGCCGTGCGGCAATAGGCGTCGATACATGTTGGATACGAGGAGCTGGCTGGCTGGCGCGGCAGAAACTGAGGGTACATCTGCGCTACCTTCGCGCCAGGTCCATGCTTGTCCGCGTGGTCCGCAATATTCACAGTCGGATGGAGGGAGGGGCATGAGCGAAGCTCAACTTGCCATGCCAAACGGCGCTGCGTCCGTTGAAGCCGATCGCACCGCTGCCGTCGTCGTGACGTTCAACCCCGACGAGCCTGTTTTTCGGCGGCTGTTGCAGGCCACCCTGCGGCAACTCGGGACGGTGGTGGTCGTCGACAACGGATCGGCGCGCATCGATGTCGCCACCATCTGCTGCTCGGAAGATGCGGGGGGTGGACGAATTCGCTACGTTCCGTTAGGCACCAACCTCGGCATCGCCGCCGCCCAAAACCGCGGTATCGAAGCCGCAAAGGCCGCCGGCGCCGAATACGTGCTCTTGCTTGACCACGACAGTGTGCCGGCCGACGACATGGTCACCATGCTGCGGCAAGACGACCGGCAACTGCGCGATGCAGGCGTCGAGGTCGGCGCCGTAGGAGCGGTGGCACACGACCGCCGTACCGGCACGACATCCAAGGTGGTGCGCATGGTGCGCGGACGCGTGCAGCGGCTTGCCACCGTGACCTCGGAGCCTTATGTCGAGGCCGACTTCTTGATTGCCTCCGGCACCATGATCGCGATCTCCGTGCTCGAACGCTACGGCATGATGAACGAGGGCTATTTTATCGACCACGTCGACACGGAATGGTGCCTGCGCGTAAAGGCGCGGGGCATGCGCCTCTTCGCAATCCCGCGCGCGCGACTTGAGCATGCGCTGGGCGACCATGTCGTGCGGGTCTGGCTGGGCCGCTGGCGCGAGGTGCCGGTACATTCTCCGGCGCGCGATTACTACATGTTCCGCAATACGGTGCGGATGCTGCTGACGACGCCGATGAGCCTTGCATGGCGGATTACCCATGTATTTCGCTTGTCGCAGTTCGCGGTGTTCTTCGGCCTCGGCATGTCGCCGCGGCTGAAGCGAATCCGATTGATGACCCGAGGCATCATCGACGGCGTAAAGGGCCGCGGTGGTGCGTTGGTGGATGCGAGGCCAGGTCGTGGAAGCAACCGCTAAGCTGCTGACGGTTTCCCTGGTCAGCCACGGCCAGGGGGAATTGATGCGTCCGCTGATCAGGCAATTGTCTGCGATTGCCCATGAAGTCCCCCTGAAAGTCGTAATTACCGAGAACCTGCCCGAACGCCGTGTTGCGGATGACGGCTTCGGCGATCTCGACATCCGGTATATCCAGAATGCCGAGCCCAAGGGGTTCGGGGCAAACCACAACGCAGCCTTCGCTTTTTGCGACACGCCGTATTTTTGCGTGGTCAATCCCGATGTCCGGTTGATCGAAAATCCCTTTCCTGCGCTGTTGGCGCAAGCCCGGGCGCGACCGGGAGTCGTGGCGCCGCGGGTGGTCGCCAACGACGGCGCCGTCGAGGACAGTGCGCGGAAAGTGCCGAGACCATTGGTTTTGCTGCGACGTGCGCTGACCCGGTTGACCAACAACCGCATGCCTCCGGACTACGCCGGCGAAGGCACGGTTCCGGTTGACTGGGCTGCCGGCATGTTTCTGCTTTTTGATGCCAGCGTATTCAAGCGGCTGCGCGGCTTCGACGACCGGTACCATCTCTATTGCGAGGATGTGGACGTTTGCCTGCGTACATGGCTGAATGGAGGGAGCGTCCATCTCGCCAATGATGTCATCGTGATGCACGATGCCCGCCGCGACAGCCACCGCCGTCTTCGCTACCTACGCTGGCATCTGGCAAGCATGATGCGTCTGTTTACGTCTTCCGCCTATTGGCGGTTCCGCTTGCGCCATCTCGCCGCCGGCAATTGAACATTATTAGAACGATTCCATGTTCGATTTCTTCTGGGTTCCAGCTTTTGCCTTCCTGGTCTCCGCGCTGAGCGTTCTGCTGCTGCGGCCAGTTGCCATGGTCGGCGGCCTGCTGGATCGTCCCGACAATCGCAAGCGACACCACGGAGCCGTGCCCCTGGTCGGCGGCATCGCCGTAACGCTGGCGATCTGGGCGGGTTGCCTGCTGTTCATGCGCAACCAGGGTTACTACGTCGCCCTGTTGGGAGGGCTGACTTTGCTGGCCTTTGTCGGCCTGATCGACGACATGCAAGGCATGTCTCCGGTGGCCAAACTGGGCGCACAGATCTTTGCGGCGATCCTGATGACGTCATGGGGTGGTGTCTATCTGACGTCGCTGGGCGACATCTTCGGCCGGCGCGAGATCGAACTGGCAAACTGGGCGATCCCGCTGACGCTTTTTGCCGTAGTCGCCGTCATCAACGCCATGAACATGAGCGACGGGCTCGATGGCCTGGCGGGCGGGCTTTCGCTGATCGTATTCGGCTGGTACGCCTATCTGGCAGGCGAGTTGGGCAATCTCGCTGCGCAGCGCGTATGCGTGATTTTCTGCGGCGCTATTCTCGGCTTTCTGATCTTCAATATGCGCAACCCCTTCCGGGGAAAGTTGCGCGTGTTTCTCGGCGATGCCGGCAGTCTGATGCTCGGATATGGCATCGTCTGGTTTGCGGTGGAGTTGTCGCAGCCAACTTACAACAACGGCCGTCATGTGCCGCCAGTTGTCATGCTCTGGGTGCTGGGTTTTGTGCTGATCGACCTGCTGGTGGTGGTCATTCGTCGCGCATTGAAGCGCCGCAATCCGCTCTCTGCTGACCGCACTCATTTGCACCACGTGTTGCTTCGCCTTGGCCTGAGCCCGGATGCCATTGTCTGGGTCATCCTCGTCAGCAACGCCTTGCTGGGTTTCGTCGGCGTTTACTGCTGGAAGCAAGGGGTCTCGGAGCAGGTGCTATTTCTTTCGTTCCTTGGTGTCACCGGGCTTCATCTGTTGCTGATGCGTAATGCATGGCGCTGCCTGCGCGTTGGCCGCCGAATCGTGCTGCGCGGTAAGCGCAGTTTCAACTCGGGCAATAATGGAGAGTAAGGCCGTCTCGGGGTAATCCGATCTGGTCAGGCGGATATTGCCGCGTTGATAGCGGTGGCGCGGACGCGAAGGATCGGGGTCAGCCAAACACCACGGCGGCGGCATTGGCGGCCGCATATCCGGCCACGGCGCCGCCGACGCCAAGCTGAGGGGTTGCAGCCAGGTCGACCAGGACTCCTGCCGGCCGTGGTTCCAGGCTGGGGCACTATGCAAGCCAAATAACAACTTGCCCTTGCCGTACCTCGACCTTTACCGACCGCCCGATGGCAAATCCGGCCTGCTCCAGCCAGACCCCTTTCAACCGAATCCAAGGCACAGCCCGCAACCCACTAAAGCCGTTGTTCTTGGCGCACCGAACCGGAAAGTATGTACGCCCGGTAGTAAGAGTACGTACCTGAGTGCAAGCAGATTTCTCCGTCATAGCCAACTCCTGAGAG